>NZ_CP092370.1:0-328230 GCF_028473145.1 Flavobacterium sp. CBA20B-1
ATGCTTGACTATACACAAGAAACCGCAATATCTGTTTGGAATCGTTGTCTTCAATACATAAAAGACAACATTGGCGATCAGGCGTTCAAAACTTGGTTTGAACCAATTGAGGCTATTGAGTTAACAGAAAACGCTTTGTATATTCAAGTTCCTAGCAAATTCTTCTACGAATGGTTAGAAGAACATTATGTAAAGGTATTAAAATCTGCATTAACTAAGGAACTTGGTCCTAAAGCAAAGTTATTGTATAAAATTAAAATGGAAAATACTTCGGGAACCAAACAACCGTTCACCGAACAATTACCTAGTACGCAGAGAGAGCCTGTTAAAACGCAGGAGTTAGATGTTCCTGTGCAAACCAAAAACCCCGAATTAAAAAATCCGTTTGTAATTCCTGGCATACGAAATGTTAAGATTGAATCGCAGTTAAATTCTAACTACAGTTTTGATAACTTTTTGGAAGGCGAATCGAACCGTTTGGCACGAAGTGCAGGTATGGCTGTTGCCAACAAACCCGGCGGAACCGCTTTTAACCCGTTATTGATTTACGGAGGTGTTGGCTTAGGAAAAACACACTTGGCACACGCAATTGGAGTAGAAATTAAAGAGAAACATCCCGAAAAAACGGTATTATATATTTCGGCCGAAGTTTTCACGCAGCAATATGTAGATTCGGTTAGAAAACAAACCCGTAACGATTTCATTTATTTTTATCAATTAATTGATGTATTAATTGTTGATGATATCCAATTTTTATCTGGAAAATCGGGAACGCAAGATGTATTTTTCCATATTTTCAACTATCTGCATCAAAACGGAAAACAAGTTATTTTAACTTCAGACAAAGCACCCGTTGATATGCAGGATATCGAACAGCGTTTGTTATCTCGCTTTAAATGGGGACTTTCGGCAGAAATTATGCACCCCGATTTTGAAACACGTGTGAATATTTTAAAAAATATTTTATACCGCGACGGAGTGGAGATTCCAAACGATGTGGTGGAATATGTTGCAAAGCACGTTAAAACAAATGTTCGCGAATTAGAAGGTGCGATTATTTCGTTAATTGCACAATCGTCTTTCAATAAAAAAGAAGTAACGATAGAACTTGCGAAAAATGTAATTGAGAAATTCGTTAAAAATATACGAAAAGAAATTTCGATTGATTATATCCAAAAAATTGTATCCGATTATTTTGATTTAGATATAGAAACACTTTGTTCCAAATCACGCAAGCGAAACATTGTGCAAGCAAGACAATTGGCTATGTTTTTTGCAAAAAAATACACCAAATCATCATTGGCAAATATAGGTTCGCAAATAGGTGATCGCGACCATGCTACGGTTTTACACGCTTGCAAAACGGTTGATAATTTATTGGAAACCGACAAAGAGTTTAAAGTACATTTTGAAGATATCAACAAAAAATTATCTATGTAATGGCCAAAATTTTAATGGTTTGTTTAGGAAATATTTGTAGATCGCCCTTGGCAGAGGGTATTTTAAAATCAAAACTAAATTCTGATCGGTTTATAGTAGATTCTGCAGGAACAGGCGCTTGGCATTCGGGAGAATTACCCGACAAACGCTCAATTGCCGTTGCAAAAAAGTATGGTGTGGATTTAACTACCCAACGCGCAAGACAATTTACTTTAGAAGATTTTGACAACTTTGATTATATCTATGTGATGGATCAAAGCAACTATAAAAATGTGTGCCGTTTAGCTCCTACAAACGAAGCAATTAACAAGGTGCAGTTTATTTTAAACGAACTGTATCCCGACCAAAACAAAGAAGTTCCCGATCCATATTACGGTGGCGACAATGGTTTTGAGGATGTTTATAATATGCTGAACGATGCTTGCGAAAAAATAAAAATTAAACTAGAAAACGCTTAAGGGCGTTTTTTTATGTTTTTCTGGTTTGAACAGTTATTAATGAAAAAGTACTTTTCTTATAAAATAGATTTTAAATTATTAGTTCTTCTAATAATAACTTTTATTGTTTTTACAATTATAGGAACAGTTTCACATGAAAGTGGTCATTACATAGCAGCAAAATTTGTTGGATTAGATGCACTTATACATTATGCATCTACAAGCATACTAATTCCTGATGACTTTAAAGGAGTTATTACCCAATCGGATCAACTTTTATTTACTCTCGGCGGTCCTTTACAAACCATTATAACAGGAACACTTGGATTACTTCTGTTATATTTCAATCGAAAAAAAATTAGTTCCGAAAAACTAAAAACTGCTCATTGGTTTTATATTTTTCTTTCTCTTTTTTGGTTAAGACAAACTTTTAATTTTATAATTGTAGTGACAAAGTACTTTATGAATGGTCGTTATCCAAAAAAAATGGACGAGATAAAAATTGCCCGCAATTTAGATATTAATGATTTTAGTATTTTAATACCTACAGCATTCATTGGAATATTTGTAACTTTATTTATTATTTTCAAATACATTCCATACCACCAAAGATTTACTTTCATAATCTCAGGATTAATCGGAGGTAGTTTAGGTTTTTATTTATGGTTGGTGTTATTTGGAAAATTTATACTTCCTTAATTATTTTTTATGACAACATTTGGCACCTTATATTTAATTCCGGTAATGTTAGGCGATACAGCTGCAAACGAGGTTTTACCCGCAAGTGTAATGCGAGCGGTTTCGTTAATTGACGATTATGTTGTTGAAAACAGCAAAGTTGCCCGCAAGTTTATAAAAGCTATTGATTCAACTAAAGTTCAGGCTACTTTAAATTTGTTCGAACTGAACAAACATACCGATGCGAAAGAATTAAAAACGTTTATTCAGCCCTTATTGGAAGGAAAAAACATGGGATTAATGAGCGATGCAGGTTGCCCAGGCGTTGCAGATCCGGGGGCAGTGATTGTGGCAATGGCACATGAAAAAGGCATAAAAGTGGTGCCGCTTACAGGTCCATCATCCATTCTGCTTTCGTTGATGGGTTCGGGTATGAACGGGCAATCGTTTACTTTTAACGGATACCTTCCTATTGATAAATCAGATAAAAAAGCCCTATTGAAAAATTTGGAAAAATGGTCGTTTGAAAGAAATCAGTCGCAACTTTTTATTGAAACGCCTTATCGAAACAATCAATTGATGGAAGAAATGGTTCAAACATTGCATCCAAACACTTCGCTGTGCGTTGCGTGTGACTTAACCTTACCAACTGAAATTATGCTGACAAAACCTATAAGCTTCTGGAAAAAACATAAAATAGATTTGCACAAACGTCCGTGTATCTTTATTATTCACAAAAAATAATCCCAACCAAACGGCTGGGATTTTTCTATTATTTTACAAATCTAAAGCTCTCAATATTTTTCTTTATAAAATCATTTAATTCTCCTTTATTTACCACTAAAATATCTACTACTCCATTAGAGTAATGATAAACTTCATTTACCTGAATTTTCTTATCCAATGATTCTATATAAATATTATTCTCAAACAAAAGTTCCTCATAAGACTTGAAACTTCTTACTAATCCTTTTCCAAGTAAATCAATTGGGTCATCTTCGACTATATGCTTTTTGTTTCTTTTATATTTTTTTAATTTCCATTTTGTAAGTTTAGCATTCTCAAGATCACTTTTTCTTCCAGCATCAATACTAATTAATTGATCATTTTCGTAAAGAATTGTAAGATTTTTATCAAGTTGCATCCACCATTTAATTTCAATAAAAGGTAATTCAAATTGATATTTATTGTACAGAATTATTTGTTTATCTGTTATTCCCGGTATTTTTGAATCAAAGTTTATAAGGGCTTTACAATTGATTTTTTTAATAGTAAAATCATGTCCTTTCGTTATAATAGAGTTAGTTGCAATTTGTGCATTGCAATAACATAGGTTTAAAAACAAAAAGAATCTAATAAAATATCTCATCATATTATCTGGCATACAGCTATAAATATATGAATAACTAATAAAAAAATAAGCAAAAACATAAAGTTTTGCTTATTTTTTTATTCCATATAAAAATCCTAACCGCATTCGGATCAGCATCTTCTTAACAAAATTCCAGAAAAACTTGTGCTGCCCAAATAAGGTGCCTATGATAATCAATAAAACCTTGTAAACAGGCAAAATTAAAATTAACGACAACGGCCAATAGATCAACGGGTGCAAACTTTCTTTTGTAATACCAATCATTTCTAAAATAGGTCTTGTAATATAAGCCGAAGTGCTTCCGGTTATAGCAAAAACCACCAAAATTATAATAAATTGAAAATTAGAAGTTATTCCCCACTTTTCCTTTAATGATGCCATAGTGCAATTATTTCTCGTTGCAAATTTACATTATTTAATCTAATTTTAAATTATTCATCCGTTGATAATACAACAAATAATGGTACAGCATATAATTCACTTCATATCCATAATGGGTTTGGTTGTTGTAATCAATAGTATAATCAATTCCGCTGTTTGGTTGCAGTGCTTTCGCATTCCATTGCTGCACCCATCTTCGGTTTTTGTTTTCTAAATAATCTATCGAATAATGACCTTTTGGCATGCGATTAGTATTAAACCATCGCTCAAAACCGTTATCCATAATAATTACTTCATATTCTAAATCGGGATTTGAAAGGGTTACTTTTCCATTTTCAATCTTAGTTGCACTTTTGTCTGCCCCTGTTTTGGTTTGAGCCACGCAGCCCATCATTCCAAAAATTATCATATATAAATACCAATGCCGCTTTTTCATTTTTTTATTGTTTAAGATAGATGTACATTTGTTTTTATAAATCTAACAAAAATCATACAAAAATGGTTACAACAGATCAAATAAAAGGTCTTATGGATCGCCTTGGTGCGTTAAGGAGGTATCTTTGACATCGATCAGAAATTAATTGAGATACAAAACGAAGAAGAAAAAACATTTGATCCTGATTTTTGGAACAATGCCAAAGAAGCCGAAATCATTGTTAGAAATATTCGTTCAAAAAAGAAATGGGTAGAAGGCTACCAAAGTGCACAAAGCAATGCAGAAGAACTACAAGTTTTGATGGAGTTTTTTGCTGAAGGAGAAGCTTCGGAAGATGACGTTCAAAAACAATATGAAGCAACACTAGCGATTGTTGAAGATTTAGAGTTTAGAAACATGCTTTCAGACGAGGGCGACAGTATGAGTGCGGTTTTGCAAATTACTGCCGGTGCTGGTGGAACCGAAAGTTGTGATTGGGCTGCCATGCTTATGCGAATGTATTTAATGTGGGGCGAAAAAAACGGTTACAAAATTAAAGAACTGAATTTTCAAGAAGGTGATGTGGCTGGAATAAAAACAGTTACCTTAGAGTTTGAAGGCGAATTTTCGTTTGGTTACTTAAAAGGTGAAAACGGCGTGCATCGTTTGGTTCGAATTTCTCCGTTTGATAGCAATGCAAAGCGCCACACCTCATTTGCGTCGGTATATGTGTATCCTTTGGCAGATGATACCATTGAAATTGAAATCAATCCGTCTGATATTTCGTGGGAAACCATGCGATCATCGGGTGCAGGCGGGCAAAACGTAAATAAGGTTGAAACAGCCGTGCGTTTGCGCCACCACCCAACGGGAATTATTATCGAGAATTCGGAAACACGATCGCAGCTCGACAATAAAACCAAAGCCATGCAGTTGCTTAAATCACAATTGTACGAAATGGAGTTAAAGAAACGTCAGGCGAAGCGCGATGAAATCGAAGCAAACAAAATGAAAATTGAATGGGGTTCGCAAATCAGGAATTATGTGATGCATCCATACAAATTGGTAAAAGATGTGCGCACACAACTTGAAACCAGCGATGTGGACAATGTAATGAACGGCGGAATTGATCCATTCCTAAAAGCTTATTTAATGATGATGGGGCAAAAAGAAAATGAATCTTAACAACGACTCATAAGCTATTGTAAACTAACATCCTCTTAAAGATTTGTAAGATTTTTTTATTATATTAGAAAAACACTAATTTATAGCGCATATACAGCCAAAATTGGCTAGATTGACGTTGTAATGTTGCGGATGCAAATGAGTTGGTGACTATAATAGAAAACCCCCACGACACATAAAGACTAATGACAAGAAATCAGTGGAAAGCTATAATCGTAATAAACGTACTGACAATTTTTTTGGTGCTTTCACCTTTTTTGCCAGGACCGAGCTTTTTAAGTAGACCGACAAACCTAATTTTCAGCTTAGCACAACTAGGTAGCATTTTCGGGCTTTTACTAATACCTATTGGACTAGTTTGGACATTTAACCAAATGAAAAAACAAGACAAAAAAGTTTTCCCTGTATTACTTTGGACAGTTCCTCTATTTGCTTTTGTTTTCTCTATTTGGGGTTCAGGACTTGCAAGAGAATTAAGTAGGACAGTTGCAATTAATAATGCCGATAAATTAATATTGGCTATTGAGATATTCAAGCAAAAGAATGGCTTCTATCCAAAAAAAATCAATCAATTAGAACCAGAATTTCTAAAAAGTATTCCAAAGCCTTGGGTAATGGGAATTTCAGCATACGACTACGAGAAGAAATCAGACAACTATAATTTGACATTTACCCAAAACGTGATTATCGGGTTTAATTTTGAAGTTGTTGTTTACGACCCGACAGAAAAACACAAAGCAGAAAGAGAACTGACAACTTTATATGAAACAGGTAAAGACAAGTGGAAATACTATTTTTATGACTGAAAGTAAAAGTTAATTTAAATTGACACTAAAAAACTACGGCTACAAGGTTTTTGTGTCAGGCGGGCTGAAGTGCTAAATTCAGGTTTTGTACTTCTATGAAAATTGATATATTAGCTAAACGGTTCGGATCCGAAAGCCCTTCAGAACGCTAAGCCCAAAAACGTCAGACTGTGAAAAAACTGCACTGTCTGACGTTGGGGGCAATATTAACAACACGACAATGAAACGACATTTTTTAATATGGTTGATAGTTTTAAATACCTTGACAAGTTGCAATGGACAGACAACAAAGTATTTTGAACCTACTGATATAAACGATAGGACAAAAGAGTTCATTTCAAAAGGTAAATGGATTTCTCTTGCAGACAAAGAACGAATTGATGGTTACACACGTATTGGAGACTCTATTTTTGGGGGTGAAATAGCTTGTAATATTAAGCCATTACAAAACATTGACATTGTAACATTCAAGGTATTACCAGGAACTCAATATGCTAAAGACAAAAACTACGTTTACTATCCATTGGTAATACCTTGCGATGACTATACAGACTGCGGTGTTTGTTATTATAGCAAAGTAATTATTGAAGGTGCAAACCCGACAAGTTTTCGTTATTTAGGCAAAGATTATGCAACAGATGGTAAATATGTTTTTTTTCGTGGAAAACTATTACAAGCTGCAGACGGTGCAACTTTTAATGTAATTGAAGGACCAGAATTCTTTTTCTTTGCAACTGACAAAAACAATGTTTACAAACACGATAAGGTATTTCCAAATGCTGACCCAAAAACATTTTTTTATAATAATTCAGACCCGAGAAACAAAGAATCTGACTATGACAAAAGATTTATCATTAGTGACAAAGACAATACATGGGAATACATACCACCACACCAGATAAAAAAGATAAAAAAATGAAAAATACTACCACCAAAACGGGTAACTGCCACACAACTCCTTTTTTTAAAATAGTTCTAAAAACATAAAAAATAAGCCTCGTTTAAGTACGTTTAAGCGAGGTTTATTTTTTAGCTAGCAATTGAAACTCTAAAATTTGAATAGTTTACCATTGTGTTTTTGAAGGCTGAAAAGGCGCTTTTCTTAACAAACTTAAGCAAATTAGTGTAGTTGAATCATGTTTCTTTAAAACTATTTGAACACATTCTAGCAAATGCATCATTTTTGAAATTATTTCTATAAAAATACCCCAAATAGTGTTTAACTTTTTGGGGCATATTCATAAAGCTGAATTTTTTTATTGCAATGTTGCCAAACTTTGTTCTAAAGTAGCAATTTTGGCTAAAGCATCTGCTTCTTTTTTACGCTCATTTGCAATTACTTGCTCTGGTGCGCCCGAAACAAATTTTTCGTTTGACAATTTTGCTTGAACTGATCGTAAAAATCCTTGTAAATACGTCAATTCTTCTTCTATTTTTTTTACTTCTTCATCGATATTAACCGTTCCTGAAACAGGAATAAAATATTCGTTTGAATGTACACGGTATGATAAAGCACCAGAAACTGATTCGTTTACATATTCTAAAGCCGAGACGTTTCCTAATTTCTTAATAACTTCATCAAAAGCTTTAGAAGTATTTTCTTTATTTATTACTTTTAATTCAATGGCTTCTTTAAACGAAATATTTTTGTTTTTGCGAATGGTTCTTATACCTGAAATCACATCCACAGCAAAATCAAAATCATTGATTAATTTTTCGTTAAATGTTTTTATAGTTGGCCATTCTGAAACAATTAAAGCTTGTTCAGGTGTTCTTTCTGTAATGTGTTGCCAAATTTCTTCGGTTAAGAAAGGCATAAACGGATGCAACAATTTTAGATTTGCTTCTAACATTTCAATTGCTTTGTGGAATGTTTGGCGATCAATTGGTTGTTGGTATCCAGGTTTTATCATTTCTAAAAACCATGAACAAAAATCGTCCCAAACCAATTTGTAAATAGCCATTAAAGCATCTGAAATTCTGTATTTTTCAAAATTATCTTCAATCTCTAATAAAGTTTTTTGCAATTTTGCTTCATACCAATCAATAGCTATTTTAGACGATTGTGGTTGTTCTAAATCGGCAACTTCCCAACCTTTTATCAGTCGGAACGCGTTCCAAATTTTATTTGCAAACCCTTTTCCTTGATTACACAATTCTTCATCAAACAAAATATCGTTTCCTGCGGAAGAACTTAGCAATAATCCCACACGAACACCATCGGCACCAAATTTTTCAATTAATCCAAGAGGATCAGGAGAGTTTCCTAGCGATTTAGACATTTTTCTGCCTTGTTTGTCGCGAACCAATCCTGTTAAATACACATTCGAAAATGGTTTTTCTCCCGTATATTCGTATCCTGCAATAATCATACGTGCCACCCAAAAGAATAAAATATCGGGGCCAGTTACCAAATCGTTGGTAGGGTAATAGTACTTAAATTCTTCGTTTTCTGGATCCATCATACCACCAAAAACCGAAATAGGCCATAACCACGACGAAAACCATGTATCCAACGCGTCCGGATCTTGCTTTAAATGTTGAGTTGTTAACTGCGGATTATTGGTTTTTTCTTTGGCTAATACCAAAGCATCTTCTATATTTTCGGCAACAACAAAATCCTCTTTTCCGTCGCCATAATAATAAGCAGGAATTTGCTGTCCCCACCATAACTGGCGCGAAATATTCCAGTCGCGGATATTGTTTAACCAATGCGCATAAGTATTGTTGAAGCGAGAAGGATATAATTTTACTTCTTCTGACTCTAAAACAGCTTTTATGGCTGGCTTCACCAACTCGTCCATTTTCAAAAACCATTGATCGGACAATCGGGGTTCTATTACGGCTTTGGTTCGCTCGGATGTGCCTACATTATTAATATGTGTTTCTACTTTTTCCAATGCGCCAATGGTTGCTAATTCTTTCTCGATTTCCTTACGAACTTCAAAGCGGTCTTTTCCTTCGTAATGTAATCCAAATGAGTTTAAAGTAGCGTCTTCATTAAATATATCAATAATTTCCAATCCATGTTTATCACCCAATGCTTTATCGTTCACATCGTGTGCAGGGGTTACTTTTAAACAACCTGTTCCAAATTCCCTGTCCACATACTCATCGAAAATGATGGGAATTACACGATTGCAAATAGGCACAATGGCTTTTTTTCCTTTTAGGTGAAAATAACGCTCGTCTTCTGGATGGATGCAAATCGCTGTATCTCCTAAAATGGTTTCAGGCCTTGTGGTGGCAATGATTACAAATTCATTAGAGCCTTCGATTTGATATTTTAAATGATACAATTTACCTTGGCGTTCTTCATAAATCACTTCTTCGTCAGACAAGGTTGTTTTTGCTTCAGGATCCCAATTCACCATGCGATATCCGCGGTAAATCATTCCTTTATTATATAGATCAACAAATGATCGAATGACAGAAGCTGACATATCTTCATCCATTGTAAATTTGGTTCTATCCCAATCGCATGAACACCCTAATTGTTTGAGTTGTTCTAAAATAGTACCACCGTATTTTTCGGTCCAATCAAATGCGTGTTTTAAAAACTCTTCACGAGTTAAATCTGACTTATTGATGCCTTCTGCTTTTAGCTTAGCTACAACTTTTGCTTCAGTTGCGATAGAAGCATGATCGGTTCCGGGTACCCAACAAGCGTTGAATCCCTTTAAACGAGCGCGGCGAATTAATACATCTTGAATGGTATTGTTCAGCATGTGCCCCATGTGCAAAACCCCAGTTACGTTTGGTGGAGGAATTACTATGGAATAAGGAATTCTATGATCAGGAGTTGATTTAAAATATTGGTTCTGCATCCAGTATGCATACCATTTTTTTTCAACTTGTTGTGCATCAAATTGTGCTGGAATCATCATATAATATTATTTAAATCGTGTTTTATACAACAAAAATACAATAATCTTTAAATAAAATATTACTTAAAGTTTTTTTTGTTAAGTTTGGCATACGTTTTGAAATACATGTTAATGAAATGCAAAAAATAATTATAAATATTTGGATTTCACTTGAAACTAATTAAATTTACATAATTAAAATTATTTAAAACAATGAAAAAATTTTTAGGAATAGTAGCGATGACATTGGTTGGAGCTGCTTCATACGCACAAACTGGTCCAAAAATTGAGTTTAAGGCTGAGAACAATACCATTGATTATGGTACGGTTGTTAAAGGTGTTGACACTGGTGTAAGAACTTTTGAGTTTACAAATACTGGTGATGAGCCTTTGGTTATTACCAACGTACGTTCATCATGTGGTTGTACTGTGCCTTCTAAGCCAGAAGCGCCAATTATGCCTGGAAAATCAGATAAAATTGAGGTGAAATACAACATGAATCCAGGTACGATTTCTAAAACAATTACTGTTGAATCAAATGCTAAAAACGTGGAAGGTGGAACAGTTGCTTTATTTATTAAAGGTAAAGTTGTTGAAAGCTAAAAAACGAATTACACATAAAAAAAGCTGCTTTGGTTAAAAAAGCAGCTTTTTTTATGTAAACTTTCTACTAAATTTCTGATTTTGCGAGTAGTGCTTTGCAGAGGAGTTTTGCCTTGATCTCGCTATTTTTTTTAAGTAATTGATATTTAATTACTTTTTTTTTAAATCAAATAGAATTTAATAAACCCCTAAATAAGTGGAATTACACCATCGCTTCTACAAAATCAAATCGAACCAAACCGTCTTCATCAATTTTTGTAAGGGTAATATCGTGAAGGGTGTTTACTAGTTCTGGATTCCAAGGTGTTTTTACTTTTACGTAATTTTCGGTAAACCCGTGAATGTATCCTTCTTTATTTTCGCTTTCAAAAAGTACAGTATGATTTGTATGCAATTGTTTTTCATAAAACGCACGACGTTTTTTAACCGATAACCCACGTAACATTTTGCTGCGTTTTGCACGAACATTTGCCGGCACAACTCCATCAAAACTAATAGCTTCGGTGTTATCACGTTCAGAATAGGTGAAAACGTGTAAATACGAAATGTCTAAATCACTTAAGAAATTATAAGTTTCTAAAAACAACGCATCGGTTTCGCCGGGAAATCCAACTATAACATCAACCCCAATACAAGCATTTGGCATCACTTCGCGAATTTTAGCTACACGTTCTGCATACAATTCCCGCAAATATCGGCGTTTCATTTTCTTTAAAATAGTATTAGAACCCGATTGCAACGGAATGTGAAAATGCGGTACAAAGGTTTTGCTTTTTGATACAAATTCAATGGTTTCGTTCTTTAAAAGATTAGGTTCGATAGATGAAATACGCAAACGCTCTATTCCTTCAACTGTATCTAAAGCCTGAACCAAGTCTAAAAAAGTGTGTTCGTGTTTTTTGTTGCCAAATTCGCCTTTGCCATAATCGCCTACATTTACGCCCGTCAGCACAATTTCTTTAATGCCTTTTTGAGAAATTTCATGTGCATTTTTTAGTACATTTTCCATGGTATCAGAACGAGAAATTCCGCGTGCCAATGGAATGGTGCAATAGGTACATTTGTAATCGCAACCGTCTTGAACCTTTAAAAACGCTCGGGTTCTATCGCCAATAGAGTAACTTCCCACATAAAAATCGGCTTCTTCAATCTCGCACGAGTGAATTTCGCCCATATCGTTTTTAGAAAGATCGTTTATATAATCGGTAATTTTAAACTTTTCAGTGGCTCCTAAAACCAAATCCACACCATCAACAGCAGCTAATTCTTCTGGTTTTAATTGCGCATAACAACCAACAGCTGCAACAAAGGCTTTGTCATTTGCTTTTAAAGCTTTTTTTACAATTTGTTTGAATTGTTTATCGGCATTTTCGGTTACAGAACAAGTGTTAATCACATAAATATCGGCAACTTCTTCAAAATCAACCCTGTCAAATCCTTCATCGTTAAAACTGCGGGCAATGGTTGATGTTTCCGAGAAATTCAGTTTACACCCTAACGTATAAAACGCTACTTTTTTTCTGTTTTCCATAATCATATCTACAAGTAGTGTAAAAAATCAATTATCTTTACTAACTATTTAGGAAATGCAGTTAGCAATTTGCAAATTTACAAACAAATTTTGGTTTGATGAAATATCTGGGAAACTACCTTTTTTTAATTTTAAGTGTTTTATTATTAGATAGTTGTGCTAAAAAAAAGCAACTGTTTACAGAGAACGATGTGTTTCGATACAATGAAAGTGCAAACATTCAAACATTAGACCCAGCTTTTGCTAGAAACATGGCAATTATTTGGCCTTGCACGCAATTGTTTAATGGTTTGGTTCAGTTAGATGATTCTTTGCACGTACAGCCTGATATTGCTAAAAGTTGGAACATTTCAAATGATGGTTTACATTACGAATTTCTTCTTCGAGACGATGTGTATTTTCACAAGCATAAAAATTTTGGGAAAGACAGTACCAGAGTGGTTACTGCACACGATTTTGAATACAGTTTTAACCGAGTTTTGAGCGAAGATTTGGCATCGCCGGGAACATGGGTTTTTCAGCATGTGAACAGTTATAAAGCCGTGAATGATTCGGTTTTTACAATTGATTTAAAAAATCCGTTTCCAGCATTTTTGAGTTTGCTTTCCATGAAATATGCTTCGGTTGTTCCTAAAGAAATCACCGAAGATCAATCCATTGATTTTAGATCGAACCCGATTGGTACTGGGCCTTTTCAGTTTAAAATTTGGGAAGAAAATGTGAAGTTGGTTTTGCGGAAAAATCCAAATTACCACGAAAAAGATGCAACGGGAAAAAGATTGCCTTATTTAGAAAGCATCGCTATTTCTTTTTTACCTGATAAACAGAGCGGGTTTATGCAATTTCTTCAGGGAAAAATCGATATGATTTCGGGTTTGGATCCATCGTATAAAGATGAATTATTACAGCCAACAGGAAGTCTTCAAGAAAAATACAAAGGCAAAATAAAAATGCTTACAGGTCCTTATTTGAACACCGAATATTTGGGTTTTAATATGAATGATCCATTGATGAGCGATATTCGAATTCGTAAGGCTTTGAACCATGGTTTCGATAGAACCAAACTAGTTGCTTATCTGCGAAACGGAATGGGCGATGGAAAGGTAAACGGAATGATTCCAAACGGATTACTAGGATTTCAACCGGCAAAAGATCCTTTATATAATCCAACAAAAGCAAAACAACTGATTGATCAGGTTAAAAAAGATAAAAAATCAACGGTTGAAATTACTTTAAGCACCAACAACACCTATTTGGATATTGCTGAATATTTGCAGCGCGAATGGGAAAAATTAGGTATTAAAGTAAAAATTGATGTAATGCCACCAAGCACGCTTCGCCAAGCAATTGCTACGAACAAATTGGCATTTTTTAGAGGAAGCTGGATTGCCGATTATCCCGATGCAGAGAATTATCTTTCGTTATTTTACAGTAAAAACTTCACGCCAAACGGACCTAATTACACCCATTTTAAAAATACTACTTTCGATAATTTCTATGAGCAAGCATTAAATACGGTAGATGATGAAAAACGTACTGAATTGTATCAAAAAATGAACGAAATGATTGCAAATGAAGTGCCGGTAATTGTGCTGTTTTATGATAAAGTGGCACGTTTTACGCAGAAAAACGTGCATAATTTACAGCCAAATGCCATGAACGGTTTGAATTTGAAATATGTGAAAAAGTATTGATTTGATAAAAAAACTTTATGAACAACTTGGTTTTAGTAATTATCGATGATGAACCTAAAGCGCGCGAAGTTTTAAAAGGCTACATTTGTATGCTGTTTCCAAACAACCGTTTCGAAATGATTTTGTGCAATTCTGTAAAAGAAGGCGTTTTGGCAATAGAAAATTATTTGCCCGATTTGGTTTTTTTAGATATTGAAATGCCTGAAGCTAATGGTTTTGAATTGTTTAATAAGGTAAATAAAGATAGTTTTGAGGTTGTTTTTGTAACGGCTTATTCACAGTTTTTAGACAAATCGGTCAACGAAATTGGTTGTTTTGGATATTTACAAAAACCATTAGAACGTGAAAAACTATTGAAAATATTTGAACGCTATCAAGCAAAAAACACAAACAAAAAATATTTAAAATTAGTCAATGCTTCGCAAGGTAAACGAATACTGATAAAGTTAGAAGATGTTACCTTTTGCAGAGCCGATGATAATTACTGCGAAATTTTTTTAAAAAATGATAAAACCAAACATATTTTAAGCAGAACGTTGGGCGATTTGGAAAAGAAACTTCCACAGCAGTTGTTTCAGCGTGTACACCGTTCGTACATGGTAAATATGGACCATGTTTCTTATTTTGAAAAAGATAAAAATCTGTTGGTCATCAATCAAAATGGTATGGCAACACAGAAAATTCCAGTTTCTGCAAAGTATAAAGAAGCAATCAGAAAAATGTTTTTATGAAGATTTTAATTACTTTCTGTATTTTTCTTTGTACACAATTTGTTCAGGCACAATTTATTGATACCAAACTTAAAAATGTAAACAATGGTTTGATTTCTAATAACATTCAGGCAGGATTTGTTGATACAGACGCAAATTTGTGGTTGGGCTCGCGTGCAGGATTGGTTTTAAGAAGCGGAACTTCTTTTAAAAATGTACCCGAAGCCGCAAAGTATAAATTCAATAATGTTTTTGATTTTTGTCAAGATACCGAAAAGGGTATGTGGGTTGCCGGTTTTGGTCAGGGAATTTTATATTTCAACAATAAAACTAGTCGATTGATTAATATAAAAAGTGGCTTGATTAATGATCACGTTCGAACACTTTTTTATCATAATAACAAAGTTTACGCAGGTACATCAAACGGAGTTTCCATTATATCGTCAAAAGATTTTTCCGTAAAAAATCCCGATTTTGAACAACATCCAGATTACTTTTTTAATGTTACCAGTTTTTTTGCAATAAACAATAATGTGTATGCAACGGTTTTAAACGATGGTATTTTTTTAGTTACCCCACAAAAATTAATTCAAGTTTCTACTCTAAAAAAAGCATTTTCAAGTTTTGTATTTAACAATCGTCTTTTTATTGGTACACAAAACAATTTGTTTGAGTTAGATGCTCTCACTTTTGAAAAAATGTGTACGTTTAATGTAAGCAGTGTGCACAAGTTTTTGTTGGTTAACAAACAAATGTATTTGATTTCGTCTGGTATTGTTGAAAATAAAGGCGGTATTTTTAAGTTTGAAAACAATGATTTTATCGATATAACTACCGAGTTTCATATTCCCTTTACCGATTTTAAAAGTATTGCTTTCGATAGACAAAATCAGCTTTTATATCTTGGCACACAGAACAATGGATTGGCAGAAATAAACTTGTATGCGCCGGTTTACCATCAGAAAAATCTTAAAGAAGTAGCTGTAATTGCGGTTGATGATCAAAAAGAGTATGTTTTTCACAACAATGGTTTTTCGATTTATCAAAATTCAATCGAAATAAAACATCTTTCGAAAAAAGCATTTAAAAACTTTCAACAGCAAAATCCTTCAAAATACAGTAAACAAGCGGTTATTCAAAATCATTTTTACCCGATTGATTACAGCACAACCACCGAAAAAATTATTTTTTACAGTTCGCAAATTCATAAAAACAATTTGTGGGTGAATACCAACATAGGTATTTTTAAACTTACGTTGAACGGAGAAATTACAAACTATTATCCTGTTCACGTTTACTATTTCACCTTTTTTCATAACAATTTAATTGCAGCAGTGCCTTA
Organism: Flavobacterium sp. CBA20B-1; assembly: GCF_028473145.1. Lineage (NCBI taxonomy): Bacteria > Pseudomonadati > Bacteroidota > Flavobacteriia > Flavobacteriales > Flavobacteriaceae > Flavobacterium > Flavobacterium sp. CBA20B-1. The sequence continues at coordinate 16,461 of NZ_CP092370.1, forward strand.
TGCTGGAGTACGAATTTTTACGGATATCGATCAATTCAACTACGATTATTTTCACGATTGGAAAAACCCCAATGTTCCTGCCGAAATTGTATCGATAGCACAAACAGAAAAGGCTGTTTATTTTGCATCGGCATTAAGTGGTTTATACGAATATAAAAACGGAAAATTTCGTTCATTTTTGTTTGATAAATCGTTTACCGAACCTAAAATAAAGCGTATTTGCACTACAAAAACAGGAGATTTAGTTGTTGTAACCGATTATAACGATGTGTATATTTTAGATGTATCGCAAGCCAAATTAAAAATAAAAAAGCAGATTTCATACCCAAAAATTAAGGGCAGCACTACCAATTTTGTGCATGAAATAAACGGCGTATTGTATATAGGTACCAATTTAGGGTTGAACGTTTTTAAAGAAAACACTTACTTTTTTATTGATAAAGCGCAAGGATTTACCAACTACAATAGCTTATGCGCTACAGATGACAGTAAGCGTTTATTAGTAGGAACAGAAGAAGGCTACTTTGTACTAAATAATGATTACTTCGTGCAAAAAAGAGCATTTGCTAATACGCTTTCTATTACCGATTTGTTTGTGAATAACAACAAAATTTCTAATGAAGAATATGGTAATAATCAGATAATATTGCCTTTTAACGAAAATAACCTTCGTTTACATTTTCAGGTAAACAATGCAAAGTATCCCGATAAATTACAATTCAAATTCCGTTTAAAACCATCTGAACTTTGGCAGGAATTAACAACAGAAAATCATTTGATTTTAAATTATCTAAATGCTGGAGAATATTCAATTGAATTACAAATTTACAACGAAGACACGGGAACCGTTTCCATCCAAAAACTCATTAACATTACCATTAAACCACCGTTTTACTATACTTGGTGGTTTTTAACAGCGTGTATTTTGTTGATTTCAGGTTTAACGTATGCTGCATACAGAATTCGCATAAATTATTTAAATCAGAAACAAAAACAGAAATTGGCAGTTATAGAATTGCAGAATCAACAGGAAAAAAAAGAACTTATATTTGATAAACAATTGGCAGATGTGAAATTGCAGGCGCTAAAAAGCCAGATGAATTCTCATTTTTTGTTCAATGTGTTAAGTTCCATTCAGTATTATATTATTTGTAAAGATGTTGATAATGCTTTGTATTATTTAGAACGATTTTCTGCTTTGGTGCGAACCACTTTAGAATATTCCGATAAAAAAGACATAGCCATTTATGATGAAATTGCATACTTGAAACAATATATCGAGATTGAAAATCTACGAGCAGAACATGCAATTGTTTTAACCGAAAATATTGCCGAAGATATAGACGTTACGCAAATTAAAATTGTTCCACTATTACTGTAGCCCTTCATAGAAAATGCCATTGCGCATGCTTTTCCGCCATCGATCACAAATCCACAGATCGAACTTAAAATCGAAAAAGAAGAGCAATCAATAAAAATTACAATCACAGACAACGGAATAGGTTATCAGCAAAAAACAACGACACATCAATCAAAAGGAATTTCTATTGTGCAAACCCGATTGGATCTTACCCAGAAAAAACTTCAAAAACCTATACAAATCAATACTTCCAACAAAGGTACACATGTAATTATTTATTTGTAGCACTTAAAAAAACTTCATTCACTCAAAAAAAACGAGTGTTCACCCATTTATCAACTTAATGTTACTTTTTTACAAATAGATTTACAAAAAATCTTAAAAAAACATAAAAGCACTGACACGTTTTGGCAGTGAACAAATATATGTTTGTAGCATTAATAATAGAATGAAGCAAAAATCGCCCTACATACGGTATTATTATTTAGTGAAATGGATTGCAGAAAAGCACTATCCGTCAATGAACGATTTAATAAAACTGTTTGAAGACAAAGAAATATTTATTACCGACCGTACTTTTTACCGCGACCGTAAGGCATTGATTAACAACTATAACATACCCATTGAGCATTGTAAAATAAACAAAGGGTATTTTATTGACGATGAAAACGATGCACACCACGAAACCAATCGGTTTTTACAACTAATGCAAGAAATGATTACAGCAAATTCGGTAAGCGCATTTTTTTCAGATAACACCAAATACCTTACGTATTTAGAGTTTGAAAACGAGCCAAGTTCTATGTTTCACAATGTTTTTGAAGACGTACTTACAGCCACACAAAAAAAGCAAAAAATCAAGTTCAAATATCAATCGTTTGTAAAAACCGATTCGCAATTATACGAAGTAAAGCCCTTGTTTTTAAAGCAATATCAAAACCGCTGGTACCTTATTGCCGAACACAACAAAGCCTATAAAGCTTTTGCATTAGAGCGAATGGAACATTTAGAAGCAACCAATAAAAAATTTAAAGCCGATGCAGATACGGTAAAGCAACATTTTCGAAATGTGGTAGGGTTAACCAATAGCGAAAAACAAGCAATAGAAAAAGTTGTATTGCGTTTTCACAGCAGCCAAAAAAACTATGTAAAATCGGTGCCCATTTACAAACAGCAACAAGAAATTACCGATAACGCTCATGAATATACCATTGCGTTGTATGTAAAACCAAATTTCGAGCTAAAACAACAAGTGCTAAAATACGGCGCATTGGTAGAAGTGTTGCAACCACAAGCCTTACGCCAAGAACTAAAAGAAGAGTACCAAAAAGCATGGAAGCTGTATAAAGAAAATAGAAAATAGAGAATAGATAATAGAAAATAGAAAATAGATTAGAATAAAGAAAATAGACACAATTGTTAGTCGTATCGAGCGAAGTCGAGATATCTAAACATCTTCTCCAAAATTCCCCCTTTGAAGGGGGACTAAGGGGGATGTAAAAAACAAATAAACGAATACACACATAAACAATTACACAAACAAACACATAAACAAAAACCATGGCACTATACAAAGCAACTATTACAAAAACCGAACGTCTGCCAGACGGCAGTATTATAGAAAAAGGCATGACGGTACAATACAGTCACATAAACTTTCCGTGGGACGGCAACGGACTAGGAACCGAAGCTATAAACAACGCTTTTTTGCGTGTGTATGGCATTAATTTAAAAACAAACCACGCGTTAAGTCCCGGGTTTGTTAATGTTGAAAAGGTTGAGTAAAGAATATTAATAACTACATTTAAAAATATAAAAAGATGAATTTAATTACGATTGTTAATGCTGTTGCTCCGAAATATGAGTCAATCATTAAAGAAGTTCAAGAATTAAAGCAAAGTAATCCTAACTCTTCCAGAGAAGAACTAGCTAATATTTATGGTGATAGAATTAAAAAGAAGTATACCTCTGTAGGTGTTGCTTCGGCATTACCAAGTGTTATTCCTGGTATCGGAACTGCAGTTCAAATCGGAACTGAAATTACAACATTATCTGGTGATTTGGCGTTAATGTTACGTTGGATGGCAGCAAATTGTTATGGTATAGCCTTAATATATGGAAAAAATATTGAGAATGAGTTTAATGATGAGTTTATTAGAATATTAGGTATATGGTGTGGTGTTCTTATTCCTATTAAAGCAGGAGCTGTTAAAATAGGTACTAAAGTAGCAATTGTACAATTTAATAAACAAGTTTCGGGCAAGATATTACAAAAAATAAATCAAAAAGTAGGCACAACAATTCTAACAAAATATGGAACTAAAAGAGGAGGTATAGCTATAGGAAAATTAATTCCATTTGGGGTTGGAGCAGCGATTAGTGGTGGATTTAATTATTTTACTATGTCTGGTTTTAAAAAAGCGGCAATTAAATATTATCATAGTAAAGATAAAGTGGAGTATACATTTTATGAAGAGGTTTGAAATATATAATGGAAACAAGACATAATAAAATAATAAAAAAGATTAGGTAGAAATACATCCATCATATAATTTAAAAAAAATGAAAGAAATTATTAAACAGGCAATTATTGACACGCATTTTTACGATTCAATGCAAAAAACGAATGTTTTTGAAACATCCAAATTTATGACATTTGAAAGTATAGAATTGTCTAAAACTGATAATATTGAATTACGAAAACAGCATGAATTAATTGATGAAGATGAATTTTTAATCTTGTTTTATCGTGAATTCTATGTGGGAGGAGATTTTTGGACAGCAAACAGAACATATACGTACTCGACTATTTTTCTTGAAAATCGAATTTCATTTTACAAACAAGAATACAAACACGGTTCGGGAGTAGAAAATGAATGGAGTTCGGAGATCTTCTATAAGGATATAGAAAGTGTTGAGGTTTACGATAAATACATTCGCTTCTTTTACACTAAAGAACATATAGCCGAACTAAAAAAATATTGGAGTTCTGAAATTAAAAATGAAAAAGACAGCAATCTTCGCAAATTATGGCAAGATAATTATGATAATTGTGAATATTGTGAGCGAGAACCTAAATATTTTGGTTTGGAAAACTTCAATTATAAAGATCCAATTGAACCATTTTTTATAAAAATAAAAGAAGGAATAAGTTCTTTAGAAAATGATTACGAACAGTCAAAAGAAAACTATCAAATTGCAATAAACGAAGCTTTCGAAGCGGAAGATTATCAAAAAGCACACAGCATTTTAGAAGAATATAATTTTTTAGAAGATTATTATTTTTTTAAATATGATTTGGCATATACATTTTCAATGTTAGATGAAGATGTTAAAGCTGTTGAGGTTTTAAATATCTTAATAGAATCAGCAGAAGAGCAAGAAGTAAATTATTGGGCAGGTAAAGCAAAAATGTTTAAATCAACATTTCTTGAAGCTAGTGGAGATTATTATGATGCTTTACAGCTTTTTAATGATGGTTTAAAAGGTTATGAAGATAAAGAAAGCTCAGGATATTATAGCGAAGAGCGTTCAAAAGAATTATACACAAAATATTTAGAAAGTTTTAAAGAACTTCCTTATAAAGACCGAAAAGTAATTTACATAACCAACAGTACCGAAAAATACAAATCGGATACTTTAACAGTTTTGCAGGCAAATCATTTACCAGATATTAGTTTTCCTGCTCATCATCCAATTAACAACGAAACCTACATAGGGCATCCGTACAATAACAATTTGTATATACCAATACAGAATTATGATAACGAATTACTGATAGATAGAATCAATGAATTTTGCTATTTATTGCAATGCTTAGGAGCAGAATCAATAACAATTGAAAACATTAATAGTGATAATAATTCCAAGCAAACCAATCATCAAAACAATGTTAATGTAGGTGTATCAAGCTTAAAAGCAGGTATTGAAGTAGATAATAAAAATACTCAAAAAAAATCTTCCGAAAATCAAATCAGCTTAAGAATTGGAAGAAATCAAACATTCAATCCAACAAAGTTTCCGTATATACCTAATGATTTAACTTGGTTGACAAACGAAGCAGGATGGCAACGTTTAATAAAACAGCGGTTAGGAGGAAGTTTGTTAGAACACAACGAGTTTATGTCTTCAAACCAAAGTCAAATTTTAAATACCAATGAAATAAACGATTTAAAAGTAGATTTAAAAGTTTTCTTTAACAAAGCCAATGTCAATGTAAAAAAAGATATTGATGCAGAGATAAAAAACAGTTCTTCTACAGAATGGAAAGTACAAGTAAAATTTAAACCTATTGATCAATTTGTACAACAAACGCTTAGTGATGCTATAGAGTTTGAAGAGTTACCCGTAACAACAGGGAATAATAATGAAGTGGAATTTATAGAAGAATATAAATTTTTAATCGCAGACGGCGAACTTTCGGAAAGAGATCAAAGAATTTTAAACAGACTGCGTCAAAAGTTGAATATAACAGAAGAGCGAGCTTCTGAGTTGATTACTACATTAAATAATTATTCTGATAAAGAAAAAGAACTGATAGAAGAAATAAATTTTATGTTACAGGATGGGGAAATCAGCGAAAGAGAAGAACGAATTTTATTACGTTTAGCAAGTAAAATAGGTGTTCCTCATGAGAGATGTTTAGAGCTTATAAAAAATATGAACAAGTAAGATAGGAGATTTGGATAAAAATTTTAAGAATATAGAAGTAATTGAACAATTTATTGATTAAAATAGTATTGACTCATTACGTAATGAGAATATAGTATTTGAATTTTCAGGAAGTGTGTTTTATTATAAAAACAACAAAAGTTTAGCTGAATGTAATTTTAGAATTACAAAAGAAAATAATAGATATATTTTATATTTAAACTTGGGAGACTTAGATACTAAAGAATATCCGGATAGTTTTTGGTCTGACAAACAATCTTTTAAACTCGAATCTAATAATAATTTAATAATAGAAGCTGAAGCTCCAGCCCATTCTAAAATAGGAAAATACAAAGTGAATATCATTTTATAAATCCACCCGCAAGCTCCCCGCTTGCGGTTTTTTTATCTAAAACTTGCACAAACAAAAATAAAAAACTAATTTAAAGCACTCTAGCTGTGAGGAATACAAGATAAGCTTTGAGGAATACAAGATAAGCTATTAAGAATACAAAGAAAGTCGGTAGCAACACAAGATAAGCTTTGAGGAACACAAGATAAGCAGTGAGGAATAGAAGATAAGCCTTGAGGAACACATGATAAGCAAACAACCTTTTTTCATCTAATAGTTAGGAAAAGACCGTTTCAGATCAAAAAACTCCCGATTATAAATCGTTACAATCGGGAGTTTTCTTATTAATTCAAACCTCGTTTTTTAAGCAGCGGTTCAATGGATGGGTCGGCACCGCGGAATTTTCTGTAAAGCTCTGCCGGATCTTCTGTACCTCCTTTTTCTAAGATATTTTTTCGGAATAATAATGCCTTTTCCGAATTGAATAAACCGGATGTTTTAAAAGCTTCAAATGCATCGGTGTCTAGAACAGCACTCCATATATAGCTGTAATATCCTGCAGAATATCCACCTGAAAAAATATGGCTAAAATAGGTACTGCGGTAGCGAGGAATAATTGCATCAACAAGTCCTATTTGCTTCATTGCGTTTATTTCAAAAGTGTTCACATCGTTTTTAATTTCTTCGGTAGCCGTATGGTATTGCATGTCTAAAAGCGATGCTGCTAAATATTCTGTAGTAGCAAAACCTTGATCAAAAGTGCCGGCTTTTTTCATTTTTTCAATTAATGCATCCGGAATTACTTCGCCTGTTTTATAATGCTTTGCATACATTTTTAGCACTTCGGGTTCTGCAGCCCAGTTTTCCATGATTTGTGAGGGAAGTTCCACAAAATCTCGCGGCACATTGGTTCCTGCTAAACTTTTGTAATTTACGTTTGATAACAATCCGTGCAACGCATGACCAAACTCATGGAAAAAAGTGGTTGTTTCATCAAAAGTCAATAAAGACGGCGTTGTGGCTGTGGGTTTTGTGAAATTACAAACAATAGAAATCACAGGTTTTTTGCGTTTTCCGTTTTCCATTTGTTGGTCGCGATATGAAGTCATCCAAGCACCACCTCGTTTCGATTCGCGCGGATGCATATCCATATATAAAACACCTAAACTTTCTTTATTGTTGTCAAATACCTCCCAAACGGTAACGTCTTCATGATATTTGGGAACATCTTTTAGCTCTTTGTAAGTCAATCCCCAAAGCTTAAAGGTTACGTCGAAAATTCCTTGACGCACATTTTCTAAACTTAAATAAGGCTTCAGTTCTTGTTCGTCTAAATCAAAACGCTCTTTGCGAATTTTTTCGGCATAATAGCGCCAATCAGCTGGCGACACATCTTCGTTTAAACCTTCTTGGCGCATTAAACTTTGAATATCGGTAGCCTCTTGTTTGGCTTTGTTTAGTGCAGGTTCCCACAATTTCATTAAAAGCTTATTAACTGCATCTGGTGTTTTTGCCATGCTTTCTGCGAGCACATACTCTGCATGGTTTTTGTAGCCAAGCAATTGTGCTTTTTGCATGCGTAAGTTGGCAATTTTTAGTACATTTTCTTTATTGTCGTTTTCGTTGTTTTGATTTCCGCGCATTTGGTAAGCATTCCAAATGGTTTTGCGCAATTCTCGATTGTCGGCATATTGCAAAAACGGCATCACGCTTGAGTTGCTCAACGTGAACACCCATTTACCTTCTTTGCCTTTTGCTTTTGCTTCTTCGGCGGCTACTTCGATTAATTCATTGGGCAAGCCTGCTAAGTTTTCTTTTTTATCGATAACTAATTCGTAATTATTGGTTTCGTTTAACAAATTATCGCCGTATTTTAAAGATAAAACTGATAGTTCACTGTTCCATTTTTTTAGCTTTTCTTTGTTTTCTGCAGATAGATTGGCACCACTTCTCACAAAACGTTTATAGGTTTCATTCAACAACATTTGCTGTTCTGCAGTTAGTTGCAAAGTTTCAGGTTTTGCGAATTGGTATTGATTGTAAATCGTTTTTACTTTTTGATACAAGGCATCGTTTAGATAAATATTGTCGGTATGTTCCGAAAGGGTAGGAGCCATTTCTTGTGCCAATTTTTGCAAATCGTCATTTGTATGGGCACTTGTTAGGTTATAAAGAACCGTGGTTACTTTGCTTAATGTTTCGCCTGATTGATCAATAGCCACAATCACATTTTCAAACGTGGGTTGCTCTTTGCTGTTTGCAATGGCTTGAATTTCTTTTTCGTGATCCTTAATGCCCTCTATAATAGCAGGTTTAAAATGGCTGTTTTCTATTTTATCAAAAGGAGGCACTTCAAATGGTGTGTTCCATTCGGCAATTAAAGGGTTTTCTTGTCCTGATGTCATTACGGTATTTTGCTTTTTATCACAAGATTGCTGTACTGCTGCACCTGCCAGCAAACACAACAAAATAATTGTTTTACGATTCATTATTATTGTTTTTTGGCAATTTACTAAATCTATCGGCATAAAAAAAGTACAATCTGTTGAAAGATTGTACTTTAGATAAAAACAATTAAAATTAACTTTACTTTTGTTCTATTAGCTGAATTTCAGCGTTTAATTTTACTTCTTCACCCACTAAAACGCCACCTGTTTCTAAAGCCGCATTATAGGTTAAACCAAAATCTTTGCGGTTTATTTTTCCTTCCAAGTTTAAACCTACTTTAGTATTTCCCCAAGGATCGGTCATTAAACCACTAAATTCTGCGTTTAGCGTAATGGGTTTTGTCACATCTTTTATTGTTAAATCGCCTGTGATTTTATATTCGCTTCCGTTTCCTTCAATATTTGTTGATTTAAAATGCACTGCAGGGAAATGTTCCGCATCAAAGAAATCGGCACTTTTTAGATGGTTATCTCTGTCTGTATTATTGGTAAAGATAGAATTTACTTTTGCTGCAAACTGTAAGTTGGCATCTTTTAAATCGTTATCAAAATCAATTTCGGCAGTATAATCGTTAAAATATCCTTTAACGTTTGTAAACATCATATGTTTCACTTTAAATCCAATTTCGCTGTGCGATGGATCAATAGACCATTTTTTCATAGTTATAACATTTTAGATTAGTTGTAATTCATGGGAACTTCTATTATAAGAAATTCACTGGTTGTATTAGTTTTAATCTGGATTTTTTGAGTTTCCGAAATACCAATGGCATCGCGTGTTTCCAAGGAATGACCATCCACTTCAATAGATCCATTTAATAGAAATAAATAAATTCCGTTGTTTGCTGGATCTTCCACAGCTACTTCAATAGATTGGTTTTCATGGAATTTACCCATTTTAAACCATGCATTTTGTTGCAACCTCAAGGTGCCTTCTGCAGTTGTGGGTTGTATCAATGTTTTGAGCTCATTGTGGTTTACCACATATTCCATTTGACCATAACGCGGAGTTATATTCATTTTGTTTGGAATGATCCAAATTTGGAGAAACTTTACATCTTCGGTTTTGCTTGCGTTCATTTCACTGTGTGTAACTCCTGTTCCGGCACTCATAAACTGAATTTCGCCTTTTTGAATAACACCTTCCGATCCGGTACTGTCTTTATGGGCTAATTTTCCTTCTAAAGGAATCGAAACAATTTCCATGTTTTCGTGTGGGTGTGCACCAAAACCGTTTCCTGCCGCCACAAAATCATCGTTTAAAACGCGCAGTGCCCCAAAGTTTATCCGCTCTGGATTAAAGTATCCGGCAAATGAAAATGTGTGATACGATTTTAACCAACCATGATCGGCAAAACCTCTTGTATTTGATGGATGTAAAATATATTTTGCCATCTTTTATCCTTTCTTTTTATTGATAATGTAAAGGTATCACGGATAAATTGAATGGCGGTTAACCTATATTAAGAAATGAAATCGATGGTTTTGTTGCAGTATAGAAGTTTATTTTTTTCGCAACATATTGCTTTTCATTTTACTAAAAAATTCTGGGGTAACACCTATAAATGATGCAATATATTTTTGAGGCAAGCAGTTTACAACCGTTGGATATTTTTGTAAAAACTTCTCATAGCGTTCTTCGGCAGTCAAAGCCATTTTATCTAGCACTCGTTGCTGGTTGGCTACTAAATTATTCTCGGTTAAAATTCTAAAAAAGCGTTCTAATTTCGGCACTTTTGAATATAAATTTTCTACATCGGATTTTTGTAAAATTAAAACTTCGCATTCCTCAATCACATCCACATATAAAATCGCAGGTTTATCGGTTAAATAACTATACATATCGGCCATCCACCAGCCCGGTGTTGCAAAACTTAAAATGTGAATCGTTCCGTTATCGTCGATTGTGTAACTGCGCAAAATGCCCTTTAAAACAAAAAAAGTGAAATGTGCTTCATCGCCGGGTTTTATAAGCATTGTTTTGTTTTTATAAGTGCCGCTACTGCATGCGTTTAAAACAATTTCTTCTTCTTTTTCAGTTAGCGATACGTGTTTTGCGATACTTTGCAATAAGAGACTTTTCATAAAAACAATTTAGAATTTATTTTAGCATGATAAAAATAAGTAATATGTATGAGATATACTTATTAATTTAGTATCTTGTTTTAAAATTTTGATTTCGTATGTTAACATTCAAACAAATAAAAGTGGACGACGTTGTGGAAATGCGCCACCGCGTATTAAAAATAGGACAACCAGTTGAAACCTGTTATTTTGAAGGTGATTTAGATGAGGGAACCAAACATTTTGGTGCATTTTTAAACAACGAATTGGTGGGAGCTGTAACAATGATGTTAAAAAACACCAACACCTATAAAGTACATCCGGTGTATCGGTTAACGGGATTATCGATTTTAGCAGAAAATCAAAACAACAATATTGGTCGCAGGTTGTTGCATTTTGCCGAAGAATATATTTCTCGAAAAGGAACAGTTATGATTTGGTGTTTTGCCCGCGATTATGCCGTGCCTTTTTACAAAAAAAACGGATATCAATTAAATGTGCAGCAGGTGGTGATTCCACATATTGGTTCTCACAGAATAATGTTTAAATTTGTATCCAAAGAAGATTAGCCAAAAAATTAAAATGAACTGGAAAAAAATTATTATTGGGGCGTTGGTATTTTCTGCATGTACCACAAACCAAAATAACTTGGGCTTAACAAATGCAGAAAAAACATATAAAATAGAAAAAACATTATTTTTTGGGAAAGACAACAATATGGTTGATTTCTATACAAAAAATGATTTTGAAACCATTTGGAAAGACAGCATAAACCGCTCACAGCTTATATCTGCAATTATTGATAGCAGATACGATGCGGTTTTGCCTGAAAAATATCCATTGGCACAACTTATAAAAGCACACAACAATTATAATAATTTATCGATTGCTGAGGTTAAAAAAGCCGATATTCATTTTACAGAAACCTTTTTTAGAATTGCCAAGCAATTATCCACAGGAAAAATTAATCCAAAAAAAATGTATGGCGATTGGGAACCTTATCATCCTGAAATTGATTACAAAGAGATACTTAAAGAGTCGCTTGAAAACAACAGTATTTATGATGGTTTAGAGGAAATTAAACCTAAAAATAAATTGTATCTTTCTTATAAAAAAGCATTTGCAAAATATGTTCCAATAACCTCTAAAGACACATTGTCAGAAGAAGGGTTGTTGCGAAAAAAAGTGTGGGTGAATTTTGAACGAACCAAATGGATTCAACCCGATTTAGGCGATCATTATGTATGGGTAAATTTACCTGAATACCAACTGCATCTAATTGAAAATGGCGCAATCGTAGATACCCACAAAGTAATAATTGGCAAAAAAAGCCGTAGAACACCTGTTCTTTCTTCTACCTTTAACAGCATCATTATGAATCCTAAATGGACGGTTCCACCAACCATTTTAAAGAATGATTTAGTGCCGAAAGCAAGCGCAAATTTAGGCTATTTTGCTTCGAACCGAATGCGTATTATCGATAAAAAAACGGGCAAGCAAGTTGCTCCTGAGAATTGGAATGCCGGGAACTATAACGCATACCGATATGTGCAAGAATCGGGTAGTTCGAATTCTTTAGGGCAAATTAAATTTAATTTTCCCAACAAACACATGGTTTATTTACACGACACCAACAATCGAACCCGCTTTGTAGAAAAATACCGTGCATTAAGTTCGGGTTGTGTGCGCGTAGAAGATCCTTTTCGATTAGCTGAAAAAATTTTTAAGATCGAAGGGAGAAATATATCAAAAGCCGAAATGGATACACTGGCTGTAGAAGCAAAGACCAAAAACTTTTCGTTAAATAAAAAAGTAAACGTCCATCAAGTGTACTTGACTGCGGTAATCAATGATGCAGGCGAAATACAAATCTTAAACGACGTTTACTCTTTAGATAATAAATTGTATAAACAATTAATTCAATAAGGAAGATTTAGTAAGATAGTCTTTTTTATCGGCATGAAATATAAATAAACAACTTTCATCTTTTATAGTATTAATTATTTTAAAAGCCACTTCTTCTGGTAAAGCCGGGCAACCCAAGCTTCTACCTAAATAGCCTTGGTTTTTTCCTAAGTTTTCATTGGCGTAATCTGCGGCATGAATCACAATATCGCGTGCACGTGCATTGCTGTTAATTCCGGCTTCTAAACCATCTAAGCGCAACGAAAGTCCGTGCTTACCCATGTATGTTTCTGCAGTGGCATAAAAACCTAAACTACTTTTGTATGATTCAGGCGTATTTGAAAAATCAGTAGCATATTCTTTACCACTGTTTCTGCCATGAGAAACCACTGTTTGATAAAGAATTTCGTGATTTTTCATATCAATCACCCACATTCTGCGTTCGGTTGATGACTTTGTAAAGTCTAAAATTGTAAGAATTTCTTTTTTAATTTTTCCTTGTTCTTTCAGTTTATAGTAGCCTTTAAAAGCTGCTGTAAAACTTTGCATTTCAGGTTTTTCGAAATTTTTCTCGTTTAAATCTAAATATTCGGATAAAACCATTTTATCAAAAGCACTTAGATTGCTCTCTGAAGAAGTTTTTGAATTCTTTTTTGTTACAGCAGCAATTTCTTTCGATTTTATTGTGGACGATTTTGTAACTACTGTAACTTTCTTTTTACCATTTCCGTTTCCATTTCCATTTCCATTGTTGTCTCCATTGGGGTTTGTGGTCATTGGTTTAAACGACAATAACCCCACCATCATTATAGGCAATAGTTTAAAATTCATTGATGATATATTATATTGTTTGTAATTTGTGAACGTAAATATAAAAACTTTATTGTTAATCAAACTATTAATTGATGCTATAAGCGCAATATTTAACATTTTTTTGGAGTAAAATGTTAAAGAAATACCGTCATTTCTAAATTTCTATAAGTAAATTTGACGAATAATACGATACTTAAAAATGAACAAAAAAGTCCTTTTAATGATATTAGACGGTTGGGGAAATTCACCCGACCCCAAAGTTTCTGCAATTGATCATGCAAATACACCCTTCATAGATAGTTTATACAAAAAATATCCTTGGGCGCAATTGCGAACTGACGGTTTGAATGTTGGTTTACCAGAAGGACAAATGGGAAATTCTGAAGTAGGACACATGAATCTTGGAGCAGGCAGAATTGTATATCAAGATTTAGCAAAGATAAACCTAGCCGTTCAAAACCAAACATTGAGTGCAGAACCCGTTTTGCAGGAAGCTTTTCAATATGCAAAAGTAAACAACAAACCGGTGCATTTTTTAGGATTGGTATCAAACGGAGGGGTGCACTCACATATCGATCATTTAATTGGCTTGCTAGATGCGGCAAACGATTTCGGTTTAAAAGATATTTTCGTTCATGCATTTACCGATGGGCGCGACGTGGATCCAAAATCAGGTGCTGGTCATATTGATCGTTTGGTGAAACACATTAATAATACTTCTGCACAATTAGCCTCTGTTGTAGGTAGGTATTATGCAATGGATCGAGATAAACGTTGGGATCGTGTAAAAAAAGCATATGATTTAGTAGTAAAAGGTATCGGAATGCCTTCTCACAATGCTGTTTTAAGCATTTCAGACATTTATCTGAATGAAATTACCGATGAATTCATTGAGCCAATCATAATGGTTGATGCAGCAAACAAGCCAGTTGCAACCATTCAAGAAGGTGATGTGGTGATTTTTTTTAATTTTAGAACCGACCGCGGCAGACAGTTAACCGAGGTGCTTTCGCAAAAAAGCTTGCCAGAGTTTGGGATGGAAAAATTAAATTTATACTATGTGACTCTTACCAATTATGATGAAAGCTATCAGAATGTCAAAGTGGTTTACAATAAAGACAATGTTACCAACACTTTGGGTGAAGTTTTAGAAAGCGCTGGTAAAAAGCAAATTCGCATGGCCGAAACCGAAAAATATCCCCATGTAACATTTTTCTTTTCAGGTGGACGTGAAGAACCATTTGTAGGCGAATCCCGCATTTTATGTCCGTCGCCAAAAGTAGCCACTTACGATTTAAAACCCGAAATGAGTGCCTATGATTTAAAAGATGCTCTGCTTCCCGAATTAAATAAAGGCGATGCAGATTTTATTGTGATTAATTTTGCAAATGGCGATATGGTGGGACATACCGGCAGTATGAGTGCCGCCATAAAAGCTTGTGAAACCGTAGATATTTGCACACAACAAGTGGTAGAAACAGCTGTTTTGAATAATTACACAGTTATTGTTTTGGCAGATCATGGCAATTGCGAAACCATGTTTAACGAAGACGGAAGTCCAAATACAGCCCACACCACAAATCCTGTTCCTGTAATTATAATCGATAAAGACATCAAAGAAATTCACAATGGTGTTTTGGCAGATGTTGCCCCAACTGTGCTAAAATTAATGGGTGTTTCACAACCACCCGTAATGACCGGAAATGTTTTGATTGAAGCTTAATTGCTTTTCAAACCAATTTTCAAATGAAATTGAGTAAATTTGCACTTCAAATTTTTTTTAAATGATTGTAATTAAAACAAAAGAAGAAATAGAAATTATGCGCCAAGCAGCCTTGTTGGTTTCTAAAGCTTTAGGAATGTTGGCTACAGAAATTAAACCAGGTGTTACTACCTTACATTTAGATAAATTAGCAGAACAATATATTAGAGATCACGGAGGTACACCCGGATTTTTAGGCTTATATGGATGCCCTTGCACCTTGCTAACAAGTGTGAACGAACAAATTGTTCACGGTTTGCCAACTAATCGGGCTTTAGAAGATGGCGATGTGGTTTCTTGTGATTTAGGAGCCATTGTAAATGAATATTATGGCGACCATTGCTATACGTTTGAAGTGGGCGAAGTGGCACCCGAAACCAAAAAACTATTACAAGTTACTAAAGAATCATTATATGTAGGTATTCGTGAATTCAAATTAGGAAATAGGGTAGAAGACGTAGGTGCTGCTATTCAACGCTATACTGAGAGTCACGGATATTCAGTAGTTCGGGAATTAGTAGGGCATGGATTGGGTAAAAAAATGCACGAAGAACCAAATATGCCAAACTACGGTAAAAAAGGTCGGGGAAAATTGTTTCAAGAAGGAATGACGGTGGCTATTGAACCAATGATCAACATGGGAACCAAAAACATCAAGCAACTAAAAGATGGTTGGACCATCGTTACCCGCGACGGAAAACCTTCGGCACACTTTGAACACGATGTGGCTTTGGTTGACGGAAAACCCGAGTTACTTTCAACATTTGCCTATATCTACAAGGCCTTGGGAATAGTGTCGGATGAAGAAGAAGAGTTTCGTAAACAGCCTTTAGTTTTATCGTAAATGATTAAAAAAGTTTTTAAAACGATATTGAACACCATACCTCGCCCCATATTAATCAGGGCGAGTTATTTTGTTAGGCCCGTTTTGGCTTTTGCTTTAAAGGGCGATCGTTTTACAGATCCCATAGATGGCAAATCGTTTCAAACATTTCTGCCTTATGGTTACGGAACCCAGCGAAACAATGTGCTATCACCAAGTACACTTTCATTGGAACGACATCGATTGTTGTGGTTGTATCTTAAAAATGAAACAGATTTTTTTTCAAAGCAATTAAAAGTATTGCATTTTGCTCCCGAGCAAGCGTTTTACAAACGATTTAGAGCACAAAAAAACTTGGAATATACCACCACCGATTTAGAATCGCCTTTAGCAGATGTGAAAGCGGATATTTGTAATTTGCCATTTAGCAATGATTCCTATGATGTGATTTTTTGTAACCACGTTTTAGAGCATATTCCAGATGATACCAAGGCAATGCAAGAACTATTCAGAGTTTTAAAACCAGGTGGAATGGCAATTTTGCAAATTCCGCAAGATTTATCTCGGCAAGAAACTTTTGAAGATCATTCCATAACTGATAAAGCAGAACGCGCAAAAATTTTTGGACAATATGATCATGTACGCATTTACGGACGAGATTATTTTGATAAATTACGAAGCATTGGTTTTAAAGTAAATGCCGTTGATTACACAGCGAAATTATCAAATGAAGAAGTAGAAAAATACTGCTTGGCAAAAGGAGAACTGCTGCCCGTTTGTTTTAAATAATAGATTAAAAATCTTTCCTAATTGAAAAAGGATTCCATTAATTTTACTGGAATCCTTTTTTTATGAAATAATAAGGTGTTTTGCTTTATTTAATACCTAACATTTTTTTGATGAAAGATGTATTTTCAGCTTTGGCTCCGTATCCATATCCGTATCCATAACCATATCCTTTGGTAACATCTGAATCATTTAAAACAAATGTGAGTTTGTTTAATTTTTTGTCTTTGTATAATTCGTTTGGAATTCGAAGCATTTCTTTATCAATTTTGTTTGCTCTGACCACATAAATAGTGGCATCGGCATATTTACTAATCAATAAAGTATCGGTTACTAAACTTACAGGTGCTGTATCAACAATGATATAATCGTATTGGGATTTTAACGTATCGAAAACTTCTTTGATTTTTTTACTCATTAAAATCTCTGTTGGATTTGGAGGAATAGAACCTGAAGATAAAACATCAAAATTTTCATATCCTTCCACATTGCTAATGTATTCATTCAATGTTTTATTGTTTGAAGTTACATAATTTGAAATTCCCAAAGGATTTACTTTTAAATATTCGTATAATTTAGGGTTTCGTAAATCTAAACCCATTAATAATACTTTTTTACCCGACAGTGAGAAAGTAGCTGCTAAATTTGCAGATACAAAAGTTTTACCTTCTCCTGAGATGGTTGAAGTTAAGAAAATAACTTTGCATTCATCTTCTGCTTTTTCAGAAAGTATAAAGTCTAAATTTGTTCGAACAATTCTTATTGCTTCGGCGGCACTCGATCGGCTGCTTATTTCCATTAAATAATCACTAGTTTCAGACGTTGGAATATCGCCCAAGAAAGGAATATTTGAATTGTCGGTAATATCAAATCTCGTCTTAATTTTGGTGTCTAATAGGTTTCTAACATAGATAACTATAAATGGTACAATGGCACCTAAAACCAAAGCGGCCAATAAGATAATCATTGTCTTTGGTGCCACAGGTTTGTCTGTTACAATAGCTTTGTCAATCACTTTGGCATTCAAATCAGTAGCTGCTAATGTAATATTGGTTTCTTCTCGTTTTTGAAGTAAGAAAAGATACAAAGCTTCTTTTACTTTTTGCTGACGATCGATAATTCTGAATTCTTTCTCTTGACGAGGTACTTGTGCAAGTTTTGCTTGCATTTCGTTTTCCTGACGTTTGTAGTCGTTTTTTACAATTTGTAGAGAACTTAAATTTCTGCGTAAGCTTGCCAGTAAGTTTGATTTTAAGGTTCTGATTTGCTCTTCTAGAAGAATGTATTTACTATTTTCCGAAGTAGCACTAATCGAAATTTTTTGTTTTTCTAGGATTAATTGGTTTATTTCTTGAATAAGGCTTTCAGAACCAGCATCATCTGTAAGTAAACCTCCAGGTACTAAATCATCTTTTTTTGCTTTACTTACATGACTTATTAAGCTGTTTACAATATTTATTTTAGTTTCGTTTTCTAATACCGATTTTTCAAAAGTAGATAAATTGTCTAAATACAATTTTACCTCTGTTTCTATATCCGATAAATTGTTGGCGTTTTTATAACCTTCAACTTGCGACTCCACATCACCTAATTCAGTACCAATTAGTTTTAATCGATCCGAAATGAAATTTGCAGTATTTTCAGAAATAAAACGTTTGTCTTTAATACCTCCTAGATTATAGTTATGCACTAATGTATTTAAAAAATCAGCAGCTTTTTGTGGAGTTTGATCTACAATTGAAACATCTATAACACTTGAAGTTTTACTTGCTGGCGCCACACTTAATATGTTTCGATAATTTTCTGCTAACTGCATTTTAGGAAATACATTTACCTTAATTTCAGTTAACTTGTTTAATGTTGCCTTCTTCTTTACTACAAAAGCTCCATATTCTGTACTTATGTTTTTATTAAATGAGGCTGTTCCTAACTTTGTATCATTCACCACAGCTTCAAAATTGTTTCCTTTAATATTATGTAGTTCAATGGTGACAGGCTTAGAAATAGCATCATTATTCCACAATACTTCAATGGGTGATTTTTTGTATAAGTCTTTCTCAATAACTTCAGAAACATCTACATATTGAATGTTTAAGTTTAATGAGTCTAAGGTGTTGTAAATTAAGGTTCTAGATTTTAGAATCTCTACTTCGTTTTCTATGTTATTTTTTGAATTACCTAGTAAACCAGCTTCTGAAAAAGCACTTAACTGATTGGCTAAATCATTGCTTTTTTCATCTTTGATTAAGATTTTTGTAGCAATGTTATAACTTTTAGGGGTAAATTTTAAATAGGTAAACGCCAAAATAAGTGCTATAAAAACACTTAATACAAACCAACGCCAATGCGCTAAATACTTAAATAACTCTTCTTTTAAGTTAATTACGTTGTCTTTATCTTCTGTCATTATTTGTTAGAATTTGTAAGTATTAAAGCTACAGTTGTTAATAATAAAGAAAATGCCGATAAATATATCGAAATATTTGGACCAACTGCCGATGAGTTTACGGCTACTTTGTTTGGTTCTACGTAAACTACATCGTTTTGCTTTAAATAATAAAAGTCTGAATTGATGAAATCGGCCTTGGTAAGATCTACTCGGTGTGATGTAACCTCTCCGTTTTCTTCTCGAAGCACCAAAATATTATCACGTTTTCCATAGTTGGTAAGGTCACCAGAAAGTGCTAAAGCTTCTAATAATGTGATTCTTTCTGAATTAATTTTGTGTGTTCCTGGTCTTTTAACTTCTCCTTGAACTGTGACTTTATAATTCATAATACGTAAATTTATGATAGGATTTTTTACGTATTTAGAAATTTTAGTTTGTAAATTATTTACAATTTCATCTTTTGTTTTATTGGCAACTTCTATCTTTCCTAATGTTGGAAAATCAATATAACCTTTATCATCTACTAAATACAATTGTTGTTGTCTTTGGCCGCCACCTGCTTGATTAGAAGGATCTACCGATAAATTGGTAGTTAAATTGAAAGGTTCTACTGCTATAGGATCTTGTGCAGAAACCAAAATCATTAAAAGATCGTCTGTTTTTATTTTGGTTTCAAATTTTTTGTTAACTATTTCTGTACCTTCGATATTTTGATAATACGCAATTTTTTCTCTCGAAACACATGATGTTAGTAAATAACTTGTGATAATAGCTGGTAAAATAATCTTTCTCATAAATATTAATCTAGTTTATCAAATTCTGAATTTAAGCTTTTAAATTCGGGAACTATTTTTTTCATCGTAGCAACTGTATCGATAACTAAGAATGATGCTGCTAACTTCTTTAAATCTTCAATTTGGCTTGATATAAACTCATAATCTTCGTGTATATCTTGCGCAATCATTATTTTTTCATGATGTGTAGGCAAGGTAGTAGAACTATCGTTTAATAATTCTTCATACAGCTTCTCACCTGGACGCAAACCTACAACTTTTATTTCAATATCTTTTTCTGGTTCCAAACCGGCTAATTTAATCATTTTTGTGGCAAGATCTATAATTTTAACGGGTTTTCCCATATCAAAAATATAAATTTCGCCTCCATTACCCATCGATCCTGCTTCAAGCACTAATTGGCACGCTTCGGGAATGGTCATAAAATAGCGAATAATATCTGGGTGCGTGATGGTTATTGGCCCGCCATTTTCGATTTGCTTTGTAAACAAAGGAACCACAGAACCATTTGAGCCCAACACATTTCCAAAACGTGTGGTAATATATTTTGTTGTGTTGCCTGATTCTTTTTTTAATTTTTGGGCTAAAGATTGCACGTATTTTTCAGCGATACGCTTGCTGGCACCCATCACATTGCTTGGGTTTACCGCTTTATCTGTTGAAACCATTACAAAACGTTCTGCTTTGTATTTCAATGACAAATCGGCCATATATTTGCTTCCTAATACGTTTGTAAAAATAGCTTGCTGCGGATTCATTTCCATTAAAGGAACGTGCTTGTAAGCGGCAGCGTGATAAACAATATCAGGCGTGTAATCTGAAAATATTTTTTCTAAGCAATCATAGTTTCTCACATCTGCAATAATACAAATGATTTCTGCGGTGGTATTTGATTTGGTAATTTCTAAGGATATTTGGTGTAAAGGTGTTTCGGCTTGATCTACTAAAATCAATTTTTTGGGATTGAAATTCGCCACTTGCCAAACAATTTCGCTACCAATAGATCCTGCTGCACCAGACACCAAAATCACTTTATCTTTTATTTGATGTGAAATCTGTGTGTTGTTGATTTGGATAGGCTTGCGTTCTAATAAATCTTCAATTTTTATTTTCCGAATGTTCGAAGCAACTTTTTTCTGATTATTGATATCAGTTATTCCTGGAAGATTGTAAACTTTAATGTTGTATTTTAAGCAATCTTCAATTAAATCGATTTTTTCGTCTTTAGAAAGTGTTTCATCTGCAATAATGACACTATTTGCTCCCAAAACGCGTACCAATACAGGAATTTTTCGTGACTTTCCAATAACGGGCAGGTTCAAAATGCGATTAAACGAATTTTTTGCATTGGGGTTTATAAAACCTTTTAGTTTGTATTTTTGCGGAACTTCTGCAATAATAGCGTTGGCAATGGCAATTGCCCGCTCACCACTACCATAGATCACCGTGTTTATAAAATGATTTTGTTGCGAATATTGTGAAAAGAAATCGAAAGTAGTTTTTACAAACAATCTAAAAAGTAGTAGAAGAAAAAAACTAATAGCAACAGTGATTAACAAGCGCGTATTTAAAAACAACTTTATATCATAGATAGCATAAAATAATGTGTTTATTATATAAAGTGTAACAAAACAAGATAGCTCTGAAAAAAAAAGTTTTGTGGCATCATTTAAAGTGGTATGCCGAATAACTCCTGTAAATGTTTTGAATAACCAAAAATAGAAAATGTGAACACCAATAAGAAGTATTAGATTATAAGGTACAAAATGAGCATTTCTAATATTAATACCAATTCCATCTAAAATAAAATAACCTATTAATGCCGAAAAAATTACTATAAAAATATCTATTGAAAAAATAATCCACCTTGGTAGATACTGTATCGATCGGAGATACGAAAAATTTTTCTGTAAGTTATTTGGTACGGGCATAGTAATTTTCCAAAGGTTCTGCAAAAGTACAGTTTTTTAATTTTAAATTGAAATTTTAACTTAAAATTCCAGTTTCTTTTTTCGTAATTCAAAGTTCTGCCCTAAATAAACTTTTCTAACCATTTCGTCTTCAGCTAAATCTTCAGGAATACCTGCTTTCAAGATTCCGCCTTCAAACATTAAATAGGTTTTATCTGTAATAGCCAATGTTTCCTGCACATTGTGGTCGGTAATTAAAATACCAATATTTTTGTTTTTCAATTGTGCTACAATACGTTGAATGTCTTCAACCGCCACGGGATCTACGCCGGCAAAAGGCTCATCTAAAAGAATGAATTTTGGATCGGTTGCCAAGGCACGAGCAATTTCGGTTCGGCGGCGTTCACCACCCGAAAGTAAATCTCCACGATTGGTACGAATATGTTGCAAACTAAACTCATCAATCAGCGATTCCATTTTTGCTTCTTGTTCTTTTTTGGAAAGCTTTGTAAGTTGTAAAACCGAAAGAATGTTGTCTTCGATACTTAACTTTCTAAAAACCGATGCTTCTTGTGCCAAATAACCAATTCCGTTTTGCGCACGTTTGTACATGGGGTAGTTGGTGATATTTAGGTTATCTAAATAGATGGTTCCGGAATTGGGTTTTACCAAGCCCACGATCATATAGAACGAAGTTGTTTTTCCAGCACCATTTGGTCCTAATAAACCTACAATTTCTCCTTGGTTTACTTCAACCGAAATGCCTTTTACAACTTTTCTTCCTTTATATGTTTTAATTAAATTTTCTGCTCTTAATTTCATTTTTGGTTTTTTAAACTTGCTTTATCTGCTTTTGTACATTTTTTTTGGTGATGACTTTTGCTATTACGATGCTTCCTTCATACAAAATAATTAAGGGAATAGAAACAATCATTTGACTAATAATGTCAGGCGGGGTAACAATTGCAGCTACAATTAGAATCAAAACGTATGCATAACGACGGTATTCTCTTAAAAAGCTATCGGTAATTAGTCCCAAATAAGCTAAAAAGAAAATGATTATGGGCAATTCAAAAATTAAACCCGTTGCAAGCGATGTGGTTTTCACAAGGCTGATGTACGAATTAATGTCAATTTGATTTTCTACAATAGAACTTATTGTAAAATTAGCTAAAAAATTGATTGATAATGGTACTAATATGAAATATCCAAAAATCACTCCTAAAAAGAATAAAATACTCGATACAAAAATAAATAGTTTAGCATATTTGCGTTCTTTTTCATAAAGTGCCGGACTTATAAATTTCCAAAACTCCCACAAAATAAAAGGGAAAGCCATGATGAAACCGGCTGTTATACATGTCCAGATTAAAACAGAAAGTTGCCCGTCCATAGTTCGGTTTTGAATAACAAAGGGCAATTCGTTGTTGCAAAACGACTGATCCAAATCAAACTGTTGTGCAATTGTGCAAAAAAATTGATAGGTTGCAAAATCACCCCGTTTAGGACCAAAAATAATTACATCAAATATAAACTCATTAAAAACAACTGCAATTACCGACGTAATTAAAATAGCAATGCTGCTGCGTACTAAAAGCCATCTAAGTTCTTCTAAATGGTTTAAGAACGACATTTCTTTATTGGTGTTTTTGTTTTTCACGATACAATTCCTTCTTTTAAAATGTCGTGCAAATGAATGATGCCGGCATATTGATTATTGTCTGTAACCACAAGTTGTGTAATTTCAAATGACTCCATAATGTTTAAAGCGTCTTCTACTTTGGAATTTAAATCGATCGATTTTGGATTTTTTGTCATTAAATCAACGGCAGTAATGGCTGAAAGATCGGTTGTTTTTTCTAACATTCTTCTTATATCACCATCGGTAATAATTCCCTTGATTTCATCTTTTTCTAGAACCGCAGTAACTCCCAAACGTTTATTAGATATTTCAAAGATAACCTCTTGTATGGTAGAAGTGGTTTTTACAGCTGGCTTGTTATTAGTATCTAAAATAGCGTTGACACGCAACAAAAGTTTTTTTCCTAATGCACCCCCCGGATGAAACTTCGCAAAATCATTTGCTGTAAAATTTCGCATTTCAATTAAAGCTACAGCCAGTGCATCGCCCAAGGCTAACTGTACCGTGGTGCTGGTGGTTGGCGCCAAATTGTTGGGGTCTGCTTCTTTTTCCACATAAGCATTGATTACAAAATCGGCATTTTTTCCTAAAAACGAAGCGCTGTTTCCGGTCATTGCAATTAAAATGTTGCCATCGCGTTTTAATAGCGGCACCAAAACTTTAATTTCTGGGCTGTTTCCGCTTTTGGAAATGCATAAAATAATATCATTTTTTGTAATCATTCCCAAATCTCCATGAACAGCTTCGGCAGCATGTAAGAACATTGATGGTGTTCCAGTAGAGTTTAATGTAGCGACAATTTTTTGACCAATATGTGCACTTTTGCCAATTCCAGTGACAATTAAACGACCTTTTGTGTTAAAAATAGCCGATACAGCGTTTAAAAAGTCATCATTTAAAAAGTCGATAGCCTTTGTAATTGCATCGCTTTCAGCTTTTAAAGTGCTTTTGGCAGCAGATAATATGTTAAAATTGATATTCAAAACGCAAACGTGTTAGGTAAATTTTGATAAAACTAAAAGATTTGTATATCTTTATAATTGCAAATTTAGATAAAATAGCATAATTAAAAACATGAAATCAATCGAAATTGACTTACATAAAGAATTAAAAAAATATTTTGGATTCAGTCAGTTCAAAGGATTGCAAGAACAAGTTGTAAATAGCATTATTTATGGCAACAATACTTTTGTAATCATGCCAACTGGAGGCGGAAAATCTTTATGTTACCAATTACCTGCGTTAGTGTTAGAAGGAACTGCAATTGTGGTGTCGCCCCTTATTGCTTTAATGAAAAACCAAGTCGATGCCATTCGCGGATTATCAAACGAAATTGGCGTGGCTCACGTTTTAAATTCTTCGTTAACAAAAACAGAAATCACACAGGTTAAAGACGATATTAAAAAAGGTGTTACCAAACTTTTATATGTTGCTCCAGAATCGCTTACAAAAGAAGAATATGTTTCTTTTTTAAACTCGGTTCCGCTGTCTTTTATCGCCATAGATGAAGCACACTGTATTTCGGAATGGGGGCATGATTTCAGACCTGAATATCGAAATTTACGCAATATCATCCGCAAATTGGGCGATATTCCTATTATTGGGTTAACAGCAACTGCCACACCAAAAGTGCAAGAGGATATTCTTAAAAACCTTGAAATTCCCAATGCAAATGTGTTTAAGGCATCGTTCAACAGACCCAATTTGTATTATGAAGTACGACCAAAAACAAAAAATATCGAAGCAGATATCATTAAATTTATCAATCAATTTAAAGGTAAATCGGGCGTTATTTATTGTTTAAGTCGAAAAAAAGTAGAAGAAATTACTCAAGTTTTGCAAGTAAATGGTATAACGGCTGTTCCGTACCATGCAGGATTAGATGCAAAAACCCGCGCCAAACATCAAGACATGTTTTTAATGGAAGATGTAAATGTGGTGGTAGCAACGATTGCGTTTGGAATGGGAATCGACAAACCCGATGTGCGTTTTGTAATTCATCACGATATACCCAAATCGCTTGAAAGTTATTATCAAGAAACAGGACGTGCCGGCCGCGATGGAGGCGAAGGTTATTGCTTGGCCTATTATGCTTATAAAGATATTGAAAAGCTTGAAAAATTTATGACAGGAAAGCCATTGGCTGAACAAGAAATTGGTTTTGCTTTGTTGCAAGAAGTGGTTGCTTATGCCGAAACATCTGTTTCGCGCCGTAAATTTTTACTACATTATTTTGGTGAAGAATTTGATGAAGTAAATGGGGAAGGAGCCGATATGGATGATAATTCGCGCAACCCTAAAACCAAAAAAGAAGCCCAAGACCAAGTGGTACTTCTTTTAAAAACCATAAAAGATACCAAGCAAATCTATAAATCAAAAGAAATTGTATTAACCTTATTAGGAAAAATAAACTCGATTATAAAATCCTATAAAACCGATACCCAAAGCATATTTGGCGCAGGAAAAGACTATACAGATAAATATTGGATGGCCTTGATACGCCAAGTATTAGTTGCAGGTTTTATTTCAAAAGATATTGAAAGCTACGGTGTTATTAAAATGACGCCACAAGGAGAAGATTTCTTAAAAAATCCGTCGTCTTTTATGATGACAGAAGATCATAATTACGAAGAAACAGCAGATGATAGCATCATTGTAAATAATAAATCATCAAATGTAGCCGATGAAGTATTGGTTGGTATGCTGAAAGACCTCCGCAAAAAAGTAGCCAAAAAAATGGGCGTTCCGCCGTTTGTTGTTTTTCAAGACCCCTCATTAGATGATATGGCGTTAAAATATCCCATTAGAATGGATGAATTAGCCAATGTGCATGGGGTGAGCGAAGGAAAAGCTAAAAAATACGGTAAGGAATTCTTAGAATTAATCAATAGATATGTAGAAGAAAACGATGTGATTCGTCCTGATGACTTGGTTGTAAAATCTACAGGTGCCAATTCTGCATTGAAATTATTTATTATTCAAAGTGTGGATCGAAAATTATCGTTGGAAGATATTGCCTCTGCAAAAAGTCTAGATATGGATCTGCTTTTGAAAGAAATGGAGCAAATTGTATATTCAGGCACTAAACTGAACATCAACTATTGGATTGATGATATTTTGGACGACGACCAGCAAGATGAAATCAAAGAATATTTTATGGAAGCTGAAAACGACTCTATTAAAGCGGCTTTAAAGGAATTCGACGGCGATTATGATATTGAAGAATTGCGTTTAATGCGTATAAAATTTATTAGTGAAGTAGCCAATTAATTTTTGTTGAATGAAAAAGTTAAGCTTTGCAATTGTAGCGTTTTTCAGTGTGTGCAGTATCTTTGCTCAAAGCAACGATGCAAATCAGAATTATCCAAAAGCTTTAGTGAACTATGATGATTATAAAGGATTAATAGCGGAAGTAGACGAACACAGAACCGAGCGTTTAATTGATTTTAATACATTTTTAAAAATGAGCAAAGAAGAAAATGTAGTTATTTTAGACACTCGTTCCACTTTTCGATACAACTTAAAACATATTGAAGGTGCGGTTCACTTAAGCTTTACCGATTTTACACAACAAGCATTACAAGCATTAATTCCTGACCCCAAAACCAAAATTTTGATTTATTGTAACAACAATTTTGAAGGCGATCAAGTGAATTTTGCCTCTAAAGTTGCTGGCTCAAACTCTAAAGCACCAGCTCATACGCAACCTTTGACATTGGCGTTAAACATACCAACCTACGTTAATTTATATGGATATGGTTATAGAAACGTTTATGAATTAGACGAACTAGTAAATATAAATGATCCCAGATTAAAATTAGAAGGAGTTGGGGTGAGGTAGGAAGGTACATCTAAATGCTTATGCAATATCGCTGTACAACTCTCCTCGATGTGGCTTTAGTATATCGCGCAATTTTCGCATTAAATCATCATTTACTACGATAAAAGCAATAGCATGCATTTCATTTATCTGTTCAAATCCCGTAATATTAACGGGTAAACCTTCTATTTGTATGAATTGTTTCAAATGAATTTCCTGATGTTCTGCAGTTTTCAATGCATCATATCCTCTAAAATCCCAAATTAACTTGATTTGTCGTTCCATGCTTTGTAAATTTCAGTAAATTTAAAACATCCTTTTTAAATCAAAACCATAATTAATGTACTTTTGTATTTTCAAATTTGCTTTATAAAAAAATGCCTCAAGAAATACAATTACAAGTTCTTCCCCAAATAGCAGTTGACAACCAATTGCTGACAGATTATGTGGCAAAATTAACACATACATCGGTTCGCGATATTCAACATATATCCATTTTAAAACGCTCTATCGATGCCCGCCAAAAACAGATAAAAATAAATTTAAAAATTCATGTTTTTTTTCAAGGCGAAGAAGTAGTGCATCGCACCATTCATTTTCCCGAATATAAAAATATAAAAAACGCACCAGTTGCCATTGTTGTTGGTGCAGGTCCGGCTGGATATTTTGCAGCTTTGCAATTAATTGAATTAGGTGTGAAACCAATCGTTATAGAACGTGGAAAAGATGTGCGTGGTCGCAGAAGAGATTTAAAAGCAATTAATGTGGATCATGTTGTAAACCCCGATTCCAACTATTGTTTTGGCGAAGGAGGTGCAGGAACCTATTCAGATGGTAAACTATATACCCGCTCAAAAAAAAGAGGCGATGTAAACCGAATTTTAGAACTTTTGGTGGCTTTTGGCGCATCGCAAGATATTTTGGTAGAAGCACATCCGCATATTGGCACTAATAAATTGCCTAAAATCATGGAAGATATGCGCCACAAAATTATCGAGTTTGGGGGCGAAGTGCTTTTTGATAAACGGGTGATCGATTTTGATATTAAAGGCAATGAAATAAATGGAGTAGTTTTGCATACGGGAGAAAAAATTCCTGCGCGCCAAGTGATTTTGGCTACCGGACATTCGGCACGAGATATTTTTGAATTATTAGATCGAAAAGAAGTGCTCATTGAAGCGAAACCTTTTGCTTTGGGAGTTCGGGCAGAACATCCGCAATCACTTATTGACAGTATTCAATATTCTTGTGATTTTAGGGGAGAATACTTGCCACCGGCACCGTACTCCATCGTAAAGCAAGTAAACGGTCGTGGAATGTATTCTTTCTGTATGTGTCCGGGAGGAGTTATTGCACCTTGTGCCACTAACGTGGAAGAAGTGGTAACGAATGGATGGTCGCCTTCAAAACGCGATCAAGCTACGGCCAACTCTGGAATTGTTGTGGAATTGAAATTAGAAGATTTTAAACCATTCCAAAAACATGGTGCTTTGGCAGGAATGTATTTTCAAAAAGAAATTGAAAACACCGCCTGGAAAGTAGCAGGTAAAACACAAAAAGTCCCTGCGCAGCGAATGATTGATTTTTCCAATAAAAAAATATCCGAATCCCTACCAAAAACGTCTTATGTTCCCGGCGTGGTTTCGGCTGAATTAGGGGATGTTTTCCCGAAATTTTTAACAGGTATCATGCGCCAAGGATTTCAAGAGTTTGGAAAAACAATGAAAGGATATTTTACAAACGAAGCTATTTTGCATGCACCCGAAAGCAGAACATCATCGCCAGTGCGTATTCCAAGAAACGAGGAAACGTTGGAACACCTGCAAATAAAAGGTTTGTATCCTTGCGGAGAAGGTGCTGGATATGCCGGAGGAATTATTTCTGCAGCGATCGATGGTGAAAAATGTGCCATTAAATGTGCCGAACAAATTTTTGGTTATAGAAGTTAAATTAATTAAAGTACGTGGTTTAAAGGAAAATAAGTGTACCTTAAAACATTAAATCTAAAAAAAATGGAATTAAAATTAAACCGTCCGATATGTTTTTTCGATTTAGAAACAACAGGAATTGATGTAGCAAAAGACAGAATTGTAGAAATTTCGATATTAAAAATTTTTCCAAACGGAAACAAAGAAAGCAAAACGTGGTTGGTAAACCCAACGGTTCCTATTCCGGCACACGCCACAGCTGTTCATGGAATTACCAATGAAAAGGTTGCCAATGAACCTACTTTTAAAGAATTAGCAGGTCAGGTTTATAATATGATAAAAGACGCCGATTTGGCAGGATATAATTCCGACCGATTCGATATTCCGCTTTTAGCAGAAGAATTGCTTCGTGCCGATGTAGATTTTGATATGAAAAACCGTGTGTCTATTGATGTGCAAACAATTTTTCATAAAAAAGAAGAGCGTACATTGAGTGCCGCTTTAAAATTTTATTGCAATAAATCGCTTGATAATGCCCATTCTGCAGCAGCCGATACCGAAGCAACTTATGAAATTCTGAAGGCACAATTAGATCGATACGAAGATTTAGAAAACGATATGAAAGCCCTTTCTGTATTCACAACTCGTAAAAAATCAGTAGATTTTGCCGGATTTATCGCTTTAAATGATAAAGGAGAAGAAATTTTTACCTTTGGAAAGCATAAGGGTACTTTGGTAGATGATGTTTTAGAGCGCGAGCCAGGTTATTTTGGTTGGATACAAAACGCGGATTTTCCTTTATACACCAAAAAAGTTCTAACAAGTATTAAATTGCGAAAACTGACTAATAAATTTTAGTATGAAAATTATTTGTGTAGGAAGAAATTATATCGATCATATCAACGAGCTTTCTAATCAAAAACCCACTGAACCTGTGCTGTTTATGAAGCCCGATACCAGTGTATTGAACAATGGAAATCCGTTTGTAATACCTGAATTTTCAGCCGATGTGCATTACGAAGTAGAAATTCTTGTAAAAATCAGTAAAGTGGGCAAATACATTCAGCCAAAATTTGCCGATAAATACTACAATCAAATTGGTTTAGGTATTGATTTCACCGCACGCGACCTGCAATCGAAATTAAAAGAAAAAGGTTTACCTTGGGAAATTGCAAAAGGTTTTGACGGATCGGCCGTTATTGGTGATTTTGTCGATAAAACAAAGTTTGAAGACTTGCAAAATGTGTCGTTTCAGTTAAAGAAAAACAGCGAAACCGTGCAAAGCGGCAACACCAAAGATATGCTTTGGCAAATCAACGAGCTAATTGCTTATATATCGCAATTTTTTACATTGAAAACGGGTGATGTGATTTTTACCGGAACACCAAGTGGCGTTGCAAAAGTGCATCCCAATGATGAATTGGAAGGATTTATAGAAGGTGAAAAAATGTTTAGTTTTAAAGTAATCTAATGAAAGCAGCAATTATAACCATTGGCGATGAGCTGTTGATAGGGCAGGTGGTTGATACAAACAGTGTTTTTATAGGGCAACAGTTAGAAGCAATTGGCTGTAAAGTGATTGAAAAAATAGCTGTTTCGGATACATTTCATCAAATTATTGAAACATTTGAAAAATACCAAAACAAAGTTGATTTAGTGATTATTACGGGTGGTTTAGGTCCCACAAAAGACGATATCACCAAAAAAACTTTTGCCCACTATTTTAATGATGAATTAGTGATGAATACGGCTGTTTTAGATCATGTAACCCAACTCATTGCCAACTATTACAACCGACCGTTAAACGAAATGAACCGATTGCAGGCTTTAGTGCCTTCAAGATGCGAAGTGCTTTTTAACGATGTGGGCACCGCTCCGGGTATGTTAATGGTTAAAGAACAAACGGTTTTTGTGTCATTGCCCGGCGTTCCATACGAAATGAAATATTTAATTACCGAAAAGTTGTTTCCCTATATAAAAAAACACTTTCAGTTAGATGCGATCGTGCACAAAACCGTGCTTACAGTAGGTATTGGTGAAAGTATGTTGGCTGAAAAAATAGCGCTTTGGGAAGACAGTTTGCAGCTTCAAAACATTCATTTGGCTTATCTGCCACAGTTTGGTTTGGTGCGCTTGCGATTGAGCAAAACAGGTGATTCTGTTGAAGAAATAACTCAAGAAATTGATGAGAAGATTAAGGAGTTGCAACAATTAATTCCTACATTTTTCATTGGTGTAACAAATACCGATACGTTGTTTGATGAGGTGGTGCAATTGCTAAAAAAGAGCGGTTTAACGCTTGCAACAGCCGAAAGTTGCACAGGAGGAAGTATTGCTCAAAAACTCACATCTATAGAAGGAGCTTCGGCTTATTTTAAAGGCAGTGCCGTTACCTATGCAACAGAATCGAAGGTAAATGTTTTAGGTGTTCAGCAACAAACAATCGATACTTATAGTGTGGTAAGCCAAGAAGTTGCCAAAGAAATGGCAGTTGGTGCAAAAAAAATATTTCAAACAGATCTTGCCATAGCAACTACTGGTAATGCCGGTCCGCTAAAAGGTGATGCCGATGCAGAAGTAGGAACCGTTTGTATTGCATTTGTGTATGAGGATAAAGTAGAAAGCTTTACTTACAATTTTGGAAAACCACGCCACAAAGTAATTCAAGCAGCTGTTGAAAAAACATGGTTGCTTTTGTATCAATATATAAGATTGCAAATAAAATCAACCTAAAAAATAGGGGGGTGGTTTCTATTAAATCAAAAAAAAGAAAAAGAACACTTGTTTAAATAAATTTTAATTCGTTATTTTGCACACTGATTTTAAAAGTAAGAAATAATGTCAAGAGTTTGTCAAATTACAGGAAAGCGCGCGATGGTTGGAAACAATGTATCACACGCTATGAACAAAACTAAGAGAAAGTTTTCTGTTAACTTAGTTAAAAAGCGTTTCTACATCGCTGAAGAGGATAGATGGGTTACTTTAAAAGTATCAACATCTGCATTAAAAACAATTAACAAAAAAGGTATTGCTGCAGTTCTTAAAGATGCTAAAGCAAGTGGATTATTAAAATAATTCCATTCACCATTAAAATTTTATCAAGATGGCAAAGAAAGCAAAAGGAAACAGAATCCAAGTAATTTTAGAATGTACAGAGCATAAAGCAACCGGATTACCAGGTACATCGCGTTACATTACTACAAAAAACAAAAAGAATACTCCAGATAGAATGGAAATCAAAAAATTCAATCCTATCTTAAAGAAAGTAACAGTTCATAAAGAAATTAAATAATTTAGTTAGTCATGGCAAAGAAAACCGTAGCAACATTACAAGGAGGTTCAAAGAAATTAACCAAAGCTATTAAAATGGTTAAATCTCCAAAATCAGGCGCTTACACGTTTGTAGAGACCGTATTGGCTCCTGAATTAGTGGATGAATTTTTAGCAAAAAAATAATCATTCAAAAATAAATCATAAAAGCTATCTAAATTATTAGGTAGCTTTTTTTATTTTCTAACAAATGATATTTATCAAAAATTGTTAAATTAATATCAGTATATTTGTTTCATAAAAATTGTAGTATATGAGTTTTTTTAAGCGTTTATTTTCATCAGAAAAGAAAGAAACACTTGATAAAGGGCTTGAGAAATCAAAAACCTCTTTTTTTGATAAATTATCAAAAGCGGTTGCCGGTAAATCAAAAGTAGATGATGATGTTTTAGATGATTTGGAAGATGTGTTAATCACTTCAGATGTTGGTGTGAATACCACTTTAAAAATTATCAATCGAATTGAAAAGCGTGTTGCCGAAGATAAATATTTAGGAACCGATGAGCTGAACAAAATTTTGCGCGAAGAAATTTCGGGATTGCTTTCGGAAACCCAATCGGGCGAAGCTACAGAATTCGAAGTACCAAAAGATAAAAAGCCATATGTAATAATGGTTGTTGGTGTGAATGGCGTTGGAAAAACCACCACAATTGGCAAATTGGCGTATCAGTTCAAAAAAGCAGGACACAAAGTGGTTTTAGGTGCGGCAGATACGTTTCGTGCGGCGGCAATTGACCAATTGCAAATTTGGGCAGATCGCGTGCAAGTACCTATCGTAAAACAGCAAATGGGGTCAGATCCGGCTTCGGTTGCTTTTGATACCTTAGAATCGGCAGTGGCGCAAAATGCCGATGTGGTAATTATTGATACCGCTGGACGTTTGCATAACAAAGTAGGTTTAATGAACGAACTTACAAAGGTGAAACGCGTAATGCAAAAGGTTATTGGCGATGCACCACACGATGTGATGTTGGTTTTAGACGGATCAACCGGACAAAACGCGTTTGAACAAGCAAAACAATTCACGGCAGCAACAGAAGTATCTTCTTTAGCAGTCACAAAATTAGACGGTACAGCAAAAGGCGGCGTGGTGATTGGTATTTCAGATCAATTTCAAATTCCGGTAAAATACATCGGAGTGGGCGAGGGTATTGAAGATTTGCAAGTGTTTAATAAATACGAATTCGTAGATTCATTCTTTAAATAATGAGAAAAATTTTAAGTTTTGTTGTATTTGCAATTGTTTTAGTATCGTGTTCAAAACCCATTTCTGCTGAACAGCTCCAACATTTGAATGGTTATTGGGAAATAAGCGAAGCAAAAACAGAAGATGGCGATTTAAAAACGTTTCAATCAAACAACAATGTAGATTATTTTCAATTGAATGGCGATAAAGGAACGCGAAGCAAAATAGTGCCTCAGCTAAATGGAAAAGCGCAATCAAACGGTATTCAAGAGCAATTTGTGGTAATCGATTCTGCCAACGCCACTTATTTGAAATATACTACGCAGTTTTCAAAATGGACCGAAAAAATCGATCAATTGTCAAAAAATCAGTTGGTAATCATCAATAATAACAATGTAAAATACACCTATAAACGATATACACCCATCCAGATAAATGAATAACAAAAAATTCAATCCTCACAAAAGATTACACGAAGAATCATCTGTACAAAATGTTTTGGGAAAGATGATTGAAGGATACAATCTAGAGAAAGGTTTTGATAAATTAAACGTTCGCGAAGCATGGATCAATTTGCTAGGACCAGGAATTGCAAACTACACCCAACAGATTGAACTGCGCAAAAACACCTTATTCGTGTCGCTTTCATCCGATGTGCTTAGAGAAGAGTTAAGCTACGGAATTGATAAAATAATAAAAATGATCAATGAAAGCTTGGGAAAGGAAATTGTAAAAAAAATAATTTTAAAATAACTCATAATTTTTATGAGTTATTTTTTTGCCGAAACAAAATAATTTGTATATTCGATTAAAATACAAAACATTATGAATAGAAAAATACTTTTAGCAGCAGTTTTATTAGCGTCGATTTCCGTACATGCGCAAAGCTTTAACAATCGTGCGTCATTTTGGTTAAAGCCAAATAAAACAAATAACACCGCGCAAATGTTCAACAAAAATGCAGCAGTAAATGGCAATAGCAATCAGTCATTAACGACCTCAATTGGTGCTGGAGATTCTAATTTCTATATGGTTTTCAAATCAGAAGACGGTATTGAAAAAGATTTGATGAACTTTACGTTTACGTGTGCTCAACACGCCGTTACCACTCATAATATTAATTACCACGATGCATCTACAATCGATCAAAAAAGAAGAACAGGTGCTATCGTTAAATATGGTTTTAACTATCCAAATGCCACAGGTGATAAGAATTATGTAACCATTATTGATACTCCGAATGATTTAACCGATGTGTATGAGGTAATCTATGTAAATGATACGTTTACCGAATTAGATCATCAGCAAATTCAAACGTATCTATCTATTAAATATGGAATTTCATTGATTGATAATGCCAATTATGTAGATGCAAACGGAAAACAAATTTGGAACCACCAATTGAATCCAGCCTATAACAATACCATTACAGGGTTGGGAAGAAGTGATTATTTTGGTTTAAACAAATTGGAAACAGTAAATTCTGTTGATAAGCGTTTAGCAATCAGCAGTGATGGGTTTGCGAATAACGAGTATCTTTTTGTTGGATCAATTAACGAAAAAACAAACTTTGTTAAAGAAAACGATGCAGAAATTTTAGATTCTTCATGGTTGGTTCAAACCAATAAAAAACCAGCGGTTGCAAACTTGCGTTTCAATTTAGGAGCTTTAAAAAACACTGGAACGTATCAATTGGCGATTAACCCGTCAGCAACTACTTTTGAGAATGATGCGAACGTGTTGCGTGTTGAAGGAAAAGTACAAGGCAATGAATTGGTTTTTGAAAACGTAGTTTTTGATACAGATGGCAATGGTTATGATACTTTTTCAATAGTGCATACTACACAATCTAAACAAACTACAAAACCAGAAATTGTATCTAATTTAGATTCAAAAGTTAACGCGTATCCAAACCCGGCGCGCATCAACGAAACGGTAAATGTAACTTACAATTTTGGAAAACCAACCAATTTGAATATTCATGTCTTCACATTAGATGGCAAATTAGTAAGTAAAAAAGAGGTAAATAACATAGAAAGTTATGTTTTTGATACCACATTCTCGTCAAATGGAGTATATCTGATTGTATCAACCTATAACGGTGAGGTTACCACAAACCGAATCATTGTAAAATAAAACAAAACATATTTCATTAAAAGCACCCTTTTGCATAGAAGGGTGTTTTTTTATTCCTATTAAAAATTGTATTTTTGATTTTTGTAATACCCGATATGATAACCGAAGAACAAGTAATTTTAGTAAACGAAAAAGATCAGCCCATTGGTTTAATGCCCAAAATGCAAGCACACCAAGAAGCATTATTGCACCGTGCGTTTTCGGTTTTTATATTGAACGATAAAAACGAAATTATGCTGCAACAACGCGCTGCTCACAAATACCATTCTCCGATGTTGTGGACCAACACTTGTTGTAGCCATCAACGCGATGGCGAAACCAATATTCAAGCCGGAACCCGCCGTTTGCAAGAAGAAATGGGATTTACCGCAAGTTTGGAAGAAGTTTTTTCATTTATCTACAAAGTGCCGTTTGACAATGGATTAACCGAACATGAATTTGATCATGTAATGGTGGGATATTACAATCAAAAACCCGAAATCAACAAAGAAGAAGTAGAAAATTGGAAATGGATGAGCGCCGAAGCAATTAAAAGCGATATGCAGGTGCATCCAGAACATTATACCGAATGGTTCAAAATTATTTTTGATAAATTTTACCATTACATTCAACAAGTTCAGAAAAAGTAAGTTATGAGAGTTACAGTTTGCAGAAAAGCACATTTTAACGCAGCACACCGTTTGTACAGAAAAGATTGGACCGACGAGAAAAACGAATTGATTTTCGGCAAGTGCAACAACCCCAATTTTCACGGTCATAATTATGAACTTATAGTAGAGGTAACCGGTACGGTGAATCCAGAAACAGGCTATGTGATTGATATAAAAGAGTTAAGCGATTTGATTTATGAAGAAGTAGAGCTTCCTTTTGATCATAAAAACTTAAATATAGATGTGCCCGATTTTAAAGATTTGAATCCAACGGCAGAACATATAGCTTATGTCATTTGGAACAAATTGCGAAAACGCCTGCCATTAAAACTAGATTTAGATGTAACGTTGTATGAAACCCCAAGAAATTTTGTAAAGTATTGTGGTTTATGATTATTTTACAGAAAATCATTTAAGAAAATTTGTAAATTGCACCCTTAATTTATCCGAATAAGTTACAATTGAATTCGACACCCAAACATATAAATAAGCACAACCTCCAATCAAAATTTAAAAGCTATCCGCTTTATTTTCAGCCTATTCTGAAAGAACGAATTTGGGGTGGCGAGAAATTAAAGGCATTAGGCAAAAAAATTCCAAGTAAAAATATAGGAGAAAGTTGGGAAATTTCTATGATAGATACCGATGTAAATGTGGTTACAAACGGTATTTATCAAGAAAAAAACCTGGCCGAATTGATTCATTTGTATCCCAATGAAATATTAGGAACAAAAGTATATCAAAAATACGGCACGCAATTTCCTTTGTTGTTTAAGTTTTTAGATGCCAAAACCGATTTGTCTATTCAGTTGCATCCAAACGATGAATTGGCAAAAAAACGCCACAATTCATTTGGCAAAACAGAAATGTGGTATATTATGCAAGCCGACGACGATGCACGGATTATTTTAGGATTTAAAAAGGATAGTTCGCCCGAAGAATATATCCAACATTTGCAAAACAAAACCTTACCCAATGTTTTGCAGGAATATTATGTTCAAAAAGGAGATGTGTTCTTTATTGAAACCGGAACCATTCATGCCATTGGCGGTGGAATTCTTTTAGCAGAAATTCAGCAAACCTCAGACATCACATACCGCGTTTATGATTGGGATCGGGTAGATGATCAAGGAAATGAGCGGGAATTACATGTAGATTTGGCTTTAGAAGCAATTAATTATAAAAATAAAGATCCAAAAATTCAATACCAAAAAAAGGAAAATGAAGCAATTAATTTAGTTGATTGTCCTTTTTTTACAACAAAAATAGTTTCATTGACCTCTTTGTATGAAGTAGCCAAAAATAGTGATTGTTTTTTGGTGTATATTTGTACCGAAGGAAGCGCGCAGTTAACCGCAAACAATGAAACATTTCAGGTACAGCAAGGCACAACCATTTTAGTACCTGCACAGTTAACCAATTTTGCATTCACTGGAAATGCAACCTTATTAGAAGTATTTATTAATGAAATATAAGTGATTATTATGGCAAATGTTAGAAATTTAAAGAAAGACATTAATTTTGTTTTAGGCGATATTATAGAAGCAGTTTATATTTGGGAAATGTCCACAGCAGGAAAGCCAACCCAAGAATCAGAAGCGATTATAGATGAAGCAATAGAAAAATTCGATGTTTTAATCGAAAGAGTGAACAATAAAAAGGTAGAAAACAAAAAAGCGCACTTTAAAGCAATTTATTCAGATTTAGAAGAAACTGCAAATCAATTAGTTGAAAAAATCAATAAATTGTAATAAAAAAAAACATTAAAAAATTTACGGTAGCTCTTGCAGAATCAAAAAACAGCAGTATATTTGCAACCGTAAATGAGTCGCCTCTGTAGCTCAGCTGGCTAGAGCAGCTGATTTGTAATCAGCAGGTCGTGGGTTCGAGTCCCTCCAGAGGCTCAAGTTCTTTTAACAATTGAAAATATTATTTTGCCTCTGTAGCTCAGCTGGCTAGAGCAGCTGATTTGTAATCAGCAGGTCGTGGGTTCGAGTCCCTCTAGAGGCTCTAAATTTTCAATAAAAGTACTAATTTACATTTTGCCTCTGTAGCTCAGCTGGCTAGAGCAGCTGATTTGTAATCAGCAGGTCGTGGGTTCGAGTCCCTCCAGAGGCTCTAAAAAAACTTCTAAAGCAATTTAGGAGTTTTTTTCTTTTTACAATCAGTCGTTCAGTAACTTACTTTTTTTAAACGGAACACCTTTTCTGATTAAATGTGCATGATAGCTACTTGGAATATCGTTTTGCCATTTTGGTAAAATCAAAATAATGAGAATGACATCTGCTTGCGAGATAATTCCCCAGATAATAGTAAGATTTAGCAGCCAACCAGTATGTTGAAAACCGAGTATCGCCACAAAAGTTGCAAATAATAACAATCCCCATATCTTCGATAAAAAAGCATGTGTACATGTTTCTTTGCCAAATTTTATGAAGCTGGTGGCATAACACATTGCTTCCATTACAAAAAGAGAAATAATTCCGATTTTGTGTGTTGTGAAAATATCGGGTTGCAGCATATAGCAGCTGTATGCAATAGATAACCAAAATAGTAAATCTACTTGGCTGTCCATTCGGCGTAATTTAACAGTTGTTATATTTTGTTTTCGTGCGATGATTCCATCAAAAATATCCGATAAAAGTCCTAAAAACATCAATACTACGAGCAACAATCGCGCTTCATTACCCATTTTACAGGCAAGTACCAAGATTAGTGGTGCTAAAAGAAAACGAAAAACTATTAATAAATGTGGAATTTTCATTTGATTAAAGCTTTATTTCTTTGCCAATTTATCCTTGCATTTCTGTACAAATTTTTGCTTTTCGCCTTTTAATTCTTCTACTTTTTCATCTAAATCAAAAGCCTTTAGATTTTCCAATTCTTCATAGGTATAAAAATTATATTGCATATTTTCCTTTAAATGATCTAAATGGAATTGGTATTCGTCTAGCAAATAATTGATTTCTTCCTTCAATTCTTTTTTAAACTCTTTCACAACTTTCAATTCATCAAAAATTTGGTCAATCGCTTCTTCTGTTTCCAAAAAGCTGTAGGGCGTATAAATAGGGGCAAGTGCTTTAAAATCAATGCTTTTTTGCAATGATGCTAATGTTTTTATCGATCTAAAATCAAAATTAGTGTATTCTTTTAAGGTTGATTCATTTTCAATGATATGATTGATAAATTGCGCATACAATGCTTGGGTAGTTGTGTTAAAATCTTTCAGATCATAAAAATGATGCAACAGCACAAAGGCATCGTTGTAAAAACCAACTACATCATCTTCAATGATTTCTGCCGTGTAATTTTGTATGAATTCTGAAACAAAATCGTTGATATAAGTCGAATTATTTTCCATAAAAAAATATTTTTGTAAAGATATTGTTAATATATTTATCTTTAGATATTCTCTTACAAAATTAGTTATGAAAACAGTTTACGAATTAGATTTGCACGAAAGCACGGTGGTAAAAACCATTATACCCGAATACGAAAACCGATTGAAACAAATTATTTATTATCGGGTTACACGTGTTGCCGGTGGATGGTTGTACAAAAAAATAGGGGTTGATTTTCCGGAAGTTTTTGTGCCTTATACCGATGAATTTAAAAGCAGAAAAGAAACAAACGATTTATAGAAGAAAGAGATGGTGTTTAATACCATCTCTTTTTATTTTTTTTAGAAGCATCTGATTTTCGAGATTTAGAGCTGTTAGCTGGCTTCTTTTTGTTTGTACTTGCAGTGTTTGTTTTTTTGTTGCGAAAATCTTTTTTGGCATTTGGGTTGGCTTCGCGCCACGGAAAAGGATTGTCTTTAACCACTTTTACCTGCAAACGAATTAATTTTTCAATATCGTGCCAATAGTTTTTTTCATCGCGACCAACAAATGAAAGTGCCAAACCTTCTTCGCCTGCACGACCTGTTCTTCCAATTCGGTGTACATAGATTTCGGGTATATTTGGAATATCATAATTGATCACAAACGGTAATTGCTGAATGTCGATTCCTCGCGAAGCCACATCGGTAGCCACTAAAACATCTATTTGTTTGTTTTTAAAATCTTCCAAAATCTGCAATCGTGCAGCTTGCGATTTATCGCCGTGAATGGCATTGGCTTTGTATCCCTCTTTTTGTAAAAACTCAACCACATTATCGGCGCCTTGTTTGGTGCGTGTAAACAGCAGAACATTTTTTAAATGTTGCGTTTCAAGAACGTGTTTTAAAAGTTTCTTTTTATCTTCTTTTTCAACCAAATAGATTTTTTGTGTAATATTGTCGCCTGCACTTGAATCGCGATCCACCGAAACATAAACCGCATTGCTTAAAAATTCATCGGCCAATTCGCGAACACCCATTGGCATAGTGGCCGAAAACATGAGCGTTTGGCGGTTTGGCGGCGTTAGTTTTATAATTTTTCGCACATCGTTTATAAAACCCATATCCAGCATTAAATCGGCTTCGTCAATAACCAATTGGTGCATAGCGTCGGTTTTAATAAAATTTTGTTTGTAGAGGTCAAGAAATCTGCCTGGTGTGGCAACCAGCACATCTACGCCTTCTTTAAGAGCGTTAATTTGGGGCTGCATGTTTACACCGCCATAAATCACATAAGTTTTAATTTGGGTGTATTTACTCAATGCTTCAAAATTTTCTGCAATTTGTATGGCTAATTCTCGAGTGGGCGATAGAACAATAGTGCGGATTTGTTTGCGCTTTTTGCCCGAGCCCACAATTCTATGAATATGATTGATAATAGGTATGGCAAAAGCAGCTGTTTTTCCGGTTCCGGTTTGCGCACAACCCACCAAATCTTTTCCATCAATTAACACCGGAATGGCTTTTTCTTGGATAGGAGTGGCGGTGGTGTATCCTAAATCGGTAATAGCTTCGGCAATATTGTTATTTAGTGGAAATTCTGTAAAATTCATATCAAAAAATTTAAACAAAATTACGTTTTTAATTTCGTACTTTTATGATTTTCTATATCTTCCTAACAAAATTTCAGATTTATGAAACAAACAATACTTGCTTTAAGCGTATTATTTTCTTTAAACAGTTGGTCACAAACAACACCCAAAGTTGATTTTACCACAGCAAATGCTTCCATTCGTTTTGATATTGCCGAACACATGGTTATTGGCGATGTAACCTATCAGTTTACAGTAAACGAAGCTACCGATACCATTAAAATCGATGCAAAAAACATGATGATTCAAGGTATGAAACTAAATGGGCAAACGCCTAAATATCACTACGATAAAAAGAAAATTGCTTTAACACAAGGATATACTGTTGGTGAAAATACGCTTACCATTAGTTACAAAACCAATCCTAAACAAGCCTTGTATTATGTGGGGTCTGGAACAGATTTACAAATATGGACACAAGGTCAGGGAAAATATACCAGCCATTGGCTGCCTAGTTTTGATGATTACAACGAAAAAGTGATTTTTAATACAAAAGTAACCTTCGAAACAGGTTATGATGTAATCAGTAATGGTGTTTTAGATGGAAAAACCGTTAGCGGAAAACAAACCACATGGAGCTATAAAATGAATCATCCAATGAGTTCGTATTTAATGATGATGGCGATTGGAAAATTTGATAAAAAAACAGAAAAAGCAGCATCGGGCATTACCATTGAGAATTATATTCGACCGGTAGATGCATCAAAATACGCAACCACTTATCAGCACACCAAAAAGATGTTCGATTTCTTAGAAAAACAAACCGGTTTTTCTTATCCATGGCAAATTTACCGAAACATTCCGGTGCAAGATTTCATGTACGGCGGAATGGAAAACACTACATCAACCATCTTTAACAGCGATTATGTGGTGGATAATATTGGAGTGAACGATCGTGATTTTGTGAATGTAAATGCTCACGAAATGGCGCATCAGTGGTTTGGAAATGTGGTTACCGCAAAAACCAATCAAGACCATTGGCTGCAAGAAGGTTTTGCTACCTATTATGCACTTTTAGCGGAACGCGAGTTGTATGGAGTGGATGATTTTTATTGGAAACTATACGAAATGGCAGAATTGATTACTAAAGATGCCAAAGAAAATAAAAACACCGCGGTTTACAGTGAAAAAGCTACCACTACCACTTATTACCAAAAAGGGGCGTGGATGTTGTT
The DNA here is from genome assembly GCF_028473145.1 of Flavobacterium sp. CBA20B-1. Taxonomy (NCBI): domain Bacteria; kingdom Pseudomonadati; phylum Bacteroidota; class Flavobacteriia; order Flavobacteriales; family Flavobacteriaceae; genus Flavobacterium; species Flavobacterium sp. CBA20B-1. Next base: position 59,354 of record NZ_CP092370.1, read on the forward strand.
CTACTTATCCAGCCAGATTGGCGAAGCAAATTTTAATACGGTTGTTAAAAATTATTTGCACAAATATGCTTTTAAAAACGCATCAACACAAGATTTTTTGAATGAAGTAGTGGCAGTTGCACCCAATTTTAATCTGGATAATTACAAACGAAATTGGTTGGAAAACAAAGGGTTCAACACAAAAGAAGCTTTGTTTTTAATTCAAAATTCTCCGAAGGTGAAATCGTATTTTGAAGTTTTAGCGCTGCAAGAAAAAGGGTTTGAAGTAAAAAAAGAACAATTGCTGAAATTACTGAAAGATCCCAATACCTTTACCAATGTAAAACGCGAGATTGTTTTTCAATTGCACGGAGTTCCTTATAATGATGCAAAAGAATTCTATCAAACCGTAATGGCATCCAACGATTTAAAAGTTCGACAAGCATTGGCACAAATTATTAGCGAAATTCCAGCAGAATTTTTAGACGATTACACCAAATTATTAAACGATGAATCTTATATAACTCGAGAAATTGTTTTAAAAAATTTATGGTTACAAAACCAAGCCGGCAGGGCTGAATTATTAGACAAAACGGCCACATGGAAAGGTTTTAACGATTATAATTTACGCATTACATGGCTTATGTTTGCACTAGCAACCGAAAATTACAAAAATGATAAAAAAGCTCATTGGTATTCAGAATTAGAGAATTTTGCCTACAATAAATACAACAGCAATATTCGCACAAACGCTATAAATGCCTTGTGGTATTTGAATCAGTACGACAGTAACACATTGCCGCATTTAGTAAACGCATTGGTACATCACAACAGTCGTTTTCAAAAATTTGGTAGAGATGCCATTGTTCGCTTGTGTGAAAAGAAAGAGTTTAAAGACCACTTTATAAAATTAATTCCATATTTGCCACAAGACGAACACGAGGCACTAAAAAAATTAATGGATAGTTTGTAGCTCTTTTAAGATTTAATCAACTACAATTTAAGTAATTCATTATGCAATAAATAAAAAACGGAGCTTGAATGTAGGCTCCGTTTTTTGTAATATTATTAGCAGTAATTTGATAAAAAGCGGTAGTTAAAACAACTGCTCTGCGCATAAATCGAATATCTCTTAAAAATCCAATTAAAAACGATATATTTGCATCGTTTTAAAAATTGATATAAATAGCACAATTATATGAAAGCAGGTATTGTAGGATTACCAAATGTGGGAAAATCAACATTGTTCAACTGTTTGTCTAATGCAAAAGCGCAAAGTGCAAACTTTCCCTTTTGTACCATTGAACCCAATATTGGGGTGGTAAATGTACCCGATCCTCGAATTAATAAATTAGAAGAATTGGTAAAACCAGAACGCGTGCAAATGGCAACTGTAGATATTGTTGATATTGCCGGATTGGTGAAAGGCGCAAGTAAAGGCGAAGGTTTAGGAAACCAATTCTTAGGAAATATCCGAGAGTGTAATGCGATTATTCATGTGTTGCGTTGTTTTGATAATGATAATATAGTGCATGTTGATGGCAGTGTAGATCCCATTCGCGACAAAGAAACCATAGATATTGAATTGCAACTGAAAGATTTAGAAACAGTTGAAAAACGTTTAGAAAAAACTAAAAAAGCTGCGAAAACAGGTAATAAAGATGCGCAAGCAGAAACAGCTTTGTTAGAACGTATTCGCGAAGCGCTGCTACAAGCAAAATCGGCTAGAACAATTGTTCCGCAAAATCAAGATGAAGAAGCTTTATTGAATGATTTTCAATTAATAACTTCTAAACCTGTGCTTTATGTGTGCAATGTAAACGAAGAAGCAGCTGTAAAAGGCAATCAATATGTTGACAAGGTAAAAGAGTTGGTAAAAGATGAAAATGCAGAAGTAATTGTTTTATCAGTTGGTGCCGAGGCAGATATTACAGAATTAGAAAGCTATGAAGAGCGTCAGATTTTCTTAGAAGACATGGGGTTAACAGAACCAGGTTCAGCAGTATTGATTCGTGCAGCTTACAAATTATTGAATTTGCAAACCTATTTTACCGCAGGTGTGAAAGAAGTGCGTGCATGGACTATTAAAGTTGGTGATACCGCTCCAAAGGCAGCAGGTGTTATTCATACCGATTTTGAAAAAGGATTTATTCGTGCCGAAGTAATTGCTTATGATGATTATGTTGCTTACGGTTCAGAAGCAAAAGTAAAAGAAGCCGGAAAACTACGTGTTGAAGGTAAAGAATATATCGTGAAAGACGGCGATGTGATGCATTTCCGTTTTAATGTATAATACGATTTAAAGCCGAATGAAAATTCGGCTTTTTATTTGGTATTTTGCAGTGATAACTTTATAAATCGTTTTTTTTAACATTTTCCTCCATTTTGAAATTTTAAATATGTACAACCGGTTTAATTTTTTTAAGAACACATTTGCCGTATTTAAAAAGGCTGATCAGCCAAAAGATTATTCCAAACCGCACTTTATCAGTAAACACGGTAGTTGTTATTTTTTTACAAATGAAGGCGTTTTTCGCTATTCGAACCATTGGGGTAGAGTAGGGAACTGCCGCTGGCGCTTGGAATATATCGACCATAAGCAGCAAACCAATTATTGGGGGTTTTGTGCTTGGAACCAGTTTTACAGCAATGAAGATGCGCAACCTTTGTATTTTATAGAAGAAGTGTCGCCCAATCAATATACTTACAATCATAAAAACAATTCTAATATCCAAAACGCTGTTTATAGATCAGCCAACGAAACCGCAAAAATTTTAAAAAAAATCAATGAAATAAATCAAAACGATGCTTGGGCAAAGCATTTATCATACAACAACTATCAAGATTTAAAAGCATATTTCATTAACCAACTTATCAGCACCCAAAAATCTTTTATGAAAATAAAACAAGAATACATACAAGCAAACAAATAGTGTATATCGTAATCAATTTATTTGTATCTTGTGGTATAAAACATTATACATTTGAAAACACTAAAAAAAATTGTGGCATATTTACTGTTGATTATTGGTTTTTTTGTGATTTATCTGGCATTGGCTACTGCCGTATCTTACATTCCTGTAAATAAAGACCAATCGCAGTACAAAGATCAAAACCTGTCGGTTTTTATTGTAACAAATGGCGTACACACTGATATAGTTGTGCCTTATTTCAATGAAGTGTACGATTGGCGCAGCTACTTGGATCCTTCACTAACACCTGGCAAAAGAACATCTGCGCAATGGGTGGGTTTTGGATGGGGCGATAAAGGTTTTTATCTGCAAACCCCCGAATGGGAAGATTTAAAAGCATCGGTAGCCTTTAAAGCGGCCTTTTGGTTGAGTGAATCGGCAATGCATGTAACCTATCACGATCAAATGATTGCTGACCAAGATTGTATCGAAATTAAATTAAACAAAGAACAATACAAGCAATTGTGCGCATTTATTTTAAACCGATTTGATCAGGAGAACGACAAATTGCAGCTTATTGCAACCGATCAAAACTATGGGCAAAACGATGTTTTTTATGAAGCAAAAGGCAGATACAATTTGTTCTATACCTGCAACACTTGGGCAAACAACGCTTTAAAGTCGGCAGGTTTAAAAGCTTCTTTCTTCACCCTTTGGGACACGGGTATTTTTTATCAATACAAGCAATAACTAGAAGATAAGCTGTAGCCCATAAATTCCGCTGTTTTTTCTGAATGAATTATTTGTTTTTTGCAAAAAAAGCACTACATTTAATATGCTATAAAACATCATATAAACAACTACTAATTAATTTTTATTAAAAAATCGTATGAAAGTAGTTGAATGGAAAAGATATCCGCAATACCAGCCTGAAGAGTCGGGTTTGTATCTTGCAAATTGGAAACTAAACAATATTTATTGCATCATTTTATCATTTTTTGACAACAACACCAAAAAGTGGTATGATGGAAATGATCGCGAAAAAATCATCGATGGAATAAATGCGTTCAATCCATACAAAATACTTCCTTTCTCCTAAAACTTTGTTCAATAAATTGCTATAAATACATAAAAAACAAATGATGATAAAAGATAAATTTAAAGGAATATTTAATCTACTAAAAGTTTCTGTAAACGAATTTTTAGAAGATAATTGTATCAAATTTAGTGCTTCGCTTTCCTATTTCACCATTTTTTCAATCCCTCCTTTAGCGATATTAATCATCACTTCGGCTGGATATTTCTTTGGTGAAGAAGCTGTTCGTGGAGAGTTTTTCAGTCAAATCGAAAGTTTAGTGGGTGCCAAAGCAGCCTTTCAAATTCAAGAAGCCATAAAAAACATCAAACTATCTACCAATTTGAATGTTACGGCAATAGTAGGAGCCGTTACTTTGTTGTTTTCGGCGTCGGGTATTTTTGCTGAAATTCAAAGTTCCATCAATGAAATTTGGGAACTAAAACCTAAACCCAAAAAGGGAATTATACGGTTTGTTGTGAACCGACTGCTGTCTTTTTCAATGATTGGTGCCTTAGGATTTGTGCTATTGGTGAGTTTAATTGCCAATTCGGTAATCGATTATATGTATGATCAATTAAGCAGTTTGTTTAATAGCGACACGGTTTTTCTGGCATCAGCCATTAATACCACTTTCGTAGCAGTTATCATCACCATAATTTTTGGATTTATATTTAAAACATTGCCCGATGGCAAATTAGGCTGGAAAGAAACATTTGTAGGTTCTGCATTTACCGCCGTTTTATTTATGGTTGGAAAGTGGGCAATAGGTCTATATTTAGGAAATTCCGCACAATTGGATTTATACGGAGCAGCAGGCTCGGTTTTAGTGATATTAGTTTGGGTATATTATTCAGCAATTATCTTATATTTTGGAGCTGTTTTCACTAAAAATTACTCAGAGATTTATGGCAAACCCATTCAGCCCAATAAATATTCTGTTCGAATCATTTATAAAGAAGAGGAAGTATTGTTTGCAAAAACCGATGATGAAATCAATAAAAAATTAGAATCGTTTCAAAAATAAAACAGCAATAATAGAAAAAAAAAGTACAATTCCAAGCGAAGCACATTAAGAGGCGCTTGTTTATGTGTGCGTTATTTTCTCAAGATTTTATCCATAGCTCTGCCTTTTGCCAACTCATCAATCAGTTTGTCTAAATACCGAACTTGTTTTATGATAGGGTCTTCAATATCTTCAATACGATAGCCACAAATCACACCCGTTATTTTCGCTGCATTTGCATGAAGTTCGGGTGCATTGTTGAAAAAATCTTCAAAATTCACCTTGCTATCTAGCACCTTCTGAAGCGCGGTTTCGTCATAACCAGTAAGCCAAAAGATAATTGCATCAACTTCAGCCTTTGTTTTTCCTTTCTTTTCAGCTTTTGCAATATAATGTGGATATACCGATGCAAAAGTCATTTTATAAACGCGTTCAGCAGTACTTTTCATAGATTCTCTTATCAATTTTATGAATTACACCAACCATTTCAAACAATCAGGTATGATCTTTCTGTATTTTTTTGAATAGTGTGTTTTGCAAATGTACAATTAGTTTCAAAAACCCTGCTATTCTTTCCTTTACTTTACGTTAAAAAAAAACACACCAAACTGACTTTTATCATATTTTAAGAAAAACGCCCAGCCTACCTTTGAACAAAGATTTTAGGTATGGGCGTAATTTACATTTTAATATGCATCAGCATATTTGTTGCAGCCGTTTTTCTGACCCTCTTCATTAAATCAGTTAAAAGCGGACAATTCGATGATCAATACACACCATCTGTAAGGATGTTGTTTGACGATGAATTAAAATCAAAAAAAGAAAATAAATCACAAAAACAATCAAATTAATTCGTATTTATGGAAGTACAACAATTTTATTATGACAACAAAATTGTTAAAAAATTCCTCTACGCTGCCATTCTTTTCGGAGTTGTAGGTATGCTGGTAGGTTTGCTTTTGGCAGTTATGTTTATCTTTCCGAATATTACCGATAATATTCCTTGGTTAAGTTTTGGTAGAATACGTCCGTTGCATACCAATGCTGTAATTTTTGCCTTTGTAGGAAACACCATTTTTGGTGGAGTGTATTATTCGTTGCAACGATTACTCAAAACCCGGATGTATAGTGATGTTTTAAGTAATATCAACTTTTGGTGTTGGCAATTAATTATTGTAGCAGCGGCAATTACGTTGCCATTGGGATATACTTCTTCTAAAGAATATGCCGAGCTTGAATGGCCAATTGATATTGCAATAGCAATCGTGTGGGTGGTTTTTGGTATCAATATGATTATGACCATTTTAAACCGAAGAGAGCGCCATTTATATGTAGCTATTTGGTTCTATTTGGCAACTTTTGTTACCGTGGCCGTGTTGCATATTTTTAATAATCTAGAGATGCCTGTGAATATGTTAAAATCATATTCGGTATACGCTGGTGTGCAAGATGCGCTGGTGCAATGGTGGTATGGGCACAACGCAGTGGCGTTTTTCTTAACCACTCCTTTTTTAGGATTGATGTATTACTACTTGCCTAAAATTGCCAACCGCCCGGTATATTCGTACCGACTATCGATTATTCACTTTTGGTCGCTCATTTTCTTATATATTTGGGCAGGTCCTCACCATTTGCTATATACTGCTTTGCCAGAATGGGCACAAAATTTAGGTGTAGTGTTTTCTGTAATGCTTATTGCGCCGTCATGGGGTGGTATGATCAACGGTTTGCTAACACTTCGTGGTGCTTGGGATAAGGTGCGAACAGAGCCTGTTTTAAAATTCTTTGTTGTGGCAATTACAGGTTATGGTATGGCTACTTTTGAAGGGCCTATGCTTTCTCTTAAAAACGTAAATGCTATTGCCCATTTCACCGATTGGATTATTGCCCACGTACACGTTGGGGCATTGGCTTGGAACGGATTTATGGCTTTTGCAATCATTTATTGGTTGTTGCCAAGAATTGCCAAAACACAATTATACTCTAAAAAATTGGCGAATTTTCATTTTTGGATTGGCACACTAGGTATCATTCTTTATACTATTCCGCTGTATGTAGCAGGTTTTCAACAACACATGATGTGGAAACAATTCAACCCAGACGGCACCTTAAAATATGGTAACTTTTTAGAAACCGTTACCGCAATTATGCCTATGTATGCAATGCGCGCAATTGGAGGAACTTTATATGTTATTGGTATTTTGGTATTGGTGTATAATGTTTACAAAACAATGACTGCTGCTGCAAAAGTAGAAGATGAATTGGCCGAAGCACCTGCATTGGCTCGCATTGCTCCAAATCGTATAAAAGGGGAACGCTTCCATGCTTGGTTAGAACGCAAACCTATACAGTTAACCATTTTGGCTACTGTGGCGATATTGATAGGTGGAATTATTCAAATTGTACCCACATTGGTGGTAGATTCTAACATTCAAACCATATCAAGCGTAAAACCATATACTCCATTAGAATTAGAAGGTCGTGATTTATACATACGCGAAGGCTGTGTGAGCTGTCACTCGCAAATGGTTCGCCCGTTTAGAAGTGAGGTGGAACGTTATGGCGAATACTCAAAATCTGGAGAATTTGTGTACGATTATCCGTTCTTATGGGGATCAAAACGTACCGGACCCGATTTACATCGTTTAGGCGGAAAATACAATGATAACTGGCATTTTAACCACATGTGGGATCCGCAAAGTACCTCACCGGGATCAATCATGCCGGGCTACAAATGGTTGTTTGATAACGAAGCAATGGATCTTTCTGAAGTAGAAACCAAAATGCGTGTGCTGCAAAAGTTAGGAGTGCCTTATACCGAAGAGGAAATTGCAAACGCTAAAAAAACTGTTCAAATTCAAGCACAAAAAATAGAAGAAAGTTTAAAGAGCGATCCTGATTTTGTAAAATCGTACGAAGCAAGTAAAAAAGCTGCCGAAGCAAACGGAGAAAAATTTGTTCCGATGAGCGAAAGAGAAATCACCGCATTAATAGCTTATTTACAACGTTTGGGAACCGATATTAAGGTAAAAGAACAAAAATAATTCTTATGTTAAAGTTTATAAAACACAATATGGATACCATTTCGGGCATCGAAATTTATCCCATTATAGCGCTACTTATTTTCTTTCTATTTTTTGTAGGATTAATCGTATGGGTGTTCACTTACAAAAAACATACACTCAACGAATTAAGTAACTTGCCTTTGCAAAACACGGGCAATAACGAAAGTTCAATTAATACAAACACCAAATTATGAAACGTTTTTTTCCTGTATATGTTCGTATTCCAGTAGTATTTTTTACCTGCTATGGCATTCTGGAATACTTTATAGATTCGGGTGATAAGCCAATGATTATGGCTTATCCGTCGGTCTTAGCACTTTTAGGTTTGATTTTGTTGGTTATAATTGCTTTAGAAATTGTTGCAAATGCTTCAAACAATATCATAGAGCAACTAATGACACCCGAAGAACGTGCTCAAAAAGAAGCATTAGACAATTTACCTTTTTCGGAATTGCCGTTTGTGAAAAAGCTCATGAAAAAGCTTACCAAATCGCGTGCTATTGAAGAAGAAAAAGAAATTGAAATGGATCATGACTATGATGGTATCAAAGAATTAGACAACGATTTGCCACCGTGGTGGGTGTATTTATTCTATGTTACCATTATTTTCGGAGTGATTTATTTAGGAAAATACCACCTGTTTGGCGGCGATAACCAAATACAAGAATTAGAAAAAGACTTGGCAATGGCGCAGAAAGAAATCGAAGAGTACAAAAAAACAGCTCCCGATTTGTTAACAGCCGATCAAGTTGTGTTGTTAACCGACCCAGCCGATTTAGCCGCCGGAAAAGTTATTTTCGATTCCAACTGTGTGGCATGTCACCGTGCCGATGGTGGTGGTGGAATTGGTCCCAACCTTACCGATGAGTATTGGATTTTAGGTGGTGATGTGAAAGAAATCTTTACTACCATTATGGAAGGTGGTCGTGATGGCAAAGGAATGGTGGCTTGGAAACAACAAATAAAACCATCAGATATTCAAAAAGTGTCAAGTTATATTTTGTCATTGCAAGGAACAAATCCTGCCGATGCCAAAGCACCCGAAGGTGATAAGGTTGCAGTTGCAAGTGCCGCATCCCAAACAAACGGAAGCGTAACAAACGACACCTTAGCAAACACAAATAATCAAGCACCTAGTGCACCATAATAACATCCATAACCATTTGGAGCGTTTTAGTTTTATTTTTCTTCCACAGCTCTTCTCATAAGGGCTGTGGTTATTTAAAACAAAATATTATTCAGTATTATAATGAGTGAAGATCACAACAACTTTAGAGACCGATTAGGTACGGTTGACGAAGAAGGAAAAAGAGTTTGGGTATATCCAAAAAAACCTGCCGGAAAATTTTATAACAAACGCAAATGGGTCAGCTATTTTTTACTACTGATTTTGCTGGCATCGCCTTTTGTAAAAATCAACGGCAATCAGTTTTTTTTGTTTAATGTTTTAGAGCGAAAATTTTCGTTTTTTGGATTCACTTTCTGGCCACAAGATTTTTATATCGTTGTGATTGGTATGATCATCGGTATTGTGTTTGTGGCACTGTTCACAGTGGTTTTTGGAAGGATTTTTTGTGGTTGGATCTGCCCGCAAACCATTTTTATGGAAATGGTTTTTAGAAGGATTGAATATTGGATAGAAGGCGACCGCGGAGCACAAATTCGCTTGAATAAACAAGAATGGAATGCTGAAAAAATCCGTAAAAAAGCGTTAAAGTGGTTCGTGTTTTTTATAGTTTCTTTTGTTATAGCCAACGTTTTTCTATCGTATATTGTAGGCAGCGACCATGTTCTATCAATGATTATAAACGGGCCAGTAAACAATATTTCTACATTTGTATCACTCATTATTTTCACAGCCGTATTTTATTTTGTATTTGTATGGTTTCGCGAACAAGTGTGCATCATCGCTTGTCCGTATGGCAGGTTGCAAGGGGTTTTGTTAGATGAAAAAACCATTGTGGTTGCTTATGATTACAAACGAGGAGAAGCTGAAAACGGTCGGGCAAAATTTCGAAAAAATGAAGATCGAAACGAAAAAGGTTTAGGCGATTGTATCGATTGTGCACAATGTGTACATGTTTGCCCAACAGGAATTGATATTCGCAACGGCACCCAATTGGAATGTGTAAACTGCACAGCGTGTATCGATGCTTGTGATTTTATGATGGAATCGGTAAATCTTCCAAAAGGATTAATCAGATACGCCTCTGAAAGCGAAATAGCAAAAAAAGAAAAATTTGTATTCACTACACGCATGAAAGGCTATACGGCTGTTTTGCTGATTCTTATTGGAATTTTAAGCGGATTGCTGTTTATGCGAAGCGATGTAGAAGCAAAAATTCTTCGCTTACCTGGTCAGCTATTTGAACATAAAGGCGATTATATCAGCAATGTATATACCTATAAAATAGCAAACAAATCAACCCAAAATTTTGATAATGTTACCATAAAACTGGCTCATCCAGAAGGAAAAATTGAATTGGTTGGGAAAAAATCAATCCAAATCCCAAAAGAAGATATGGCACAAGGAACGTTGTTCATCGAAATTCCACAAGCCGTTTTAAAAAGCGACAAAACAGAAGTGCAAATAGAGGTGTATAACAATGAAGAATTAATCGATCAAACAAAAACAAACTTTATGAGTCCACGAAGTTTTAATTAAAATAGAAAGAAAAACTAAAACAAAATCAAATGAAATTTAATTGGGGAACAGGCATCGTAATTGGTATTGCGGCATTTATGATTTTTATACTGCAATACGTGATTCGTGTGCAAATAGACGCACGTTATGACAACGAATTGGTAACAGAGCAATATTACCAAAAAGAAACCGAGGTGAATAGCAATTATTCCAAACAGCAAAATGCCAACAAATTGGCTGATGCTTTTCAGATAAAAACCACATCACAAGGAATAGCAATTTATTTTCCAAAGGATTTCAATCCGCAAGAAATAATAGGAACAGTATCCCTTTACAGGCCGTCTAATCAAGCTTTTGATCAAACAATTCCCATAGAATTGTCATCAAACTACTTGCTTATACCTAAATCTCGCTTGATAGATGGTCGTTGGGATATTAGCATTGATTTTTCTTACAAGGGCACCGATTATTTAAAACAACAAACACTCCATTTGTAATGATCATACCATTGTTATTGGGTTTGCTAAGCAGTCTGCATTGTGTGGCCATGTGCGGACCCATTGCTTTGGCATTACCTGTACACCAGTTTTCCACCACCAAAAAAACACTCTTAATTGTGCTGTATCATTTGGGTAGAATATCAGTATATACGTTGCTGGGCGTTGTTTTTGGAACGATAGGAAAAGGGTTGTTTATCACAGGTTTTCAACAACAAACATCGATTATTTTGGGGATTTGTTTAATAATAAGTGTACTTTTTTTAAATGAAAAAAGGTTGCAACAATCACTCTTAAAGTTCAATTCAAAAGGATATATGAAGTTTAAAAGTGTGTTTGGAGCATACCTTAAAAAGCGGACCGCCTTTTCTTTATATGTTTTGGGACTACTAAATGGCTTGTTGCCTTGCGCCATGATTTATATGGCATTGTTTGGAGCAACTGCCACTCAAGGTGGGGTATATGGTGGTTTGTTCATGCTTTGGTATGGTTTGGGAACCATTCCGTTGCTAACCGTTTTAATTTGGATGAGCAGTTGGATTAATAAATACTTTAAAAATAAATTGCAAAAAGCAGTACCTGTATTTTTAACTTTTACAGGAATTTTATTGATTTTAAGAGGATTAGATTTAGCAATTCCGTATGTTTCTCCATCCACCTTACAACTTTTTATATCTGCAAATCCGCAATGCTTTTGATGGTATTTTTGATGGATACAAAGTTTAAAACAATAAGTGGATGAGTGTTTACCTTTACAATTTTCAAAAGCGCTTACTATTTAATCGGTAGTTTGATAATCTTTTTCAAATTGAAATAACAAATACGAATTATCTTTTTTAAGGGATTATATCAATCATCAAGACAGCTTACTTCATCATAAAAACGAATTGGCTATCAAAATAAAAGAAGAATAGAATTATAATGAATACATTCATAATTTTAAATTGACAGAGAAAGAAATAAAATCGATTGTTTATTATCTTAAAAAGTAAAAACCATCTCATTTGCGAGATGGTTTTTTTGTGCGTATTTTTATTCCCACTTAAAACCACATCATGTATTCAAAAATAAGCCAAGAACAAGAGATCATCTTAAAAAAGTTATTAAAGCAAAAAAACGCTATCAGCTTTACACGTATTGTTTTATTAGCAGCTTCGGTTTATTTTTTATATTTAATGCTCTACCGCAAACAAGAAGTTTTTGGGTGGATGGCATTGGTTTTTATTGTTTTGTTTATACTAGTGGTAACGGTTTATTTGAAATTGCAAAGCAAAGTTGCCTATCACAAAACATTAAAGCAAATCAATACCAACGAACTTTCTTTTTTATCGGGAACACATCAGTTTAACGATGGTTTGGCGTATCAAAATCCGCAACATGCTTTTTCTTATGATTTAGATTTGTTTGGACCGCATTCTATTTTTCAGTTCATCAATCGCACGGGAACATTTTTGGGAGAAGAAGCTTTGGCTGAAAGTTTACAGCAAATTCCCACTGCCGATTACATCCTTCAAAAACAAGAAGCAATAAAGGAATTAGCACCTAATTTAACATTTCGCCAGCATTTTCAAGCGTTATCACACTTGGCTGATACTGCAAAAGAAGATGATTTGGCCATAAAAAAGTGGAGCGAATCATCCATTCAAAATCCACCAAAAGGCAATCAAATTTTAGCAATTGCTTTTCCTGTTTTACTATTTTTATCGATTCTTGGCTGGATTTTTAATCTGCACGTAGTTTTTCCAAAATTGGTATTCTTGTTTTTTACGCTGAATTTAATTGCCATGGGAAGTTTTAGCAGATTCATCATGAAAGAAATCGGTAAAAGTGACAAAATTTCCAACACATTAATGCAATATTCTAAAATGTTGCAGGCTTTTGAAAGTCAATCTTTTCAATCAAAACACCTGCAATTGCTGCAAAATCAACTCAAATTCAAACAAAATACGGCTTTCGAAATTGTAACCCAATTGGCCAATCACTTTGAAAAACTGAACACAATTGCCAATTTATTTGTTTTTATAGCATTTAATGGTTTGTTTCAGTATCATTTTTGGGTGTATAAAAAGTTGCAAAACTGGAAAAGCAACCATCAAAAACAATTGTGGGAATATATGAAAATTCTAGGTGAGGTAGAGGCATTAAACAGCTTGGCAAATTTTGCCTATAACAATTCCGATTATCAATATCCCAACATTTCTTCAGACCAAATCACTTTTGAAAATTTGGGTCATCCGTTAATTCCAAAAGAAAAAAGAGTCCGAAATTCGATAGATTTCCACAATAAAAGCTTTGTGATTTTAACAGGAAGCAATATGAGCGGTAAAAGTACTTTTTTGCGAACCATTGGTATTAATTTGGTTTTAAGTTATTGTGGCGCGCCAATCGATGCGCAACAAGCAAGCGTTTATCCTTTGCCATTGTGGGTTTCGATGCGATTAACCGATTCGCTTTCAGATAGTGAATCGTTCTTTTTTGCCGAAGTAAAACGATTGAAACAAATCGTTACCAAAGCAGAAAAACAACCCATTTTTGTTTTGCTAGACGAGATTTTAAAGGGAACGAATTCCAATGACAAGCAATCGGGAACCATTGGCGTGATTGAAAAACTGCATCAGATGAATGTGTTGGGAGTGATTGCCACACACGATTTGGAAGTATGCGAAACCACAAATAAATATCCCGAAACTATGGAAAATAAATGTTTCGAGGTGGAAATAATTAACAATGAACTCCATTTTGATTATTTGCTTAAAGACGGTATCTGCCAAAATAAAAATGCGACATTCATTATGAAAAAAATGGAGATTATTTAATGTTGATGCAAAATGAAAATTACTAAAATTTCAAAAGATTTTTTAAATCCAACAGTTTGGGACGGAGGCGAAACCTATGAATATTTTATTTATCCGCCTGGATCGAATTATTCAGAACGAAATTTTTTGTTTCGAATAAGCGTGGCAACCATCATAAAAGCACCTTCTATTTTTACTCGGTTTGAAAATTACCAGCGTTTTTTGTTGATGTTAAATGGTGATTTGCATGTGTATCAAAATGGAAAAGAGGCATTTTACAATCCAAACATTATTTTTCAATTTGATTCGAACGATACCATTCAATCGTTTTCTGAAGGTATTGATTTTAATTTTATGGCGCACAAAAACGCAATTTCCAACATGATACAGACTAATAACACGCAGGTTTTATCAAACAGTTTTGTATTTATCTTTGCCAAAGAACCCATGAATTTAAGTATAAACAGTCACGAATACCACCTTCAACCGAATGATTTATTGGTCATCAATAATGAGCAGCACCAAGAAATACGGATAAATTTGCATGCAAAGGCAATAATAGGATATTGTAACAAAATTTGATAAAAAAAATTTGGAATAATTAAAATTTCAAATAACTTTGTATTTCAAAGTAAAATAGAATGAATCAAAAAGTTTCTGACGATTTAGCACATATCCGTTCTATGATGGAACGTTCATCCAGGTTTTTATCTTTAAGCGGATTATCTGGGATAGGAGCAGGCATTGTTGGTTTGGTAACTGGATGTTTGGCAATGTATTTAACCAATGGAAAAATGCAATACGTTAGGAGTAATCATGTGCAACCTTACGAAAGTTACATGGTAAACCTTCTTTTAATTTTGGGAATATCAGCCTTAGTATTAGCTATTTTTTGTGGATGCTATTTTACAGTCCAAAAGAGCAAAAAGTTGGGTTTACAAATTTGGACGGCTACCACCAAGAAAATTCTGGTTCAATTGGCAATTCCATTACTCGTTGGCGGTGTTTTTGTTTTGGCGTTGCTACAATATAATTTATACGGATTGGTTGCGGGTACAACCCTTATTTTCTACGGATTGGCTTTGGTAAATGCCGAGAAATATACCTATTCAGATATTAAATATTTGGGATACTTTGAAATAGTTTTAGGCTGTTTGTCTTTATTTTTTATTGGTAAAGGATTAATCTTTTGGACAGTTGGTTTTGGCGTTTTGCACATTGTTTACGGTGTGATTTTATACCGAAAATATAAGTAAATGAGTATAATTAGCGGTTTAAATAAAGAATTTGAAAGCAGAGTGCGCTTGGGAATGATGTCGGTTCTTATGGTGAACGATTGGGTAGATTTTACCGAAATGAAAAATCTGCTGCAAGTGACCGATGGCAATCTTGCAAGCCATTCTACCGCCTTAGAAAAACACGAATATATCGAAATTAAGAAAGAATTTGTGGGTAAAAAACCGCGAACATCCTATAAAATTACCGAAGCAGGCAAGTTGGCATTTCAGCAACATCTTGCTTTCCTCGAAAAAATAATGAGACAGTAAACCAGTCTTATTTTTTTACTAATAAACTTTGAAATACAAAGTACTTTTAAATTAATATATTATGAAAAAACAATTTTTAATTTTTGGCAGCGCTATTTTGTTTACCATTTTGTTCTATGATCAAGAATTGGGGTTAAACCTATCTGTTTTTGCCCTACTTTTGGTAGTAACACAATTGGTAATGCACCCTAAGTTGATTCACAATAAAAAAGCGTTAGTGTTGGCAGCATGTGTTGTCGCAGCAAGTGTTTCAAATGCTTGGTTACTTTCGGTTGCAACTGTTTTTACCGTTGTAATCACCTCGTTTGTGTTTCGCTATTTTGTGGTGGATCCACAAATGAAATTAATTTCCAATGCGTTTAATTTTGTATTGAGTTGGCCGGCGTTTGTGGTTCGGTTTTTTAAGGTAGATGAATGGTTGGAGTTTAAAAAAGATGATTCTAAGAAAACAATCATCAAGCTGTTTTCCTATGTGGTTATTCCTTTGGTTATTCTTTCGGTTTTCTTCGGATTATATGTTTCATCAAGTGAATGGCTTAGTAAATGGTATAATCGGTACGAATGGAACATTAACGGATTAATTATTTTTACCATATTATTGGGGTTTTATATCAGTTTTGTTTTTTGGCACATCAAAAGCTTCAACTTTATAAAAGTGATTGATAAAAACCTGAAATTTCACTTTTCACGCACCGAGCAAACTGCTTTAAAACCCACATTCAATTATATTCCTGTAGCTTTTGAAATGCGAAGCGGTGTTATTACACTTGCTAGTTTAAATGCAATGCTTTTATTTTTTATTGTGGTTTTCAACATAGAAAATGCACAGCAAAACATCCAACACATTTCCGAATACAGCAGTCGTACGCACAGTCAAATCTATTTAATCATTGTATCGGTTTTCTTGGCAATGGCAGTTGTTTTGTTTTTCTTTAAGAATACTTTGAATTTTATTAAAAACAATAAGTGGTTGTTGCAACTTACAAAAATTTGGATTGCATTGAATTCACTGCTGATTTGTTCCGCATTTTATCAAAATTCAGTTTATATCAGCTCGTTGGGGTTGACCTATAAACGATTAGGTGTGTATTTGTTTTTAATTATTTGCTTTGTAGGATTGCTTTATTCCTATCTAAAAGTGCAGCATAAAAAAACTAATTTTTATTTAATAGACCGCATGTCGTGGGTGCTTTTTTACAGTTTGGTTGGTTGTTCGCTTTTTAATTGGGGCAATATTATAACGCATTACAACTTACAAAAAGAAACAGCCGATTTGAATTATCTAATGAATTTGTCTGGAAACGAAAAAGCACTGATTGATTATTACAAAAAACAGCATATGGAAGTTCCGGAATATCTTTTAAACCTATTAAAATATTATGATGAATTACCGCTTTTATCGAAGCAGTTGTATTATAGTAATTTTTAAGACAGATGATAAAAGCATTTATTGAAAAATTCAATTTAAAGGGTTATCTAACTTTGTTAGTTGTTTGGATTCTTATTCAAATATTCACATTTTACCTCTTTCCGTTTTTTGTAATTCCATTTATATGGTTGCTAATGATACTATATTTTTTAGTATTAATAATCAGAAACGTCATCATTTCGATTAAAAATAGAAAAGTTCCTTTAACTGTCAGTCAAAGGATTCTAAAATTAACGATTGTATTAATCTTATTTAGTTTAACTTTTTATAAAGTTAACCATGTGCCACAGCTGATTGTAGAAAAGATTGATTGGTACGTTTTGTTTAAAAAAAGAACACAAATTATAGAGCAAGTAAAGAACAAAGAGTTACTACCAAATGTTACCTATAATGGTTTTATGTGCGAGCTTCCTTTTGAATTTCCAATAGTTTCGAATGGTGGAAATGATATTGCAATTTATCATAATAATGAAAATGAATATACTATTGCTTTTTTTGTTTTTAGAAATTTTTTTGAAGCACCATCAACCAAAATAATATATTCTGAAAATCCAGAGAATATAAAATATTTTGAAGAAAAAATTAAAAGAAATCCTGATAATAATTGGAAAATAAAGAATAATTGGTATAGAATTTATGGCGATTAATAAATCCGAGTTTCAAACTCGGATTTTTTAATTTCTATTCCCTCTGCGTTCGTTTCGTAGCGGACGTTGTTCGGTAAATTTCTTTTTAAAATCTTTACGGTCTTTGGTTGGCGCTGGGTTTTTATTAACCAAAGGTTTATTGTGTTTTTGTAAGCTTCCTTCTTCGGTTTTGGTACTTTCGCTAATTAATCGGTTGAGTTCGTCCATTTCTTTTTTTGAAATTTCCCGGTATTTCCCAACGGGAACATCTAACGAAATATTCATAATACGAATACGCTTCAATGCTACTACTTCATAATCAAAATATTCGCACATTCTGCTTCTATACATTCTAGTTTAATTCCTAATCATATTTGACTTTCTTTTCATAGAAATGCCCCAAACAGTATTTAACTTTTTGGAGCATGTTCAAACTAAATAACGGTTTTTTTATAAACTAAACGAACTATTAAAAACTATACTTATTTTCTCCAATTACGTGGCTGGCAATGGTTTCTTTCAACTGTACCACATTAGGTTGATTGGTATATTTTGTGAAACGGCGCAAGCCCATTAGCATCATACGTTGTTCATCTTCTTCTGCAAACGAAACAATTCCTTCTTTTCCTTTGGTATAAATGATATCAACAGCTTGGTATAAATACAATTTTGCCATGGCAATTTGTACACTTGCGGCATCTTCACCAATATTTTTAGCTAATTTTTCTGTACGCAAAATACCTGATTCAGCCATATAAATTTCAATCAACATATCCGCTGCAGCCATTAATAACTGTTGGTGTTGATCTAATTCGGTTCCGTATTTTTGTACTGCCGAGCCGGCTACCATTAAAAAGGCTTTTTTCAATTTTGCAATCAATGCTTTTTCTTCTGCAAATAATTCAGAATAATCGGGAGTTTCAAAATCGGGTATTCCCAATAATTCTTCGCCCACTTTCATTGCCGGACCCAATAAATCAACATGGCCTTTCATGGCTTTTTTGATGAGCATACCAACGGTTAACATTCGGTTGATTTCGTTAGTTCCTTCATAAATTCTTGAAATACGCGCATCTCTCCAAGCACTTTCCATTGGTGTATCTTCAGAAAATCCCATTCCGCCAAAAATTTGAATGCCTTCATCGGCACAATGTTGTACATCTTCAGAAACAGCAACTTTTAAAATAGAACATTCAATTGCAAATTCTTCCACACCTTTTAATTCAGCTTCCTGATGCGAATTCCCTTCAGCCAAACGCGCATTGATTCTGTTTTCGATGTCACCTGCAGCTCTATACGAAGCCGATTCGCCAATATACGCATTGGTTGCTAAATCGGCAATTTTTGAACGAATAGCTCCAAAATTGGCAATAGGTGTTTTAAATTGTACACGTTCGTTGGCATAATTTACCGATTGTGTAATTAAACGGCGTTGTGAATCTAAACACGCAGCTGCTAATTTAATTCTACCCACATTTAAAGCGTTCATGGCAATTTTAAAACCTTCACCACGACCGCCCAACATATTTTCTACAGGAACAATCGTATCGTTAAAAAACACCTGACGTGTTGAACTGGCACGGATTCCCAATTTGTGTTCTTCTTCGCCCAAAGTGATTCCGTTTGGATTGGCAGCATCGTATTCCACAATAAAGCCAGTAATGTTTTTATCGTCTTCAATTCGGGCAAAAACAATCATTAAATGACAAAAACCAGCATTTGAAATCCACATTTTTTGTCCGTTTATTTTGTACGATTTCCCATCTGCACTTAATTCTGCCTTTGTTTTCCCTGAATTAGCGTCAGATCCCGCACCTGGTTCGGTTAAACAGTATGATCCAAACCATTCACCCGAAGACAATTTAGGAACGTATTTTTGCTTTTGTTCTTCGGTTCCGTACAAAGTAATTGGCATGGTTCCGATGCCGGTATGTGCGCCAAATGCCGTTGAAAATGAACCTGTTGCGCCCGAAATATAATCGCAGGTAAGCATGGTTGATACAAAGCCCATTCCCAGACCGCCGTAAGCTTCTGGAACTGCCACGCCTAAAAAGCCCAATTCACCAGCTTCGCGCATGCACTCTTCGGTAAATTGATAATCTTTTTTCTCGAATCGATCTTTATTAGGCCAAATTTTGCGATCAATAAATTCTTTTACTGAATCGCGCATCATTTTTTGTTCTTCCGAAAAATCTTCGGGTGTAAAAATGTTTTCTGCTAAGGTCTCTTTTACTAAAAATTGACCACCTCTTGTGATGTTTTCCATTGTGTATCTGTTTTGAGAAAAGAAAATAGAAAATAGAATATAGATGATAGACTATTTCAAATTGTTTTGGAAAGCCATTGTCATGCGCTGAAATTCTTCTATTTTATTTTCGAGTTGATTAAAAAGTTCTTGATTGATATAATTTCTATGTTTTGCAATATGTAATTGTGTAAGTAATTCAAAAGATGATCCTAATGAAACATCTAGAAAATGACTAAAAGATTTATCTGTTCTTGCAGAGCCTTCTGCAATATTCGATGGAATAGAAATAGAACAGCGACTAATCTGTGAATTAAGACTGTATTTTTCATCCGTAGGAAAATTTAGTAAGATATCAGAAATATTATTAGCTATCTCCAAAGCTAATTGCCAAATCTTTAAATTCTTATAATTATGTCTTTTTCCTACACTCATAACAATCTATTATCTCTTCTCTATATTCTATCCTCTTAAATTAAAGTAACTCATAAATTCCTGCTGTTCCTTGCCCGGTTCCCACACACATGGTTACCATGCCATATTTGTTACCACGACGTTTCATTTCATCGAATAATTGGACAGATAATTTAGCTCCAGTACATCCTAATGGGTGACCTAATGCGATGGCTCCGCCGTTTACGTTGATGATTTCAGGGTTTAGATCTAACTCGCGAATCACCGCTAACGATTGTGCGGCGAAAGCTTCGTTTAGTTCGATCAATTCAATATCGTTTTGTTGTAAACCTGCTTGCTTTAATGCTTTTGGAATGGCTTTTACAGGACCAATTCCCATGATGCGAGGTTCTACACCAGCCGATGCAAAGGTTACTAATCGGGCAATTGGTTCTAAGTTTAATTCTTTCACCATTTCTTCAGACATTACCAATACAAAGGCAGCGCCATCAGACATTTGAGAGGAATTTCCTGCGGTAACAGAACCGTCGGCAGCAAAAACTGGTTTTAATTTTGCTAGTGCTTCAATGCTTGTACCGGCGCGTGGTCCTTCATCTTTTGTAACTGTATAGGATTTGGTTTCTTTTTTGCCATTATCGTTAATAAACGTATCTTCTACGGTAATTGGTACAATTTGATTTTCAAATTTGCCTTCTGTTTGTGCTTTCAATGCTTTCATGTGCGATTCAAACGAAAACTGATCTTGATCTTCGCGCGACACATTGAATTGTTTTGCAACTGCTTCGGCTGTTAAGCCCATTCCCCAGTAATAATCTTCGTGACCAGCAGCGGTTACTTTATAATCGGGTGTGGCACGATAACCGCCCATTGGAATAAAACTCATCGATTCGGCACCACCTGCAATGATACAATCTGCCATTCCCGACTGAATTTTTGCTGTTGCCATACCAATAGTTTCGATGCCTGATGCACAATAACGGTTCACTGTTACACCAGGTACATCGGTGATTTTTAGTCCCATTAACGAAATTAATCGTGCCATGTTTAAACCTTGTTCAGCTTCGGGCATGGCATTTCCAACCATTACATCGTCGATGCGTTTTTTATCTAATTGCGGCACTTCGTTCATCATAAACTCAATGGTTTCTGCCGCTAATTCATCGGGTCTTTTAAATCGGAACAATCCTTTTGGTGCTTTTCCAACGGCTGTTCGGTATGCTTTTACTATATATGCTGTTTTCATTTATTAAAGTATTAAGATGGGAGTATTAAGTACTAAGACTTTTTCCATCTGCATTCATATTTGTATTAAGAGTTTTTTGAAATGAAAAATTCATGTTTGAAACTTCTACTAACTGATTTATAACGGGTTGTGTTATTGCTTCATCTATTAAATTTAATCTTTTTGCAAGTATTAATTGTGTTATCAATTCAAAAGTAGATCCATTAGCTATGCCTAAAAATTGGATAAATTCTTTGTTGTGATTTCTGCCCGATCCTTCGGCAATATTTGACGGAATTGAAACAGCACATTTTTTTATTTGATGAATTAAATTAAATCGTTCATCAATTGGTAAAAGTGCAGAAATTTCATAAACAGCAACAGCTATATCCATTGCTTTTTGCCAGATTTTCAGTTTTTCAAAATTGTGCATGTTACTCTAATTTTTGTCTTGATTCTTAATACTTACGTCTTGATACAAATCATCAATTACGCAAAGGTTTTCCCTTAGTTAACATAAACTGAATACGTTCTAACGTTTTTCTTTCGGTACATAAACTTAAGAAAGCTTCGCGTTCTAGATCTAACAAATATTGTTCGGATACAAATGTAGGTTCAGATAAATCGCCGCCTGCCATTACGTAGGCTAACTTGTTGGCGATTTTTCTATCGTGTTCAGAAATGTATTTACCAGCCATCATACCGTCTGTTCCCACCAAGAAAGCCCCCAATGCTTGTTTACCTAAAACCAAAATATCTTTGCGAGGAACAGGTTGGGTGTAGCCAGCTTCAGCCATTAACAATGCGTGTTTTTTAGCTTCGGCAATTTGTCGGTCTTTGTTTACCACCACCACATCTTTTGTTGGTAAAAGCACACCGTTCTCAAACCCTTCGTATGCCGATGTAGCAACTTTTGCCGTACCAACTGTTAGGAAATATTCTTGCAGAATATTCAGCTTCACATCGTTCTTTTTGAATTGATCTGCTGCACGTAAGGTCATTTCTTTAGATCCGCCACCGCCAGGAATTACACCCACGCCAAATTCAACCAAACCAATATAGGTTTCTGCTGCTGCAACGGCTTTGTCTGAATGCATTACCAATTCGCAACCGCCGCCAAGTGTCATTCCATGAGGAGCTGCAATTACCGGAATGCCTGAATAACGCACGCGCATCATGGTATCTTGGAACGATTTTATGGCGAAATTCAATTCATCGTATTCCTGTTCAACCGCCATCATGAAAATCATGCCCAAATTGGCGCCGACCGAGAAGTTTGCTGCTTGATTTCCAATAACCAAACCGCTGTATTCTTTTTCGGCTATATCAATCGCTTTGTTGATTCCGCTGATGACACCGCCACCAATTGAGTTCATTTTGGAGTGAAATTCCAGATTTAAAATTCCATCTCCTAAATCAAACAAAGTAGTATCGGCATTGCCCCAAACTTTTTTGGTATCGCGAATGTTGTTTAAGATAATAAACGCATCTTGTCCCGGAATTTTTTGTTGCGATTTTGAATCGATATCATAATAATAAGTAGCACCTTCTTTAACTGTGTAAAATGATGTATTGCCCGATGCCAACATGTCGTTTACCCAATTGGCAACGTTTTCACCGCTTTCTTTGATCAATTCGATACCTTTCTCCACACCAATGGCATCCCAAATTTGGAATGGTCCGTGTTCCCAGCCAAAACCAGCTTTCATGGCATCGTCTATCTTATATAAATCGTCGGTAATTTCGGGAACTCGGTTAGAAACATACGCAAACAATCCCGCAAAAGATTTACGATAAAACTCGCCCGCTTTGTCTTTTCCGTTCACTAAAACTTTGAAACGATCAATTACATTATCAATGGTTTTTGTAAGTTCTAATGTTTGGAAAGATGCTTTTTTGTTTGGTCGATATTCTAGCGTATTCAAATCGAGCGAAAGAATATCTTTATCAACTTTTTTATAGAAACCTTGTTTGGTTTTGCTTCCCAACCATTTGTTTTCCATCATGTGATTGATGAAATCGGGTAGTTTGAATAATTCGTGTGCTTCATCATTCGGAACATTTTCGTACAAACCATTGGCAACATGCACCAACGTATCCAAACCAACCACATCAACCGTACGGAATGTTGCCGATTTGGGTCTGCCGATTACCGGTCCGGTTAATTTATCTACTTCTTCAATGGTTAGATCCATTTCTTTAACCAAATGAAACAAACTCATGATGCCGTAAATACCAATGCGGTTACCAATAAACGCAGGTGTATCTTTAGCCACAACCGATGTTTTTCCCAAGAATTTTTCACCGTAATTGTTTAAAAACGATAAAACTTCGGGTTTGGTTTTTGGTCCGGGAATAATTTCGAATAATTTCAGGTATCGAACCGGATTGAAAAAGTGTGTTCCACAGAAATGTTCCTGAAAATCTTCACTTCGTCCTTCGCTCATAAAATGAATCGGAATTCCTGAAGTGTTTGATGTGATCAACGTTCCCGGTTTGCGGAATTTTTCAATTTGCTCGTAAACTGCCTTTTTAATATCCAAACGTTCCACAACCACTTCAATAATCCAATCAACATCTTTAATTTTCGGAAGATCGTCTGTTGTGTTTCCTGTCGAAATTCTGTTAGCAAATTTTTTGTCGTAAATAGGCGAGGGGTTTTGTTTTAAAGCTGTTGCTAAATTTTCGTTCACGATTCGGTTTCTTACCACTTTATCGTTAAGCGTAAGCCCTTTTTTTTCTTCGGCTTCGGTAAGCTGGTTGGGAACAATATCCAAAAGCAATACCTGAACGCCAATGTTTGCAAAGTGACATGCAATGCCCGAACCCATGATTCCGGAACCAATAACAGCCACTTTTTTTATTAATCTATTCATATTTATATAAGGTTTGGTTTCTTAAAATTTCTTTTTTTCGATGATGATATTTTGAATTTTTTCTGACATTTCAATAAAGTTATCGATTTCTTGTTGCGAAAAGGTTTCTAAAAGTTTATTATTAAAATTGATTACTGTTTGTTTGGATAATCCCCGTTTTTCAACCCCAAGTGGCGTTAAATAAATATTTACACCCCGACCGTCTTTTGGGTTTTTCTTTTTAATGATTAACCCTTTTTCTTCCATTGTTTTTAAAGTACGCGTTAAACTTGTAGGTTCCATGCCCAAACGTGGAGCCAAAGCTGTAGACGGCGTTCCTTCTTTATCTATGTTTAACAAGGCGTAACCCAATGCCATTGATGCACCGTATTGCGAAGCTTCTTCGTTATACATACGGGCGATGGCTTGCCAAGTGTTTTTTATTACGGAATCGAGCGTTTTATTTTTCATAAATCTTTAATTATATCAAATATAATAAAAAAATAGTATGCACGCATACTATTTTAAATTTAATTTTTCGTTAAAAGGATATGTTATTGTTTATGTTTGAATTTTAATAATACAATTTTTGTTGTTTAAATAATGTATTTCACCTTTAGCATTTACAGTAAACCATGAGCTAAAATGAGGTTTTAATTCCTCTGTAGTCATAATAATTTTATCCTTAAGCACTTTTTCTGTTTTTTTCTCTATTTCCATTAATTTAAGTTGCTCAGAAGAATTGCGATATAATAAAAGAATAGTATTGTCTCTGTCAGCTATATCATCTATAAGATAAGTGGATGTCTTTCCTGTTGAATAAGCTTGAAAGACGGTACTTATTTTAGCAAATTCTTCTTCACTAAAAGGGATTTTGTATTTTACATTTTTCTTGTAATCATATATATATTCGCCATAATATAATAATATTAAAGATTTGTCAAAGCGATAGCTATGTAGATTATGATACAATTTATATTTAATATAATTGTTAGGAATATCACTATTAATAAACTCTTTTAATACCAACTCATCATCATTATATTTACTCTTAGCGAATAATGATAAATACTTTCTATTGTCAATATTCTCATAATTATTTGAAACTAAAGTTATAAGATAATCGTTTCCAACAACATTAAAGTCCATAATATTAATAGAATAATCCTTTAATGATTTAGACAATTTTAAATTAATATACTGCATAGAATCAATTTTTCTTTCTTGTATGTTGTATATAATCATAAATGGCTCTTGGGTAATATTTGTATTTTTGGGATCAGGGTTGTCTTTTACAAAATAAACAGTTGTTAAAAAGGCTATCTGATTTGCATTTATTTTTCTTCCATGGGTAATAGATGGATCTAAATTAGGGTGTTCAATTAATAAATTTAAAAAGTCATTATAATGTTTATCAAAATTATTTTCTTTGTAGTAAATACTGTATGCTTTTTTTAACCATTCCTTATCAGGAATGATATCTATTGAAGTAGAACTATCATAATAAGACCAACGCCCTAATTCAAAATTTCTGACTAATAAAGAAAAATCATCTTGAATATAACGTACTCCACTTTTAACATTTTTAAAACAATTATCTTCATTATTTAGATAAAACCTAATAAATTCGTTTACATCTAATTGATATAAATTTGATGAATATATTTTTTCATTGTTTTTTACAATATTTATAGTTGATTTTATGCCATTAGCATATCTATTATGCAAGGAATCAGAATATAGTGTAATACTTGATTTATAATTATTAATCCCTATTTTTTTATTAACTAATAATGAATCAGATTGTAAATGACTTTTTAAAACAATAGTCATTTCTGGATGATTTAATGCTTGGTTTATTTCATTTAAGGGCATCAAACAACTCAAACAGTCGTTAAGACTTAAAGCAATTATTATTTTATTATTATTGTTAGAATAACATATAAGATTAAGAAGTAATAAAAAAATAAATAGTATTTTTTTCATAGTTGATAAGTAGTTTTGTTAAAAAAAAAGGATTTATTTTTATTAAAACAAATCCTTTAGAACATTATTCAGAATCTTCAACTGTATATTCAATTCTAAATTCTTTATCGCCTCCGTCTTGTCGTGGCGGTAAATCTTCTGCCGGTACTCCATTTACAGTAGGTAACAATACATTAACGTCAACACCTATTGCAGGTGCTTGTAATCTCCAACTATCACTAAACCAATTTTTAGTAAGCGTAAAGCATGTAGCTTCTGAAGGTGCACAGCCAATTGTAATAAAACCTGGAGATGATGGCCACAGAGCAGCATTTCCATCTACTGTTTTAGGACTTTGTGCAAATCCAGTCGTTGTCAATCCTAAAAAGAATAACGTTGCTAAAATTTTTTTCATAATAAATACATTTTTTAATTGTTTATATTGCTAATGTATTTTTTTTTTTTTAATTAACAAATTATTTATTAAATTTTAACATATTTAAGAATACATTCCTTCATACAAATCTTTATACTTCTCTAAAATCACTTTACGTTTTAGTTTGAGCGTAGGGGTTAATTCTCCTGTATCAATGCTCCAAACATTTGGGGTGAGTGCAAACTTTTTAATTTGCTCCCATTTACCAAATTGCGGGTTTATGGTTTCAATTTCTTTTTGAATGCGTTCTATCACCAATTCGTTTTTCACTACTTCGTCTAACGTAAAACCAAGGTTTACTTTGTTGCGGTTGGCCCACTCTTTAATAAAATCAAAATTTGGCTGAATCAACGCTGCAGGCATTTTTTGTCCTTCGCCCACCACCATTATCTGCTCAATGAAACGCGATTGTTTCATGGCATTTTCAATCATTTGTGGAGCAACGTACTTACCGCCGCTGGTTTTAAACATTTCTTTTTTACGATCGGTAATGAATAAAAATCCGTCGGCATCAACTACACCGATATCTCCAGTATGGAACCAACCGTCGATAAAAGCTTCTTTGGTTTTTTCTTCGTCTTTATAATATCCTTCTGCAATCGATGGTCCTTGACAAAGAATTTCGCCGTCTTCTGCAATTTTAACGGTCACATTGCTTAAAACCCTACCTACAGAGCCAATTTTCCAGCCATTATTTCGTTGGTCGTTTACTGAAATTACCGGAGAAGTTTCAGTTAAACCGTAGCCTTCCATAACCGGTATATCGGCTCCACCAAAAATTCGTGCCAAACGCGGAGATAATGGGGCAGAACCCGATACCAGCAATTCTAAATTGCCACCCAAAGCGGCTTGCCATTTAGAGAAAATTAGTTTGCGGGCAATTTTCAACTTAAATTCATAGAAACCGCCGTTTGCTTGGTAAGGTTTAAAGTCTTCTGCTAAGCGCAATGCCCAAAAGAACAATGCTTTTTTAATGCCCGAAAGTTCAGATCCTTTGGCATAAATTTTATCGAATACTTTTTCTAAAACCCTTGGAACAACTGTCATTACTTGTGGTTTTACTTCTTGAAGGTTATCAGATATTTTTTCAATTGATTCTGCAAAATAAATTGATACACCCATATATTGGAACAGATACAAAATCATTCGCTCAAAAATATGACAGCACGGCAAGAAACTCAGCGCAGTGTAACTTCCTCTTTCAAACGGAACACGTTCAGACGAACCTAAAACGTTGCTGATGATATTGTTATGCGTAAGCATCACGCCCTTTGGAGTGCCAGTGGTGCCTGATGTGTAAATAATCGACGCTAAATCGTCTGGAGTTACATTGGCTTTAGCTGCTTCCACATCGGCATCGTTCATTGCATCTTTACCGGCTGTTATAATATCTTTCCAATTGGCGCAGCCCGGAATTTCATCGAACGAATAAATACCTCGCAGTTTGGGAATGTTGAACTTTACCCGGTCTAATTTTTCTAAAATGGTTTTATCGGAAACAAACACATACACACTTTCGGAATGCTTTATAATATACTCGTAATCGTGTTCAGAAATAGTTGGATATATTGGAACAGTTGCTGCACCGGTTTGTAAAATACCAATGTCCATAATGTTCCATTCGGTACGGTTTGTTGAGGTTATTAGTGCAATTTTATCGCCTTTTTTAACGCCCATTGCAAGCAATGCTTTGGAAACATAATTTGCTTGTTCTATATATTCTTGAATGCTTGTTGCTTTCCAAACGCCATTTTGCTTTGTTGAAAAAGCTTTTTCTAACGGATAGTGTTGCAACTGATAATAAGGAATATCGAATAATCTACCTATTTGAGACATATATTTTCTGTGTTTTAATTATTGCAATTGAAAAGTATAGTTTTTTTATGAAAAAAGCAAGTGAAAATTTTAATTAACCGGAACATTTTGCAATTTCTCCATTCCTTCTGTAAAAAGTGCAGCAGCGGGAAATGCTTCTTTTTCGTCTCCAGTGTTTAAAAGTGCACCGTCTTTAAAAAAGTAATCGGCATATTGCAACAATCTATTGGCGTTATTTGCATCGGTTTCTTCGACAATACAAGCTATTAACGCCCCTTCCTTATAATAAAAAACTTTCTGCAAGGTATGTTTTTCATAAACGGTATGAATAATGGAAAACACCGAATCGTTCGAAAGCAAATAATAAGCGGTGTCATAAGTTGTATTGTTAGAAAGACTTCCCTTTTTGTTGATGGGGTCAAACCATTCGTTTTGAGAGGTTTTTTGGATATAGTTTTGAATTGTTTGAATGTCTTCGTGGCTGTTTTGTGCAAAAGTGGATGCAATTGCAAAAAATAAAAGGCAAGTTGTTATGATTTTTTTCATCATTTTATTTTAGTTTAATTCGTTCGTTTCTATTTGCTAGTTCCCAAGCTGTTACAAAAATAAGCTGTGTGCGTTTAAGCATTTCATCAAAATTAATTTTGTCAACAGTGTCGGTTGGTTTGTGGTAATCGGCATGTTCTCCGCTGTAATAAAAAATTACGGGAATGTTGTATTTTGCAAAATTGTAATGATCAGAACGGTAATAAATCATTTCGGGATGCTTATCATCATTATAGGTGTAATCTAAAACCAGATCGGTATATTTTTTATTCATGGCTTCAGAAATATCGTGCAATTCGGTGCTTAATTTATCGCTTCCCACCAAATAGATGTATTCTTTTTTATTTTTTTGATACGTAAAATCTCTCCTTCCAATCATATCCACATTCAAATCGGCAACAATTTGTTCTAAAGGAATTATTTTAGAATTCACAAAAAAGCGAGAACCGTGCAAACCATATTCTTCTCCGGTGCAATGGAGAAATACAATCGAACGTTTTGGTCCGTTACCGTTTTTCTCAGCAATTTTAAACATACGCGCTAGTTCTAACAAAGCCGTTGTTCCTGTTCCATTATCATCAGCGCCATTATATATTTCGCCATTTGCAATTCCCACATGGTCGTAATGTGCAGAAATCACCAAATATTCGTCGGGTTTTTCGCTTCCTTTTATATAAGCCACCACATTTTCGCTGTTGTTTAATTTAGGGCTGAACATACGTTTCATAGCTTCAGACGGAACAGCCTGAAAATAATCATCTGTTCCCGGCAAGGCTTCAATTTCTAAATTTTTATAAATGTTTCTTATATAATTTGCCGCCATTTTCTGCCCGGCTTCGCCTGTTTTTCTACCTTCCATTTCATCGCCCGCAATTATAGAAAGATGTTTTACCAGTTCGTCTTTCGATAGATTTTCCATCATTTCTTTTACCCGATCTTTTTGTTTTTGAGCATAAATGGTGTTTGAATTTAAAAATCCGGCAACAATAAAAAGACCAATAATAGGTTTAAAATTCATTTTTGTGATTTTAGTTTACAGATACTAAAAATACTAATTTTACAAATAGCTATTGTATATTTGTTGAAAATATTAAAAATGAACAAAGTTGTACTGATAACTGGCGGATCTTCAGGTATTGGCAAAACCGTTGGAAACTTTTTATTAACGAAAGGTTACACGGTTTACGGCAGCAGTAGAAATCCTGAAAACGTGACAGATAGTCGTTTTCCACTGGTTGCCATTGATGTGCGAAACAAGGAATCGATACAAAGTGCGGTTACTGAAATTATTGCAAAAGAAGGCAGAATTGATGTGTTGATTAACAATGCAGGAGTAGGAATTACCGGACCTATTGAGGAAATTCCTTTGGAAGAAATTCAAAATAATTTTCATACCAATGTTTTTGGACCTATTGAAGTTATGAAAGCCGTTTTACCACAAATGCGTCAACAAAAATCGGGCTTGATTATTAATGTAACGTCGATTGCGGGATATATGGGCTTGCCTTACCGCGGGATTTATTCGGCTTCGAAAGGAGCTTTGGAACTGCTAACCGAATCGATACGAATGGAAGTGAAACCTTTTAATATACGAGTTACCAATGTGGCTCCGGGCGATTTTGCTACCGATATTGCTGCACGCCGTTTTCATGCGCCGGTTTTAGATCAATCTCCATACAAAGAAATTTACAGTCAACAATTGGCTACAATCAACGAGCATGTGAATGATGGCGGCGATCCCATAGAAATGGCAAAAGCAATTAACGCAATTATTCAAACAAAAAATCCAAAAGTTCATTACAGAGTAGGGGCTTTCATGCAAAAGTTTTCTATCTTTCTAAAAAAGATTTTACCAGATACGGTGTATGAAAAAATGTTAATGAATCATTATAAAATAAAATAATTTATTTGCCTCAAATTCGCAGATTTTTAGTAACTTTTAATGGTTAAAAATCTTAATCAAAGAATTCCTATAAATTGAAATAATCTCCAATAAAAAGAACAAATAATAATTAAACACATCAAAACTATGAAATTTTTTATAGATACAGCAAACCTAGACCAAATTAAAGAAGCACAAGCTTTAGGCGTTTTAGACGGCGTTACGACCAATCCGTCGTTAATGGCAAAAGAAGGCATTACAGGCAAAAACAATATTTTGAAACATTATGTGGATATATGCGCTATTGTTGATGGCGATGTTTCGGCTGAAGTAATTGCTACCGATTTTGAGGGAATGATTAAAGAAGGCGAGGAGCTTGCAGAATTAAACGAGCAAATTGTGGTGAAAATCCCGATGACGAAAGACGGTATTAAAGCGTGTAAATACTTTTCTGAAAAAGGCATTAAAACCAATGTAACTTTAGTATTTTCGGCAGGTCAGGCATTATTGGCTGCAAAGGCAGGGGCAACGTATGTGTCGCCATTTATTGGTAGATTAGATGATATTTCTACCGATGGATTAAATTTAATCGATGAAATTAGAATGATTTATGACAATTATGCCTTTGAAACGCAGATTTTAGCAGCATCGGTGCGCCATACCATGCATATTGTGAATTGTGCCAAAATTGGTGCCGATGTGATGACAGGACCTTTAAGTTCGATTTTAGGATTGCTGAAGCATCCACTCACCGATTTAGGTTTGGAACAATTCTTAGCTGATCACGCAAAAGGGAATAAATAGAAAAAGAAAGACTGCCGCAAAGAGGACAGTCTTTTTTTTTGATGAATAAAAAGTTAATTTTTCAATTTGCTTAAAAAATTGATGCAAAATCAATTACATTTACGGTTATTTTTAAAATGTATATTAAAAAAATGCATTATTAGAATATAATCCATTTGGAGAAGTACGTTTAAAAATATGAGTATCTTTTTTTAAAATAACCATTTTTCTGGTAAACTATGAATCTTAAAAAAGTGAAGTTGCTTAATGATTCCACAAAAAAACGAATCAATGTTCAAAACTTTTTTTGGCTGTTTTTGTTTTTATTTGTGATTAACTATCTTAGTTTAGGACAATCCTTACCCACTCGAATCAACATTCCAAATAGTACCCCGCCTGTTGTGCCTTTAGGTATTGGTGATTTTATAGAGGTTAACAATGCTTCCAGTGCGCAAAGTGCATTTACCGTTTCGCAATTGATAAATAATGTGCTCATATCTGGTGGTGGTAACTGTACAAGTGCCAATGCTACGAATGTTGTGGTTTCGCCCAATTTGCCGGCAACAAACTTAAACAGATCATGGGGGTATTTTAATAAGGCAAATGCCAACTTTCCTTTTCAATCGGGTATTGTTCTGAGCACAGGTTTTGCACGAAAAGCAGGCAATAACTTTATAAACCCTATACTTTCTGATAACCTCAATTCAGGAGGTGATATTGATTTAGCCAATGTCCTAAATATTTCACCTATGGTATTATATGATGCCACTTATATTGAATTTGATTTTGTGCCTATAACCAATCAAATTACTTTTAATTATATACTCGCTTCAGAGGAGTATGGCGATGGATATGAGTGCAGTTTTACTGATGCATTTGCTTTGTTGTTAAAGAAAGTAGGAGATCCTACATATACCAACTTGGCTGTTTTGCCCAATTCAGGAGGAGTTGTGAGTACATCTAATATTCATCCGGCTGTGACAGGATCAGCAGGCTCTTGCGGAGCTGTAAACCAACAATATTTTGGAGGATACAATACCACAAATTCGGATATTAATTTTCAAGGAAGAACCATTCCATTGACTGCAACAGCAACTGTTATTCCTGGAGAAACCTATCATTTTAAAATGGTAATTGCAGATTATGCAGACGAAAAGTACGATACAGCTGTTTTTTTAGAAGCTGGCTCTTTTGATATTGGTGTAAAGATTACAGATACATCAGGGAATATTTTGCCATCAAATATAAAAAAGTGTGAAGCCACGCAAATAATTAAAGCTAGTGTTTTGGCTACAAACGCAACCTATAAATGGTTTCTTAATAATGTGCAAATTCCTGGTGCAATTTCAGATTCATACACAGTAACACAAACGGGTACTTATTCAGTAGAAGTAACAATACCTTCTAGCACATGTGTGAGCACAGCAAGCATTACGGTTGATAACGGTACTGTACCACCACTTGATCTTACTGATATTAATGGAACCATTTTGCCAAGTAATTTGGTGCTTTGTGAAACTGTAAATACCACATTAAAAGCTACAACTTCTGCAGTAAATCCAACTTATCAATGGTATTTTAATAATACAATTATTTCAGGAGCTACACAAAGCACCTATACTGCCACTCAAATTGGAAATTATTCCGTAAAAGTAGCATCTAGCAATTTTGATTGCCCAGCAACAGCTGCGGTAGATGTAAACATAACTACACTTGTACTAAATACGCCAGTAACTTTACAAGGCTGTTCTCCAACAAATACAGCTGTTTATAATCTTACAAATGCAGAAACATCTATCTCAACCCTTTCGGGAGTTACTTATTCTTACTACGAAAATTTAGCTGATGCACAGGCTATAAATGCCAATACTATTGCGGTACCAACAGCTTATAGCTCTGTTTCAAAAACAGTTTATGCCGTTGCAAGTTGGGGGCCATGTTCGAAAATAGCTGCTATAGATTTACAAACAGTACTTTCACCAACAATTATTAATCAACCCGTTAATCAAATTGTTTGTTTAAATAATAATGCAACAATAAATGTAAATGCAGTAAATGGAGTAGGTTATCAATGGCAGGTAGATACCGGTAGTGGTTTTACTAATTTATCAAATAATACTGAATATTCTGGGGTTACCACAAATAGTCTTACTATTTCAAACGTTACCAATAGTTTAAATGGCTATACATATAAAGTAATAGTAAAAAGTAATTGTTTAAATGATTTGGCATCAAACGCAGTTACGCTAACAGTACCTCAAGTTAGAGGAAGTTTAACACAAAACAATGTGTTGTGCTTTGGTGAGAGCAATGGTAGTGCAACTGTTTCTGGTAATGGAGGATCAGCACCATACAGTTACTTATGGTCAAACAATGCTACAACAGCAGCAATATCTGGCTTAAGTGCCGGAACATATAGTGTTGTAATCACAGATGCAAATGGTTGTTTTGGAACAGAAACAGTTGTTATTTCGCAACCTACAGCACTTACCAATGTTGTAAACGTTAAAAACTTAAGTTGCAACAACGCAAATGATGGAACAATTGAGGTAATTCCAAGTGGTGGTACTCAACCATACACTTATACATGGTCGCACAATAATGCAACAACACCAAAAGTAATAGGTTTAGCAGCAGGTACTTATACTGTGACCGTAAAAGATGCTAATAATTGTGTGAAAGTAGAAAATATAACAATCACACAACCAGAGATTTTATCTGCAACTGCAATAGCTAAGAATGTTAATTGTTTTGGAACAGCAACTGGTGAGGCTACAATAAATGTTTCTGGAGGAACTGCACCTTACACTTACCTGTGGAGTAATGGAGGTAACACAGCAAATATTTCTAATATAAGTAAAGGCAATTATACCGTTTTAGTTACGGATGCAAATGGCTGTTCTTTAACAAAGGCTGTGACCATAACAGAGCCTAATGTTTTAAAAGTAGCTATTACCCAAACGAAAGCTGGTTGTAACGGAGCCCTAACCAACTCCGTAATAGCTATGCCAACAGGTGGTACACAACCATATACCTATTCTTGGTCAAATGGTGCAACCACTTCGACTGTTGATGATTTAGTGTCCGGCAATTATACTTTAACGGTATCAGATGCAAATGGTTGTACGGTGACCGAAAGTGTAACCGTGGTGCCAAACGTAGGATTATCTTTAAATTTTAGTAAAAAAAATGTGTCGTGTAATGGACTTGCTGATGGAAATATTACTGCAACTATCGTTGGTGGTAGAGCTCCTTTTACCTATAATTGGTCAAATGGAGCAACAACAGCATCAATTAGTAATCTATCGGCCGGAACCTATTCTTTAACCATAACAGATGATTATGGTTGTACGTTTACTGAGAGTATTACGATTGATCAACCAGATGTTTTAAATATTACATATCAGCAAAATAATGTACTTTGTTACGCAACTACCACAGGAAGCATTAACTTAAATGTAACGGGCGGAACACCACCTTATACCTACCAATGGTCTAATGGCAATACATCGCAAAATATAAATCAATTACCTGCGGGCTTATACAATGTGTTAGTAATCGATAGTAAAAATTGTACTGCATCACAAAATATTTATATTACACAGCCAGCTGATATTCCACAACCTGTAACCACAAATCAAGTTTTTTGTATCAATGAAAATGCCACTGTAAGTGATTTAGTCGTTACTGGAACCGATGTGAAATGGTACACAACTCCTTTTGGTGGAATACCTTTAAGCGGAACCCAACAGCTAGCTACTGGTAGTTATTACGCTTCGCAAACTATAAATGGTTGTGAAAATTATACACGAGCAGCGATAAATGTAACGATAAATACAACCAATATACCAACAGGTTTAAGTGTTCAAGAATTTTGTGAACCTTATACACCGACTGTTGCGGATTTGAATGTAAACGGTCAAAATATCAAATGGTATGATAAAGCAACAAATGGTGCGCCTTTATCTGCAACCACAAGTTTAGTTAATGGAACAACTTATTATGCCACCCAAACAGTTAATGGTTGTGAAAGTGCCAACCGCTTTGCGGTGGTAGTAAACATTTACCCGAGTAATCCTATCACAACAACAAGCCTTGTCATTTGCAACACCGCATTGATTCAAAATATCTCAATCGATAACTTCAGTAGCTCGCAATTAAAATGGTACAGCAGTTTAACAAGTACACAAACATTACCAAGTACACATTTGCTTACAAACGGTGTTTATTATGTAAGCACATTTAATTATAACTTGTGCGAATCGGTTAGAAAACCTCTACAAATTATAACCACAGCAGGTGTAACAGTGCCAATTGTTTCCACACAACAAGTATTTTGCAACACTGCTTATGTTTCTGATTTAGTTGCAAACGGAATGCCGGGAGCAACTATTAATTGGTACAGTTCAGCACAAAGTGTTACACCTTTAGCAGCAAATACACCTTTATTAACAGGAACTTATTATGTAGAGCAAGAAATAATGCCTTGTAAATCACCAAGAATTGCTGTAGCAGTCCGTGTTTATCCTACTACAGCACCTATTATGACTGATTTTGTTTTGTGTGCAGGCGCAACAGTTGGTGATTTATACTTAAAAGCTTCTACTTCAACCAAATATGTATGGTATGTTGATAATTCTTCCACAACGCCTTTGCCCGATACATATAGTTTAACAACGGGTTATTACTATGTAGCGATAGATTATTCTGGATGCACATCAAGCAGAAGACAAGTTCATGTAAAAGTGAATACACGTCCCAATTCGCCTACAGGATTTTTAGTTCAAAATTTTACGAATCAAGCCAAAGTGTCCGATTTGATAATGAATCAGCCTTTCGTAACATGGTATTTAAGCTATAATGATGCAATAAATAGAATGAATCCTCTAGACGTTTCTGATTTTCTAGAAGATGGTGTCACTTATTATGGAGTAATAATTGATGAAAACGGCTGTCCAAGCTATCCAACTGCTGTAAAAGTAGGTATTACGCTTTCAGTGAATAACTTTGATTTAGCTGGTTTAAAATATTATCCAAACCCGGTAGAAAACGATTTAATAGTTAGTTACAAACACACCATTGAAAGTGTAGAAGTGTACAACATTACTGGGCAACGAATTTTAAAACAGTTAAATGATAATGAAACCGTTAAAATCAATTTTTCGCAATTCAGTTCCGGTACCTATATGGTTAAATTGTTTTCAGAAGAACACACACAATTTATTAAGATTATTAAGAAGTAAACCCTTAGAATCTATAAAAAAAATCCGTTTCTACAATATTAGAAACGGATTTTTTTGTGCTTTAAAAAAGCTGTTATTTACTTAAGTACATTTTTCTGCGGGTGTATAAATCGTAGAAAGCGTCGTCTTTTAAACTATCGATAAACAGAATGCTTTCTCCCGTTGATTTCATTTCTGGTCCTAAAGCTTTGTTTACTTTCGGAAACTTGTTGAAAGAGAAAACAGGTTGCTTAATAGCATATCCGTTTAGTTGAGGGTTAAAAGTAAAATCGGTTACTTTAGCGCCCAACATTACTTTTGTAGCATAGTTTACATAAGGTTCGCCATAAGCTTTTGCAATAAACGGAACCGTACGGGAAGCACGTGGATTGGCTTCAATGATATATACCGTATCGTCTTTCACTGCAAACTGAATGTTGATTAATCCTTTTGTTTTCAAGGCAACCGCAATCTTTTTAGTATGATCTTTAATCTGTTGCAATACAAACTCACCTAAATTGAATGGGGGTAGTGTAGCGTTTGAATCTCCTGAATGCACACCACAAGGTTCAATATGCTCCATAATTCCAATAATGTACACATTTTCGCCATCGCAAATCGCATCAGCTTCTGCTTCCACAGCTCCAGCTAAATAATGATCTAGAAGCAATTTGTTGCCCGGAATCGATTTTAATAAATCAATTACATGCTCTTCTAATTCTTTTTTATTGATAACGATTTTCATTCCTTGACCACCCAAAACATACGATGGGCGCACTAATAAAGGAAAATCTAATTCGTCTGCCAATTTCGCTGCTTCTTCGGCAGTAGTGGCTACTCCAAATTTAGGAAAAGGAATATGTAAATCGGTTAGTAATTCAGAGAA
Organism: Flavobacterium sp. CBA20B-1; assembly: GCF_028473145.1. Taxonomy (NCBI): domain Bacteria; kingdom Pseudomonadati; phylum Bacteroidota; class Flavobacteriia; order Flavobacteriales; family Flavobacteriaceae; genus Flavobacterium; species Flavobacterium sp. CBA20B-1. The sequence continues at coordinate 97,200 of NZ_CP092370.1, forward strand.
ACGTCCGCGATCTTCAGCTAAATCTAAAGCTTCAAAACTTGTTCCAATAATCTTAATTCCGTATTTATCTAATTTTTCGGCCAACTTTAAAGCAGTTTGTCCACCTAACTGTACAATTACTCCTTCTGGTTTTTCATGTCGAATAATATCGTAAATATGTTCCCAATAAACGGGTTCGAAATACAATTTATCGGCCGTATCAAAATCGGTTGAAACCGTTTCCGGGTTACAGTTGATCATGATGGTTTCATAACCACATTCTGATGTAGCCAAAACACCGTGCACACAAGAATAATCAAACTCAATTCCTTGACCTATTCGGTTGGGACCTGAGCCAAGTACCACAACTTTCTTTTTATCGGTTCGAACCGATTCGTTGGCTGTGTAAACTGTGCCGTCTGCTTTTTCAATATTGGCTTCAAAAGTAGAGTAGTAGTAAGGTGTTTGTGCCACAAATTCTGCCGCACAAGTATCCACCAATTTGTACACACGGTTAATGTTCATTTTTTCGCGTAAAGTGTAAATTTCACTTTCTAAACAGCGCAACATGTGAGCAATTTGGCGGTCTGCAAACCCTTTTTGTTTGGCTTCTAACAATAAGTCTTTTGGAAGAGTTGCCAAAGTGTGTTTTGATATTTCTTGCTCTAAAGCATACATTTCTTCGTATTGCTTTAAGAACCACATATCTATTTTAGTAATTTGTTGAATGGTGCTTAGTGGAATACCCAATGCAATGGCATCGTAAATCACAAAAACACGATCCCATGACGCATGTTCTAATTTATCTAAAATTTGATCGTAATTGGTGTATCCTTTTCCGTCTGCACCAATTCCGTTTCGTTTTATTTCTAATGATTGGGTGGCTTTTTGTAAGGCTTCTTGAAATGAACGACCAATTCCCATAACTTCACCAACCGATTTCATTTGAAGACCAAGTGTTCTATCTGCACCTTCAAATTTATCAAAATTCCAACGAGGTATTTTTACAATAACATAATCTAAAGTTGGTTCAAACAATGCCGATGTTAATTTGGTGATTTGGTTCTGCAGCTCATCAAGAGTGTAGCCTAATGCCAATTTTGTAGCTACTTTTGCAATAGGGTAGCCAGTTGCTTTTGATGCTAAAGCTGATGAACGCGACACACGAGGGTTGATTTCAATAGCAACAATATCTTCTTTTTCATCGGGTGATACTGCAAACTGCACATTACATCCACCTGCAAAATTTCCGATAGAGCGCATCATTTTTATAGCCATATCTCGCATGCGTTGAAACGTGCGGTCCGATAAGGTCATTGCTGGTGCTACGGTAATTGAATCACCGGTGTGAATGCCCATAGCATCCATGTTTTCAATAGTACAGATAATTACAACATTGTCGTTTTTATCTCTTAATAACTCTAATTCGTATTCTTTCCAGCCCAATAATGCTTTATCAATCAAAACCTCGTGTATAGGCGATGATTCTAGTCCGTGTGTAAGAAGTTCGTCGAAATCTTCTTCTTTATGCACAAAAGCAGCTCCTGTTCCACCCAAGGTAAACGATGGACGAATTACCAACGGGAAACCAAATTCTTGGGCAACTTCTTTTCCTTCCAAAAACGATGTGGCAGTTTTTGCAGGTGCAAAAGGAATATCGATTTTTGCTAAAAGTTGTTTAAATTGTTCGCGGTCTTCAGTGACATTAATGGCGTTGATATCAACCCCAATCAATTTTACATCAAAATCTTGCCAAATACCTTTTTCATCGGCTTCTAAACACAAATTCAAGGCTGTTTGTCCGCCCATTGTTGGCAAAACAGCATCGATTTCTGGATGCGCCTTTAAAATTTCGATGATTGATTTGGTGTTTAATGGTTTTAAATACACATGATCCGCCATTGATGGATCGGTCATAATGGTTGCTGGGTTCGAATTGATCAAAATAACTTTAATTCCTTCTTCGCGCAACGAACGTGCCGATTGCGAACCAGAGTAATCGAATTCACAAGCCTGACCAATAATAATTGGACCAGAACCAATGATTAAAACTGTTTTAATTGAATGATCTTTAGGCATTATTTATAGGGTGTTGTTATAATTGTTGTATTCAAATGTACTTATTCTTAATTAAAAAGAAGAATGAAGTGTTTAAAAATAAAAGATATAAAAAAAGGCGACACTTAAAGTAACGCCTTTATTTATGATGATCCATCATTATTTTTTGTGTCTTGGTTCGCTAGAAACCGTTAACTTATGTCTTCCTTTAGCTCTTCTACGTGCCAATACTTTTCTTCCGTTAGCACTTGCCATTCTATCCATGAAACCGTGTTTGTTTCTTCTTTTTCTTTTTGATGGTTGAAACGTTCTCTTACTCATTGCTTCTTATCTTTAAATATATATTTTATAAATGTTCAGCTTTGAAATCATTGCTTCAAAACCGAGTGCAAATATACAAATCCTTTTAATACCTACAAATTGTTTTTAAAATTTATTTTAAATTTCTGTTACTTATTGCAGGATTCTTGCCAGGTATTTTTTGTGGCTTGCAGTATTTTACTACATTTGCAAAATTAAAACAAAAACGATTATGATTCACAAGAATATAAAAATTGTTGCAGCAGCAGCGTTATTGGCAACTGCTATTTGGCAATTTACCGAGAAAAATATTGGAAATGGTATTTTTTTATTGATACTAACGCTATTAGTGGTTTTAGTTTATTTTAAAAATGAAATGCTTATTATGACCTTGTTTAAGTTTAGAAAACAAGATATGGAGGGAGCAAAACGCATTTTGTCGAAAATTAATCCAGAAACCGCTTTAATAAAAAACCAACAAGGATATTATTTTTATTTGAATGGAATTATCAACGCGCAAAATAACTTAAACCAAGCCGAAAAAGATTTTCGCAAAGCAGTTGATTTAGGACTTAATCAAAAGGAAGATTTAGCAGTGGCAAAATTGCAGTTGGCAGGTATCACGATGAGTAAAAACCGTGCTGCAGAAGCTCAAAAATTAATTGCAGAGGCTAAAAAGCTTGATACGAAAGGTATGCTGAAAGAGCAAATTAGCATGATGGAAGGGCAAATGAAACAAGCGCGCGGACAAAAAGTGCCAATGTGGTACAACCAAAGTAAAAAACGTGGGTTTTAATAATAGGTACAGAAGCTCTAATCCAATTAGGGCTTTTTTATTCTTTAGGTTTAATAAACTATGGAATATTTTGTAGTTAAAATGGAGTATTTCAAACAATACCAATACGGTAATACTGAAAAAAATGCATTGACTTAAAAAAATCAATGCATTTTTTTTAATTTCAGTGGAGCCGCAGGGAATCGAACCCTGGTCCAAACAAGCAATCAAAGAGCTTTCTACACGTTTAGTTTTTGTTTAAATTTTCGTTGTATAGCTTTGCCAAAAACAACCACTACACACTTAACCTCTTTAGATTTCGAGTAACTTCCGAGGTGCTATTTACTCTAGATTTATATTTACGGTTCCTTATTACAAAACGCCATAAATCAAGGCTTTTTTAAGGAATTTAGCTTTCCTATCTTATAGGACAAGGCTTGATCTTACTATAATTCAGAATTAAGCAGCTAAAGCGTAGTTTTCTTCGCCGTGTAAAAAAAAGTTCATTCATGATATTTACGAGCTGTAAATGAGCGCTCGACGTGCTTACTTTTCAATTCCACCTGCTGTCAAAACCGATCGGCCCCAAAAAGTGGTACAAAAGTAATAAAAAAAATCCTGCTATACAAGCAGGATTGGTTTCATTTGAACTTTAAGTAATCAACAAAACAACATATACGTTCTAAACCTAATCTAACCTTATTAAAACGTGAAAACCTTAATACTCCCTAATTATTTGCCCAATAATTTTTCATATTATGTTCAAATGTTTTACAAATGTAAGGGCGTTGGTTTTATATTTACAACTATGGATTTAAAAGTTAACAAAATGTGAGCAAAACACTCATTTCATGTAGTATTTTATTCTACAAATACCCGTTTTCTATGGCTGCTTTCACCAAACCTTTGTCATCTTGTGCTTTCATCACTTGCTTCATTTTGGCAATTCGCTTTTGAATAGCGCTGTATGATATCGGAATTATTTTGTCTAATTCCACGATTTTATATCCTTTTGAAAGTAAATATAATATTTGACGGTTGTAGTCGTCTATAAGTGATTTATCGTTTAAAGATTCATTGAATGTTTTTTGAATAAAATCGCTGTAAAACTTACCCTGATCCAAAACAATTTGTATTAATTCTAACAAATATTCGGGTGTGAGTTCGCCTTTGGTAACGAAACCATCGGGTTTTGCGTTTTTAATAATATCTAGAATGTAGATTTTTTCGGTGTGTGCGGTTAGTAATATTACTTTGCAATATGGAATGATTTGGCGAATGAAATTAGCTGCATCAATCCCGTTTTTTAATTGTTCTTCTTCAAAACTTGGTATGTTGAAATCAACCAAAACCATGTCCGTTCGTTTTGCTTCGGCATTGTTCGAAAAATAGTCAAAAACAGCTTCGCACGAAGCCAATTTAACAATTGTGCTTTGTGGATAATTTTGCTTTATAACATTGGCATATCCTTCTAAAATAAAAGGATGATCGTCAATTATGACAAAATTCATATATTTTTTATTTGTGTTTAAAATGTATTTGTTTATTCTAGGTTAAAGCCAATTTGCCCGTCTTCTTCAATTGTTAGAGAGCTTTCATCAACCGTATCAGTAAAATTATTTTTTTCGGATGTTTCTTCTTCCAAAACCTCTTCATAGGGCAACGATTCTAAAAGATTCATCATTTTTACCTTATCGCTTGTTACTTGATTTCCTTGTGCTTTAATACCTTTTACTGCAATAAATTCTTCAAAATTTATAATTAGAGGTTCTTTTTCAACACCTTTACTTTTTGCGAATATTATTTCTGCCATTGGTCGGTAATCTGTAGAAACAATTTCTAAACGGGCATACGGATGTTCTGAAATAAAAAGTTCTTCTTTATTTACAGATTCCACTAAAAATCTTTTCCCGAAATACTTATCTTTTTCTGGATCAAAATAGATACATGAAATGGGTTTTGTGGGAATCCATTTTTCCAATACAATGATATCATCGTCAAAGTGTGTGGTTAATTCAGGAATAATTGTTTTTAATTTTCCGCTTTGGGTAATAATCAACAAACGATCTTCGGGTTTAAATTCACCTAAAAGCTCGCCTCTGCCATCCACATTTAAACGGTGAACGGTATCATCGAACCAAATTTTTCGAGGACGAAGGGTAGAAATTCCTTTCTCTTTTAATTCAATTTTCTTTATTGGATATTTTGTGACGATGTTTCCTTTTGATGTGCGGCCTTTTATAAGCAAATCGGCAAAATCTAAATCGAATTTTAGTTTTTTTACGTTGCTTAATTGTCTTAATAAAATAGTTACTACTTCTGCTTCACCATTTGGATTACTTGAAAAATAAAGTACTTGAGAACCTGGTTTTTCTTGAGTTAGATCATAGACTTTATCGCGGGTGATACTTGAAACACTGAAACGCTTCACAAACGATGATCCTGTTTTTCCATCGCGGTATATCATGTTGTAAATAGTGCGTTTATCGTTTTTGTTGAAAACTGCTGCGTGAATAATGTCTTTACCTACGAATTTTTTCTCTTCGATTTTTGATACCGTCATACTGCCGTCTCGCAGAAACACAATCACATCGTCAATATCTGAGCAGTCTGCAATGTACTCGTCTTTGCGCAAAGCAGTTCCAATAAATCCTTCTTCTCGGTTTACATATAGTTTTTGGTTTCGCAATACCACTTTTGTTGCTTCGATATTATCAAAGTTGCGCAATTCGGTTTTGCGTTCGCGTCCTTTGCCGTATTTTTCTTTTAAGTTGGTGAAGAATGAAATGGTAAAATCAATGATATGCTCAATATTGTATTTCACTTTTTCAATATCACCTTCCAAAGCATCTAGTTTTTCTTGCGCTTTATCTAAATCGAAACGAGAAATACGTTTAATCCGTATTTCGGTCAATCGCACTATATCTTCTGTGGTAACAGCGCGTTTTAAATGTGAGGTGAATGGTTTCAATCCTTCATCAATAGCAGCAATTACACCATCCCAAGTTTCTTCTTCTTCAATATTTCGATAAATTCTGTTTTCGATAAAAATACGTTCCAACGATGAAAAATGCCATTGTTCTTCCAACTCGCCTAATTCGATAATCAGTTCTTGTTTTAACAAATCAACTGTTCGTTCGGTTGACTGTTTCAACATTTCCGAAACGCCCGTGAAAAGGGGTTTGTTGTTTTGTATCACACAGCCTAATGGTGCTATTGAAACTTCACAACTTGTAAATGCATACAACGCATCGATTGTTTTATCAGGCGAAACACCAGGCGGAAGATGAATCGCAATTTCAACTTCAGAAGAGGTATTGTCTTCTACCTTTTTTATCTTGATTTTCCCTTTTTCATTTGCTTTTAAAATACTATCAATCAATGAAGTGGTGGTGGTTGAAAAAGGAATTTCTTTAATAACAAGTGTGGTTTTATCTACTTGCGAAATGCGTGCACGAACCCTTACTCTTCCTCCGCGTGCGCCATCGTTATAATTAGATATATCGGCAATACCCGCAGTTGGAAAATCGGGATACAATACAAAAGGTTTCTTTTTTAATATTTTGATGGAAGCATCTATTAGCTCGATAAAATTGTGTGGAAGAATTTTGGTTGATAAACCAACTGCAATACCTTCGCCACCTTGCGCTAATAAAATTGGGAATTTTGCCGGTAGATTGATCGGTTCGTTTCTACGGCCATCATAGGAAAGTTGCCACGGCGTGATTTTTGGCGAATACAAAACATCTAAGGCAAATTTACTTAAACGTGCTTCGATATAACGCGAAGCTGCGGCATCATCTCCCGTTAAAATATTTCCCCAGTTTCCTTGTGTATCAATCAACAAATCTTTCTGACCGATTTGCACCATGGCATCGCCAATACTTGCATCTCCATGCGGATGGTATTGCATGGTGTGCCCAACGATGTTTGCTACTTTATTGTAACGACCATCGTCTAATTCTTTCATTGAGTGCATAATGCGGCGCTGAACTGGCTTAAAACCATCTTCAATTGCCGGAACCGCACGTTCTAAAATCACATACGAAGCGTAATCTAAAAACCATTCTTCATACATACCCGAAACCTTCTTTATGGTCTCGGCTTCGGTGCTTTCCAAACTATTATGGTCCAATTCGGGATCGTAATTGTTTAGTTCGGCATCTTCGTTAAATTCTTCGTTATTCATTTGAATAATTATGTTTTATGTAATATTCGCAAAAAAAACTTAAATTGAGTTAAAAATTTAAAATTGATTTCACTATTCCAATCATTTTTTCTTTATCAGATGGATTTGATTCGGCAATTAGTATCGTTAACACCGTTAATGTTTCAGGCGATACTTTATTTTGGAAAGGATAAGATGTTTTTTGTGAAAACATCTGTTGCTTTTAATTGACTATTTTCTTTTGTAAGAATCTTTAAATCTTCAAGCGTTTTAATAAATTGTGCATTATTTCTTTTTAATAATTTTTCATTGATTGTGTATCCTTTTGTAATATGTTGGTTAAGCAATTTTGTTGGCCACTGGCGAAATTTTGTTGCTATTTTTGAATTTACTCTGTACCCAACTGATAAAATTAAATCAAGATTAAAATATTCTATTTGTCTTTTAACATTTCGCTTACCTTCTTTTTGAACTGTTGCAATTTTTGCAACAGTTGAATTTCTATCTAACTCTTCTTCTTTAAAAATATTATTTATATGTCTAGAAATAACTGATTTATCTCTTCCAAAAAGGCTTGCTATTTGGTCAAGGCTTGCCCAAACAGTATCTTTTTCTCCGTTTGTACGAAGTTCTAAGGCTCCGTTTTCGGACTGAAATATAATCAATTCGCTTTCCATAATTTAATCTTCTTTTTCGTAACCTTCGTAGTAATAAGACTGCTCAATTCCTTTGAAAATAATTTCGCGGTTATCTATATCATTAGTCAAATTTTGGGAAAGCAAGGTTCTCAATTCTAAATCATTGATCGGACTTCGTTCCATTGCCTGTAAATAAAGTGTTTTATCAACAAACTGCCAATTAACTACTTTTTTTAAACGGTGTTTCAAAATTAAATCAAGCCAAATACGCATGGTTCGTCCGTTGCCTTCCATAAAAGGGTGCGCAATATTCATTTCTACATATTTTGCAATAATTTCTTCAAAAGAGTTTTCGGGCATTGTTTCTATTTTTACAAGAATTTCATTCAGATACAACGCCGTAGCAAAACGAAAACCGCCTTTCGAAATATTCAACGTACGGATTTTTCCTGCAAAATCGAAAAGGTCGTCAAAAAGATATTTATGAATTTGCTGTAAACCTTTAGTAGTACCAATTTCTATTTCATTAATAAATCCGCTATCAAATAAGCGAAACGCATTTTCTAAACTTGTTTTATCAATGTTTTTCATTCCTAAATAACAGGTTTTATTTACTCTACTTTATCCAACTCCACTTTTAAATTATCAATAATAAACTCTTGTCTATCAGGTGTGTTTTTGCCCATATAAAACTCCAATAATTTTTCTATAGACGAGGCTTTATCTAACATTACCGGTTCTAAACGAATATCTTGGCCAATAAAATTCACAAACTCATCGGGCGAAATTTCACCCAAACCTTTAAATCGGGTAATTTCGGGTTTTGGTTTTAATTCTTCAATAGCATCGATACGCTCTTGTTCTGAATAGCAATAGATGGTTTTCTTTTTATTGCGAACCCTAAAAAGCGGTGTTTGCAATATGTATAAATGCCCTTCTTTTATCAATTCTGGAAAAAATTGCAAGAAAAATGTAATCATTAACAATCGAATGTGCATACCATCCACATCGGCATCGGTTGCAAGCACAATATTGTTGTATCGCAAATTTTCATAATCTTCTTCAATGTTCAAAGCGGCTTGCAATAAATTAAACTCTTCGTTTTCATACACAATTTTTTTCGACATTCCGTAGGTGTTCAACGGTTTTCCTCGCAAACTAAAAACGGCTTGTGTGTTTACATCGCGCGATTTTGTGATGGAACCAGATGCTGAGTTTCCTTCTGTAATAAAAAGGGTACTTTCTAAACTTCTTGGGTTTTTGGCATCGGTTAAATGTATGCGGCAATCGCGCAGTTTTTTATTGTGTAGCGATGCTTTTTTTGCACGATCTTTTGCCAATTTACGAATACCCGAAAGTTCTTTGCGCTCGCGTTCTGCTTGAAGAATTTTTCGGAGCAATGCATCGGCGGTCTCTGGATTTTTATGTAAGAAATTGTCCAGATTTGTTTTTATAAAATCGTTGATGAAGGTACGAACAGTGGGCAAATCAGGTCCCATATCGGTTGATCCCAGTTTTGTTTTGGTTTGCGACTCAAAAACAGGTTCTTCTACTTTTACCGAAATAGCCGAAACAATGGATTTGCGAATATCCGATGCTTCAAAGTTTTTGTTGTAAAACTCTTTTATGGTGCGAACAATTGCTTCTTTAAATGCGGATAAGTGCGTGCCGCCTTGCGTGGTGTTTTGACCATTTACAAACGAATAGTATTCTTCGGAATACTGCGTTTTGCTGTGAGTTAAAGCAATTTCGATATCATTTCCGGTTAAATGAATAATCGGATAAATCATATCTTCTTCGGTGATTGTTTCTTGTAATAGATCTTTTAAACCGTTTTCGGAAACAAACTTTTCGCCATTGTAAATTATCGTTAATCCTTTATTCAGGTAACAATAATTTTTAAGCATTCGCACAATGTAATCATTGCGGAATTTATAGTTTTTAAAAATGGTGTCATCTGCTGTAAAAGTAACTTTTGTTCCTTTGCGTTTGGTGGTTTCAACCAAATCTTCTTCTAAAGTTAAATTTCCGGCACTGAATTCAGCTGCTTTTTGTTGGTTATCGCGCACTGATTCTACACGAAAGTAAGACGATAAAGCGTTTACAGCTTTAGTACCTACACCATTTAAACCGACTGATTTTTTAAAAGCCTTAGAGTCATATTTTCCACCTGTATTCATTCGCGAAACCACTTCCACAACTTTTCCAAGCGGAATACCCCGACCGTAATCGCGTACCGAAACTGTGCGGTCTTTAATGGTGACTTCGATTGTTTTTCCGGCACCCATTACAAATTCATCGATACAGTTGTCTAACACTTCTTTAATGAGAATATAAATACCATCATCAGGCGAAGAACCATCGCCTAATTTACCAATATACATTCCCGGGCGTGTACGAATGTGTTCTTTCCAATCTAACGAGCGGATGTTATCTTCAGTATACTGAGATTCTTGTTGCATAAATTGTAGTGAATTTGGGTAAAAATACATAATTTTATGCAGATTTGAAAGTGTTTTTATTGTGATTTTATTTGATATATATATTCGTAGAAATGTTTTTAGCAATACACAACTTTTTTTAAAATGATAGCTTAAATTTTGATTTAAACCTAGAAATATATTGCTTTCAAATACAAAAAAATAATAACAAAGAGACCGGATTCTTTTTTTAATAAAGGAATTAGTAACTTTGAATGAGTATTAAAACGTTCGTATTAATGAGCAATTCCGCCACCGAAAACTTTAAATTCCAACGGATAATTACCATTGTTGGAATACTTCTTTTTATTGTTAAAATATATGCTTGGTATGTCACCAATTCGGTTGCAATTCTTACCGATGCATTAGAGAGTACCATTAATGTTTTGGCTGGATTTATTGGTTTGTACAGCTTGTATTTGTCGGCATTACCAAAAGACCACAACCATCCCTATGGTCATGGAAAAGTAGAGTTTATCTCGGCAGCTATCGAAGGTTCATTGATAAGTATTGCAGGTGTGGTTATAATTTATGAAGCCATTGGGGAATTGCAAAACCCTAAAGTCATTGAAAAATTAGATGTTGGTTTAATTCTAGTGGCAATAACAGCTGTTATTAATTATATTTTGGGTTTTTATGCCATTCAAAAAGGAAAAAAAAATAATTCATTGGCACTGATTGCAAGTGGAAAACATTTGCAAACCGATACTTATTCTACTATTGGAATTGTAATTGGATTGGTGGTTTTGTATTTCACAAAAATAGCTTGGATTGATAGCGTAACGGCATTGATTTTTGCAGCATTTATCATTTTTACGGGATACAAAATTTTACGGGAATCGATTTCTGGGATTATGGATGAAACAGATAAATTACTGTTGAAAGAAGTGGTGGCTTTTTTAAATGAAAAAAGACGTAAAAACTGGATTGATTTGCATAATTTACGCATCATTAAGTATGGAAGTACCTTGCATTTTGATTGTCACATGACAGTGCCTTGGTATTTTAATATCGAAGAAGGACATAAAGAAGTGGATGCTTTGGAAGACACCGTAATAAATCATTTTGGTGATAGAATTGAACTTTTTGTGCACTTGGATGCTTGTAAAGAATATTCGTGTAACATTTGCAGTAAAATTGATTGTCCTGTGAGAAAACATCCGTTTCAAGAAAAAATTAACTGGACAATAGAGAATGTTTCTTTAAATAAAAAGCATAATAGTAATTTGTAGATTTTATTACATTTTGTCATTCCCATGCTACGACAAACTCAGTACATGCTAAAGGAGGAATCTCTTAGAGAAAGATTCTTCTATTCACAAAAATATCTGTACATCTGTGGCAAAAATCAAAGTATCAAAAACTGCTTTCGTCCTTTATCAAAAACAATATCATCGGTATCAAAAAAACGGTCAAAAACGCCTTGGTTAATTAGGCTGTTAGTAGTGTTGTGATAAAATTTCTCGTCTTTGAGCAACATAATTTCATCGCTTAACTGCAAAGCTAAATCTAAATCGTGCGTAGAAAATAAAATGCATTTATGGTGATTCGCACACAGTTTTCTTAACAATTTTAGCAGACGCACTTTGTGGTATAAATCTAAATGTGTAGAGGGTTCGTCTAAGAAAATAAATGGTGTGTCCTGTACCACGGCTCTGGCAATAAGGCTGCGTTGCAACTGTCCGTCGCTTAATTGTGCAAGTTTTCTATTTTTTAAATCGATGATTTCGCAATCGTTCAAAGCGTTTTCAATAAGCAATTCATCTTGTTCCGAAAGCTTATCTAACCAATTTGTATAGGGTTGTCTGCCCAATTTTACCAATTCGTACACAGTGAGTTCTTTGTTCACATTTTCATTTGTAAGCACCACACTCACCATTTGGGCAAATTCGTGAACAGAAAAAGCATCCACATTTTGTTGGTTAATCAAAAGTTTTCCCTGCTGTTTATCAAGCAATCCCGAAATGGTTTTTAGCAAAGTAGATTTTCCAATACCGTTGCTTCCTAACAAAGCCGTGAGAGTACCTGTTTTCAATTCAAAATTCAAATCGGTAAACAGTGTTTTGTCTTTATAACCAATTGATAAATCTATTGCTTTGAACACGTTCATTTCTTAAATCTTTTTCATTATAAAATAAAAACCAATACTGGTAATTGCAATCATTGTGCAATTTACAATCCATAAGTTGGTAAAACCAAAATTTTCTGCAATATATGTTCCCAGCAAGGGCGATGTAATAAAGGCAATTGAAAACGAAATACCGTTTAATCCCATATATGATCCACGGTTTGAAGGTAAAGATCTATTTACGGCTACGGTTGATGCAAAGGGCATAATTAAAATTTCGGAGATAGAAATTAAGAAAATCGAACTAAAAAGTATGAACTGGGTATGCGACGGTATCAATACCAAAAATGCTGCACCGCAAAACAAACTACCAATAATCATGTTGGCAGAAAGGGTGAATTTTTTCTCGGCAAAATGTACCAATGCCATTTCCAGCACAAAAACAACAATTCCGTTAAAACCCATAAGCAATCCCACTTCTTTTTCATTCATAAAAGCCACATTCTTGTAAAAAAGAGGTAGTGTGTTTAAAATTTGAAAGAAACAAAAGGCATAAATAGCAATAAAAAAGCTGAAAATTAAAAAAATACCATCGGTATATGCCGATTTTACTTTTGCAACAGTTGCTGCTTTTTCAGCTATTACTTTCTTGGGTGCATTTCCTGCCCGATTTTTGAAATAAATAATAAAAAGTGTTCCAGCAATAAAAGACATACACGCATTGGCATAGAACAAAAAGTTATACGAGACCGCTGCTAAAAAGCCACCAATTGCCGGACCAATAGAATATCCCAAGTTTAAGGCCATTCGGTTTAATGAAAAAGCGCGAGTGATATTCTCGGGTTTGGCATAAAATGAAACCGAAGCGCTGTTTGCCGGTCGAAACAATTCTTTAATTAAACTTAAAAAAAAGATGGCAACGCACAGGTTTTCAAAAGTGTTGAAAAGTGGTACAATCAAAAAAAACGGAATACTGCCAAACAAACTGCAAACCTGAATTTTAAACGAGCCAAATTGATCGGTGAGCCAACCACCAATAAAAGAACCCAAAATAGAACCCACACCAAACATACTTAAAACAATGCCGGCATTTTGCAAAGAAAAGTCTAAAACAGTAGCCATATATACGCCCAAAAAAGGCAATACCATTGAACCGCTTTGGTTTATAAACATCACCAAAGCCAATAACCAAGTAGCTTTTGAAAGTCCTTTGTAGGCACAAATGTAGTTTTGCCAATACTGTTTTAAAATATTCATTGTAAAAAAAGAAAACACAAGTGTTTATTAAATGTGAACAAAAATAGGAAGTTTTTGCGTGCAATCTTTTAAAAAACTTATCTTTGTGTACTATAAATTTTATGCGTTTATAAATGAAACCAAACACACAACAATTACAAGACTTGGTAACACAAGTTCGAAGAGATGTTTTAAGAATGGTGCATGCTGTAAATTCGGGTCATCCGGGTGGATCTTTAGGCTGTGCTGAATATTTTGTAGCATTGTATCAAGTACTTATGGATCGCAAAGATTCATTTGATATGGATGGCAAAAACGAAGACCTTTTCTTTTTATCAAACGGGCATATTTCGCCTGTATTTTACAGCGTTTTGGCGCGCAGCGGATACTTTCCGGTAAGCGAATTGGCTACTTTTAGAAAAATCGATTCGCGTTTACAAGGTCATCCAACCACTCACAGTCATTTACCGGGTGTTCGTATGGCATCGGGCTCGTTGGGGCAAGGGTTATCAGTGGCTTTGGGAGCTGCACAAGCCAAAAAGTTAAACAATGACGATAAATTGGTTTATGTGCTTATGGGTGATGGCGAATTGCAAGAAGGTCAAAATTGGGAGGCACTGATGTATGCTGCTGCTAATAAAGTAGATAACATTATTGCAACCATAGATTTAAACGGAAAACAAATCGACGGAACTACCGATGAGGTATTGCACATGGGCAGTTTGCAAGCAAAATTTGAAGCTTTTGGATGGGATGTTTTAAGCATTGAAAAAGGTAACGATTTAGAAGCTGTTATCAACGGATTGCAACAAGCAAAACAAAAAACAGGTAACAAAAAACCAATTATGGTTTTGTTACACACCGAAATGGGCAACGGTGTAGATTTTATGATGAACACACATGCATGGCATGGTAAAGCACCCAATAACGAACAGTTGGAAAATGCTTTAAATCAAAATCTAGTTACCTTAGGAGATTATTAATTTTAATTAAGCATTTATGAAAAAAATTGTTTGTTTAGCACTAAGTTTAGTTGGGTTTGCAGGTATAGCTCAAAGCAATCAACCGGTAGAATTTACCAAAAGATTATATTATAAAATAGAAGTTTCTAATAAAGATCAATACAGCCAAGAAGACTTCAATAATATCAATTATGATCATTATTTAAGCAAAAACAATTCGGAAAGCTTACTGTCTTTTTATTACAACAATTCTAATACAGCAATGTATGGCGGTAGCGAATCTAATTATTTCGTTAGTGAAAACTGGATGGTTCCTTTAACGGTTAGCGGCGTTTCAAAAACGGTAAACTATTCCCCGTATTCGGCTTTTAAAATTGTGAAAGACACCCAAGTTGTTTCAAAATTAAATCGCTCAGGCAGCATTAACGGAACAAGTTGTGATTATTACGCAATTTTAGAAGACATCAACAATAAAGAAAAGTATGATTTTTGTTTTTGTATCGATGCAACCAATAAAATCAATAATACAGAAGCCCTTTTTCCAAATGCAAATTTAAAAGGATTAATTTTATCGATAGAATATAATAATGAAGCTTCGTACAAATTGGTATTTCAATCTGCTGAAAATGTCAATTTGAAATTAGATATAGATGCGGATAAAGTTTCCAAAGATATTTCTGAATACCAAGAAAGTATTTTAAAAGAAGTGGCTGAAGAACCGGCTTACGCACCAACCGAAGCATATTATGGAGCTTATAAAGATCCGCTTTACACCTATAGTTTTGATGGCGATGACTTAACGAATTACGATTTATACAATTATATTTCGCCCCTTTATTCGGTAACAACAAATGTTTTGTACAATACAAAAGAGTATGGTTCGGAAGAAGCACCACTCACGAGGGATCAAGTAGTTGCATTCTATAAAAAAGAATCTAAATCTTTGGTTAAAAACTTAAAGGCATCTCAATTGATTACTTCTGATCAAGCAAAAGAATTAAAGAAATTTTTTAAAGATCAAAACGAAAAAATCAAACAATATGTGCCAAATACAGAAGTTGCCACAGATTATGCTGAAACAGATATGGTTGAAGAAGTCGTTACTGATGCTGCTTATGCAGAAGATTATGATTATTACACAAAATATCAATCTGATTACAACGATATCAACATTGACCAAATCTCATTGGCTTATGATATTGATACAGAAAATAATGAACAAGTTAAACAATACGCACCAAATTATTGCGATAATTTAAAAAACAGAATCCCTAATTTCCAGAATAATGAATTAAAAAAACACGTTCACAATTTAACAGGACATTTTTGTGATTTATACCTATATAATAATGGTGGAAGTGTGGATTATTTTGGAACGATCAACAGCATGCGAAAAAGCTTGTTAGAAATAGAAAAATTACGAAGCAGTTTATCGCAAAAAGATCAAAAATTACTTTTAGAATTCATAAAGATTTTAGATTAAATGAAAAAATACACCAACTTAGGAAGTAAAGATACACGCTCTGGTTTCGGAGCGGGATTAACAGAATTAGGACAAAAGAACGAAAACGTTGTGGCGTTGTGTGCCGATTTAATTGGCTCATTAAAAATGGACGATTTTAAGAAGAATCATCCGGAACGTTTCTTTCAGGTAGGAATTGCCGAAGCGAATATGATTGGTATGGCTGCCGGTATGACCATTGGCGGTAAAATTCCTTTTACAGGAACGTTTGCCAACTTTTCAACAGGCCGCGTTTATGATCAAATTCGCCAGTCGGTTGCCTATTCAGAGAAAAACGTAAAAATTTGTGCATCGCATGCCGGATTAACTTTGGGAGAAGACGGTGCAACGCATCAAATTTTAGAAGATATTGGCTTAATGAAAATGTTGCCTGGGATGACCGTGATTAACACTTGCGATTACAACCAAACCAAAGCTGCAACATTGGCAATTGCCGATCACCAAGGACCGGTTTATTTGCGTTTTGGTCGCCCGGTTGTGCCAAATTTCATTCCAGAAGATATGCCGTTTGAAATTGGTAAAGCTGTACTTTTATCAGAAGGAACCGATGTTACCATTGTAGCAACTGGTCATTTGGTTTGGGAAGCTTTGCAGGCTGCTGAAGAATTAGAAAAAGATGGAATTTCTGCTGAAGTAATAAATGTACACACCATAAAACCGTTAGATGAAGAAACGATTTTAAAATCGGTAGCAAAAACCGGTTGTATCGTAACTGCAGAAGAGCACAACTATTTAGGTGGTTTAGGCGAAAGTGTTGCAGGTGTTTTAGCTTTAAATAAACCAACTCCGCAAGAATTTGTTGCAGTGAACGATGTTTTTGGAGAATCGGGAACACCAGAAGCTTTAATGGAAAAATACGGTTTAAACGCAAAATCAATCGTAGAAAAAGCAAAAAAAGCAATCAGCAGAAAATAGTTTATTCAATTAACAACCTTGCCAAAGTATTAAATTTTGGCAAGGTTTTATTGTTTTTATTGATCGTTTAGGGCTTTCATAAACGCAATGAGTGCTTTTTGTTCGTGTTCCGATAAATCTAAAGCATCTGCCGGAAGCGTTTGGTTTTCTACAGATAAACCAAAACCCAAACCGCCCCCTTTGTTGTAAAAGTTTACTACCTCTTCTAAAGATTTAAAAACACCATTGTGCATATATGGAGCAGTTTTTTCAATATTGCGAACAGTCACCGTTTTAAATGCATTTTTTAATTGATATAAATCGGTATTGTATATATATCTTCCCAAATCGTTATCTAAAACAGTAATTTCTACATCAGCAGGAACCCCCAAAACTTCTTGTTCAGAAGAGGAGAACCGTGGCGGAACTGTTCCGTTAAAAATGGGTAAAAAATGACAGGTTGCACATTTTGCCTTAGCAACAAAAACATTAAATCCCTCTTTTTCTAAGGAAGTTAAAGCTGTTTTTTCACCACGCATATAATCATCAAATCTCGAAGAAAACGTACTAAGCGATCTAACATAGCTTGCCAATGCATTTTGAACATGCCAACCTTCAATTTTAGTGTCTTTATAAATCTCTTTAAATAAAGTTGCATAGTGCTCATCGGTTTGTACCATTTTTAAAATATCTGTCATATTGCCGTGCATCTCTTCTTGGTTTTCAATCACACTTGTAGTAAGTGATTCTATATCTGCTTGCCGCATATCCCAAAATTGTCCGTGATAAAAACCTGCGTAATTTAAAGAAGGTGTGTTGCGAAGCAACGGACTACCTGCCAAATCGGAAGCCACTTTAAATCCGTCGGTAAATGCCTTCTCGGGATCATGACAACTTGCGCAGCTGCGTGTATTGTTTTTGGATAAGTGCGTGTCGTAAAATAATTTCTTTCCTAATTCAATTTTTTTTGGATTCGATTTTAAGTTTTGATCTGCCGAAACAGCATTCAAATCAAAAGCATTCCGTGCAAAAAGCGAAGCAGCATCTGGCTTTAGCATACTCACACGTTTAACAAACGGAATTTGGGCATCAAGCTGCAATTGATGTAACTTTTGTGCAATTGGATCTAAATAATTGATAATATATCCCAAATAATCAAACGTATTTTTATTGGATGATTGGTTGATGGTTGTTTGTGCGGTTCTCAATAACTCCATCGAATTTTGGAATGATTCAAACCTTTGTAATTCATTTTTATAAATATTTAAAACATCTTCTATACCTTTTAAAGCAGCTTGCGATTCTGGAAAAAGCAAATTACTTACAGGGGTATCAAATCCAGTGATGCCTAAAGTAGTAATTTTAAATATACCCAATCGCAGGGCATCAAAAACCTGCTCTTTTGAAGGTTTTGTAGCTTCAAAATTTGTAATTCCGGCTCTGATTAAATTATCAATAATGCGAATTTGTTTTATAATTTCGGTTTGTTGCTCTTTTTGATAATGAGGATATAAATATTCTTCTAAAACTTGAAAACCTTCAGCATCTAAAAATTTATTTTCTTCTAAATCTAAATGATCCAAAGCCGGACCGTTTAACAATTTAGACGATTTTGGTAAAAAATATTCCGTTGCCCACTCGGTGTTTTTAAAAAGCAATCTGCATTTTAAAAAGTGCTGTTGCAATTCGCTTTCTGAAGCATTTGACTGTGCCAAACGTTCAAAATTTTGAAGAGCTTCCGATAGATTTTGTAGGTTTTTGATAATGTGCTGTTGCACGGTTTGCTCGTGATTAATTTGGTAATCGTTGTTTTTTTTACACTGGAATAACAACAGCGAAATACATAAAAAAAGAACTATTTTTTTCATTTTACAAGAAAAACAGAAAACACTGGCACTAAAGCCAGTGTTTGTTTGTTATTAACGTTCAACATTTTTAATTAAAACTACTTGTCCGCCTTCTTTATTGCTTTGTGTACCAGAGCCATCGGCATTCAAAAATTCAGGTTTTTGCCAAGTGTGTGGATGAATATTCACGGCAAATGTTCCAGGAATACCTACTAAATCAGACACATCGATCATCGCACCATATTCCCATGAACCAAATTTGTCTAATTTACCAGATTGGTCAAATAAGTTAAACCATTCTGCATTGCCACGGTTGTGTTTCATATTTAACCAAGGTTTATATGATTTTTTTGCCATACTATATTGCCAAATATACGAGTCGTGATTGGCACCAGCGTAAAAAGAATCGCCATCTTCTTGTATATACACATAGTTTTCGGTAACGCAAATATTATCAGGGTTTATTAAATCATTTCCAGGGTTTGAATCACCTTCTGCAATGATTTCTAATGTTCCTTTAAACATATTGTTCTTGTCTAAAACCAATTTATACACACGTCCCCACATGGTATATCCAGGCACTGGTTGTCCGCCACTTGCTTGTCCGGTAGCAGTAAAATAAATTTCATTTCCATTACCTTTCCCTTTGCGGTAATCCACATCTTCAACTCTTGAAAAACGCAATGCATTATTGGTGATGTTCGCAGCATTTATTTCAGCACCTGTTAAATTTTTAGCATTAGGAATTTCCACAAATTCCACAGCATACGATTGATTTTTTGTCATGCTCCCTTCGGTAATGGTATTGTCAATTCTTTTTAAAGCATACAGCTTACCGTTATCCAAATCACCACGTGTGTTGGAATGATACATGATTAATTGACCAGCACTTTGATGATTGGTTGAATAACTTTGGTCTTCACCGATTAAAATAAAAGTACCATTTCCCGATACATCTGAAGGCAAAGGAACAGCGTTTTCCATGCTCGCTCTTCCCAATGCGGGCTTCACACGGTCTGTTCTAGAACGGTCGTTAACAAAACCCAATGGATCAATGGCATGCACTAAGCTTTCTTCACCCGATTCACCCGCAGTTAAAAAAACCGGTCCAAATCCATGAACTGCTGGCTCTGCAAGGGTAGCCGAACACAACCTTGTCATTCCACCCACTGCATCAACAATGTATTCACCACGAACCGGCTTAAAGTTTTTGTCTAAAAACACACGCGATACCGATTGTAAAATTTCGTGGTTGGTAATCATCATAAAACCTTCACCGCTTGGGTTTTTCATAAATCCGGCTCCGTCTGGCTGTGCACCAAACACAAAATTAGGAGATTGTTCTAACTTGTCCGAAGATGAAATAAGCGTTAAAATTTCTAAATCTTCAAATCCGGGCATTCCATAAACCAATGCCGGTATATTGGAATGATTCACAAGGTTAATAGTTGTTTCTGGAACTTCGGTTTCAGGGTTGGTTTCTTCTTCTTGTGAAGGAATCGCTTCATCCTGGCATGAAGTAACGAATAAAGAAGCAAAAGCTAAAAAAGCTATTTTTCCTACATAAATTTTTTTCATTGTTTATTTGTATTTTGTTCGATACAAACATAGAACAAGGTGTGTAAGTAAATCTTTAGCAGAAAATTATGTTAAAGCAGATTCTTAGTTAAAAATTTGTAAAATTTGTAAAGTTTTTATTGCGTAATTTTAATTCGGCTTAACATTAGGTTGTGTTTGATTGTATCACCCACTTAAAACAAGTTACATGATCGAATAAAAAACGCTTATTTAAACAATTAATAATCACATAATCCGTTTCAATTATATATATATTTTAATATATTTGATTTTTAAAAAAATAGTTGAAATGCGAAAAGCGAATCATTTTCTATACCTATCCTTTTTGTTGGGCGGAATTTCTATGAATGCCCAACAATCTTACAACAACACGCAAGAAAACAAAGATTTCTACAACGCAGTAAGTTTATACAATGAACAACAATATGCCGTTGCTCAAATTTTGTTTGATCAAGTAAAAATAAAAAATACAAACGACGAAATACAAGCAGAAAGTGCCTATTACAGTGCCAATTGTGCCATTCGTTTAGGGCAGGCAGGAGCAGAACAAAAAATCAGTCAGTTTATATATGATTATCCCACCAGCAGTAAACAAGCACAAGCTTATGTTGATGTAAGCAATTTTTACTTCTCGCAAGGTGATTACGATCAATCTTTGCGTTATGCCGAAAAAATAAACGAAGCCATTTTAAGTCCGGCAGATAAGGATCGTATCAATTTTCAAAAAGGATATGCATATTTCAGCAAAAAGCAAAATGCCAAAGCAAAAACATATCTCGATCAAGTGAATTTGGAAGGAGCGTATGGCAATCAAGCAAAATATTATTTAGGATACATTTCGTATGCCAACAACGATTACGATCAAGCAAATGAATACTTTGCCAATGTGGAATCTGTTGAAAAGTATCAAGAACGTATGGGCTATTACAAAGCCGATATGCAGTTTAAAAGCGGAAACTTTCAAAAAGCTATTGAAGAAGGTTTGGCACAAATGCCAAAATCTACCGAAGCCGAAAAATCAGAACTTTCAAAAATCATCGGCGAAAGCTATTTCAACTTGAAACAATATGATAAAGCATTACCTTATTTATTGGCTTATGAAGGTAAAAACGGAAAGCTAAGCAATGTGGATTTTTATCAATTGGGCTATTCGTATTATCAACAAAAAGACTACGAAAAAGCCGTTTCTGAATTCAATAAAATCATCAGCGGAAAAGATGCTGTGGCTCAAAACGCCTATTATCATTTGGGTGAAAGTTATTTAAAATTAAATCAACGCACACAAGCTTTAAACGCATTTAAAAATGCTTCTGAAATGGATTTTTCTGCAAAAATTCAAGAAGATGCGTATGCAAATTATGCCAAATTAAGTTACGATATTGGAAATCCTTACAAAAGTGTTCCAGAAGTAATAACTGATTTTTTGGTGAAATATCCCGAAACGCCTTACAAACAAGAAATGAGTGACTTGTTGGTAGATTCCTATATATCAACCAAAAATTATCAGGCAGCTTTAGAAGTTTTAGAATCAAACCGCACGCCACTGAATAAAGCAGCTTATCAAAAGGTTACTTTTTATAGGGGAGTGGAACTGTTCAACGAAGGTAAATTCAGTCTGGCAAACAGTATGTTCAATAAATCAATTGCGGAGCGCCAAGACAATAAATATGTGGCAAGGGCTACTTATTGGCGAGGCGAAAGCGAATATGCATTGAACCGTTTTGGAGATGCCTACCAAACATTTACCACTTTTAAACAATTGCCACAAGCGCAAAACACGCCAGAATTTAAAAGCGCAGAATACAATTTGGGATATGCTGCCTACAAGTTGAAAAACTACAGCAATGCTAATACGCACTTTAAAAATTATTTGGCGGCGGTGAAAGACGATGCTAAAAAAACAGATGCCACTTTGCGTTTGGCAGATGGATACTTTGTAACCAAGCAATACGGAGCAGCCATGGAAATGTATAATTCCATTTTAAACAGCAATTCGCCTTATAAAGATTATGCGGCATATCAAAAAGCTATTTCGTATGGTTTTATCGATAAAACACCCACAAAAATTGAAGAATTACAAAAATTTATCGCTAATTATAAGTCGTCTAGTTTAATAGATGACGCCATTTATGAATTGGGAAGCACTTATGCCAACACCAATCAAACCAACAAATCTATTGAAACATTTAATCAATTAATTAGCAATTATCCGCAGTCCAATTTAATTTCAAAAACAATTCTGCGTCAAGGGTTAGTTTATGTGAATGCAAACCAAGAAGACAAGGCAATTGAACGATTTAAAAAAGTGGTGGCCGATTATCCGGGTTCGCAAGATGCCATGGAAGCAGTTCAAAATGCCCGAATTGTTTATTTAGATTCAGGAAGATCTAATGAATTTGCCGCTTGGGTTAAAAATCTGGATTTTGTGGATATTTCTACCGCCGAATTAGAAAACGATGTATTCACGTCGGCAGAAAATCAAATGGCACAAAATAATAACGAAGGTGCGTTGAAAAGCTTAAACGATTATGTGAGCAATTATTCCAACGGATTACATGCTACAAAAGCTTATTTTAACATGGCAGAAATTTATTTTGGAAATAATAAAGTAGCCGAAGCAAAAGCCAATTATGAGCAGGTGGTTAAACGAGGAAAATCGGAATATACAGAGCAATCTTTAATTCGACTTTCTAATATGTACCTCAATGAAAAAGACAAAACAAATGCTCAACGTGTCTTGAATTTGTTAGAAATCAATGCTAGTAATGACAATAATAAGCTTTTTGCACAAGCAAACCTTATGAAAATAGCTTATGAAGAAAACGATATGACCACCGCTGCAAAATATGCCAATATTTTGGCTGCCAACAACAAAGTAGACAAACGCATTAAAGCAGATGCTACAGCGATTAGCGCCCGAATGGCGTTTAAAAACAGCGATACTGCCAATGCGCGCAAATTATACGAGCAGTTAAACAGTATTGCATCGGGTGATTTAAAAGCCGAAGCTTTGTATTACGATGCTTATTTTAAAAATGCTGATAAAAAATACGATGCATCAAACAAAATCATAGAAAAATTGGTAAAAGAATATTCGGCAAATAAATATTACAATGCCAAAGGCTTGGTTTTGCTGGCTAAAAACTTCTATCAATTGAAAGACAGTTACCAGGCAACTTATATTTTGGAGAGTGTAATTTCTAATGCCACAGAATATGCAGATGTGGTTACCGAAGCCCAAACAGAGTTGAATCGCATTAAAACAGAAGAATCGAAACGAAATTCATCGGTTAAATAATTTTTTATGAAAAAGTACGCATTAAGCATCACTATAGCAGCGGCATTTTTTGCTCATCAGGCAAATGCACAAGAAGATAAAGATAAAAAGAATAAGGGAGTAGGAACCGAAGTTGTAAACGTAACATCGGAATATCAAGCTACTTTGAACGACGCTTTTAAAATTAACGATAACCCGTTAATTGAAGACGAAGACATCAACCAGAAAAAAGAAGTAAAATACACTATTTTTTCGGTTCCGGTTGCATCTACCTTTTCACCTGCAAAAGGCGAAGCTGCAAAGGTTGACAATGATTCGTTGGCAAAATTTTACAGTAATTACGCATTGTTTGGTTTTGGAAATTACAACACCATTCGGGGTGAATTGGGCATTGTAGAAACCATTGGAAGTAAAAATATGTATGTGGGCGGTTTGCTTAAACACATATCGTCGGGCGGTGGTATCGAAAATGTACAATTAGATGATTCGTTCAGCAAAAGTAATTTAGATTTCACGCTGGGTCAACGCAACGAAAACAATCAATGGAACACCCAATTTGGAGCAATGACATCGAAATATAATTGGTATGGAACACCTGCCGATTTTTTTGTATCGAATTTTAATTTTGATTTGGTTGATCCTTTGCAAAAATACAACGATGTGCATATTGGTGCTTCTTATGAAAGTTATATCGGTGCTTTCGAAAAAATAGATGCTCGATACAAATATTTTTGGGACGATTACAGCAGTAAAGAAAGCCGCTTTGTGATTGCACCAAAATTTAGTGTGGAACTGCCCAATAATACCGTATATATAAATTTAGAAGCAGATTATGTAAACACGCAATTTGCAAACAATGGTATTGATAATGTGGTAGATACATATAATCACTTAAACTTATCTGCGAACCCAAGTATCAAGTTTTTTGATGCCGATTATTCCTTGGAATTAGGTGCTGGTTTAACGTATATTTTAGGCAAAGAACAAGGAATTGAAAACAATTCACTAGTGATTTATCCAATGGTGAAAGCTAATTTTAATCTTGTTCCAAACATCGTGCAGGCATATTTAGGAGCAGTAGGAGGTGTGCAGCAAAATTCGTATGCCGACTTAGCAGATCAAAATCCGTTTTTGGCACCGACTTTCGTTTTAAGACCAACCAGAACCAATTATGATGTGTATGCAGGTATGAAAGGAAAATTGTATCATAATTTATCCTACAATGTCCGCGCAAATTACAAGAACGAAGACGATAAAGCCATGTTTACCATCAATCCATACAACATCAATCTACAAAATAAACAAGGCTATCAATACGGAAACTCTTTTGGTTTGATTTATGATAAAGTAACCACATTTACCTTATTTGGTGAGTTGAATTTTGATTTTTCAGGAAAAGCTCAAATTGGTTTGTCAGGTGAATACAATAGTTTCAATATAGACCAATATCAAGATGTGTTTCATATACCTCAAGGAAAAATTAATGTAAACGTATTGTATAACTTTACTGATCAATGGTTTGCAGATGCGAATTTAGGATATGTTGGGCAACGTTACGAGTTCAGCGGTGCTCCGATATCTACTATGACCGATGATATAAAACTGGGCGATTTCTATGATTTGAATGTTACTGTGGGGTATAGACCAACTGCTCAGTGGACTATTTTTGCCAAAGGATTAAATTTAGCAAACGAAAATTATTTGCGTTTTAACCAATACCAAGTGCAAGGTTTGCAAGTGTTGGGTGGAGCCATATATAAATTCGATTTTAAATAAAAGCAATAATTACAATGCTGCAAGGTTTTTAAAACCTTGTAGCTATTACTGCTT
Source organism: Flavobacterium sp. CBA20B-1 (assembly GCF_028473145.1). Classification (NCBI taxonomy): domain Bacteria; kingdom Pseudomonadati; phylum Bacteroidota; class Flavobacteriia; order Flavobacteriales; family Flavobacteriaceae; genus Flavobacterium; species Flavobacterium sp. CBA20B-1. The sequence continues at coordinate 122,812 of NZ_CP092370.1, forward strand.
CAAAACTTTTATTAGCCTTGAAGACTTTTTTTAAGATAGAATAAACAAACGGTTTCAATAAGAACTTTCAGAATCGGCATCTATATTTATATCGTTTGGTTTACAAGTAATCACAATCAAGCAGAAGTTGACTACAAAAGCTCCAAAAGGGCTTTATTTTTATGGAAAGAAAAGAACTAAAACAATTGGTTTTAAATACGCTAAGCAATCAGCTAGCAATTATACAAAATCAAATAACCGATTTGGCAACCGATTCTTTAAACGATGCCAAGAGTTCAGCCGGTGATAAACACGAAACCGGCCTGGCAATGATGCACCTAGAACAAGAAAAATTGACTGCAAAATTACAGCAGTTGCAGGCAATGCATCAAATTGCTCGCACATTACCAATAGAAAAAAAGGTGCAAAAAGTGACCTTTGGCTCTGTTGTAAAAACCAATCAATCCATATTATATGTCAGTGTTCCATTACAAGCTGTTCTGTATCAAAATCAAAAAATATTTTGTGTTTCAGAAAAAGCACCATTAGTGCAACAATTATTACATAAAGAAATTGGTAGTGAAATAACATTCAACACCATTTTGTATCAAATATTAGATATATATTAGTTTTAACGATCTGTAGTGTTGATAACTTCAAAAACAATAAATGCTTTTAGAGGGCAAAAATTCGTTAAAATTTAGTACATTTGTAGTTTAGTATATTTTAGTACACCTTAAAATTATGAGTGAAGAAGTAAAGAAAAATTCGTATTCAGCCGACAGTATTCAGGCTTTAGAGGGAATGGAACACGTGCGCATGCGTCCGTCAATGTATATTGGTGATGTGGGTGTTCGCGGGTTGCACCATTTAGTTTACGAAGTTGTTGATAACTCTATAGATGAAGCATTGGCAGGTTATTGTGATTCCATCCAAGTTATCATCAATCAAGACAATTCAATTTCAGTTCAAGATAACGGTCGTGGAATCCCTGTGGATATGCACAAAAAAGAAGGCGTATCAGCATTAGAAGTGGTTATGACCAAAATTGGTGCTGGTGGAAAATTCGATAAAGATTCATATAAAGTTTCTGGTGGATTGCACGGGGTAGGTGTATCGTGTGTAAACGCCTTATCAGATCATTTGCATGCAGAAGTGCACCGCGATGGTAAAATTTGGGAACAAGAATACGAACGCGGAAAAGCAGTTTATCCGGCACGCCCAATTGGTGAAACCAATAAAACTGGTACAAAGGTTACTTTTAAACCAGATGCCACCATTTTTACACAAACCTTAGAGTATTCTTACGATACTTTAGCGGCACGTTTGCGCGAATTATCATTCTTAAACAAAGGAATAACCATTACGTTGACCGATTTACGCAATGTAAACGACAAAGGTGAAGCACACAGCGAAACATTCCATTCAAAAGAAGGTTTAAAAGAATATGTACGCTTTTTAGATGGAAACCGCACCCCAATCATTAGCCATGTAATTAATATGGAAAATGAAAAAGGCGAGATTCCTGTAGAAGTGGCTTTAATTTATAACGACAGTTATTCAGAAAATATTTATTCGTATGTAAACAATATCAATACACACGAAGGAGGAACACATTTGCAAGGTTTCCGTATGGGGTTAACCCGCACGTTGAAAAAATATGCAGATACATCCGGATTATTAGATAAATTAAAATTTGAAATTTCGGGCGATGATTTCCGCGAAGGTTTAACAGCCATTATTTCTGTTAAAGTGATGGAACCTCAGTTTGAAGGACAAACCAAAACCAAACTTGGAAACCGTGAAGTGGTTTCTCCGGTGTCACAAGCGGTTGCCGATATGCTAGAAGCATATTTGGAAGAAAACCCGCAAGATGCCAAAACCATCATTCAAAAAGTAATTTTAGCCGCACAAGCACGCCACGCAGCTAAAAAAGCACGCGAAATGGTGCAACGTAAAACGGTAATGAGCGGAGGCGGTTTGCCAGGGAAACTATCAGATTGTTCAGAGCAGAATCCAGAAAAATGTGAAATTTTCTTCGTAGAGGGAGATTCCGCAGGTGGAACTGCAAAACAAGGACGTGATCGAAATTTTCAAGCCATTATGCCTTTGCGAGGAAAAATTTTGAACGTTGAAAAAGCAATGGGGCACAAGGTTTTTGAAAATGAAGAAATTCGTAATATTTTCACGGCATTAGGTGTAACCATTGGAACCGAAGAAGACAGCAAGGCGTTAAACCTTTCAAAATTGCGTTACCATAAAGTAGTAATTATGTGTGATGCCGATGTGGATGGAAGCCACATTGCCACATTGATACTTACATTTTTCTTTAGGTATATGCGCGATTTAATTGAAAGGGGATATGTTTATATTGCTACACCACCACTTTATATGGTGAAAAAAGGAACAAAAAAACAATATGCATGGAACGATGAAGAACGCATTGCACTAATGGAACAAATGGGGCAAGGCGCTTCGGTACAACGCTATAAAGGTTTAGGAGAGATGAATGCAGAGCAATTATGGGAAACCACCATGAACCCTGAATTTAGAACACTTCGACAAATTACAGTGGACAATTTAGCCGAAGCAGACCGTGTTTTTTCTATGTTAATGGGCGATGAAGTGCCACCTCGAAGAGAGTTTATAGAGAAAAACGCTGTTTATGCAAACATTGATGCTTAAAACAATATAAAAACCGACGGATGTCGGTTTTTTTTATGCATCAAATTGTTAATAACCTCCTAAAAAGATATTCAAATTAACCTCTTTTTTTATTGTTAAATCTTTTGTGAAGTTATATATTTGTCCGTTTTATAAGATTTTTTCGTTTTAAAGCGATTAATCATTCAAAACAAAATCATTTAAAAACTATTAATTTTTAAAAAATGCAGAATAAAGGACTCGTTAAGTTTATTGCGATTGTTTTTGCGTTGGTAAGTATCTACCAATTGTCCTTTACGTTTGTAACGAATCATTATGAAAGTAATGCAAAAGAGTTTTCTAAAGGTGATTTAACCAAAGAAGCTCGTTACTTAGATTCAATTTCAAACGAAAAGGTTTATTTAGGAAAAACTTTTGCTCAAGTACGTTCAGAACAAATTCAAAAAGGTTTAGATTTAGAAGGAGGTATCAACGTGATGCTTCAAATTTCTGTTAAAGACATTTTAAAAGGATTGGCGAACGACTCAAAAAACGCCGTTTTCAATCAAGCGTTGTCTGAAGCAGAGAAAAACCGCGATGGAAATCAAACCTATTTAGAATCGTTTTATGAATCGTTTGAAACAGTTTCAGCAGGAAAAGTAAAATTGTCATCATCTGAAATTTTTGCAAACAGAAACTTGCAAGAAGTAAACCCTTCCATGAGCGATGCGCAGGTGAAAACCATCATCAACGCAAAAGTAAAAGAAGCAATAGAAAGTGCATACCGTGTTTTTGGTGAGCGTATTGATAAATTTGGTGTGGTTTCTCCAACTATTCAAATGGTGGGTGAATCTGGACGAATCTTGGTAGAATTACCCGGAGCAAAAGATATTGATCGTATTAAAAACCTGTTACAATCTACGGCACAATTAGAGTTCTGGGAAACTTATAAATCAGAACAATTGGGTGATTTTGTATTTGCAGCCAATGCCGTTCTAAAAGAGAAAAATACGGAAAAACCAGCTGCAGTTGTCGCAAACGATAGCACCGCAAAACCTAAAACCGATGTTGATAAATTAATAACGGGTGTTTCTAAAGATACAACAGCAAATACACAACAAAATTTAGGACCAATCCTTTCATTGATTCAAGCGCCAGGTTATCAAGGTTCTCCAATCATTGCGTTTTTTGCTACAAAAGATACTGCACAAATCAATACCTATTTAAAAGATCCACAAGTTCGTGGACTATTAAATGGCGAATTGCGATATGTGAAATTTGCATGGGGAAAACCTAAAAAAGAAGCTAATATTGTAGAATTATATGCTTTAAAAGGAAATGTGCAAAATGCAGCACCTTTATCAGGTTCGGTAGTTACAGAAGCTCGTGATGATTATGACCAAGTTACAGGAAAGCCAGTTGTATCAATGCAGATGAATGCAAATGGTGCAAAAATTTGGGAAGAATTAACAGGAAAAGCTTATTCACAACAATCAAATATTGCTATTGTTTTAGATAATGTAGTGTATTCAGCACCTGGAGTAACTACAGGCGCAATTTCAGGAGGTAACTCAAGTATTTCGGGTGATTTCACTGTTCAAGAAACAAAAGATTTAGCAAATATTCTAAAAGCAGGTAAATTACCAGCTTCTGTAGATATTGTTTCGTCTGAAATTGTTGGTCCTTCATTAGGGCAAGCAGCTATCGATGCAGGTATGACCTCTTCTGTAGTAGGTTTAATCATCATTGCTTTATGGATGGTTTTCTTCTATGGTAAATCGGGTTGGTTTGCAAACATTGCATTGGCAGTGAACTTATTATTTATATTTGGTATTTTGGCTAGTATCGGAGCTGTTTTAACTTTACCAGGAATTGCAGGTATTGTTTTAACAATTGGTACGGCAGTAGATGCAAACATACTTATTTACGAGCGCGCAAAAGAATCGCTTCGGGCAGGACAAACTTCTAAAGAAGCTATAAAGCATGCTTTTTCATGGAGTGGCGCTATGTCTGCAATTACCGATGCAAACGTTACAACTGCTTTAACCGGTTTGGTATTGTTGATTTTTGGTTCAGGGCCAATCAAAGGGTTTGCAACTACTTTATTAATTGGTATTGCAACATCAGTATTCACGGCAATTGTTATTACAAGACTTTTAGTAGATTGGGCAGAAGCAAAAGATTCAAAACTATCATTTAGTACAAAAATCACTAAAAATTGGTTTACAAATATCAATTTTGATTTCTTAGGAAAAAAGAAAATCGCTTATGTGTTCACCACAATTACTATGTTGTTATGTGTTGGAACCCTATTCATAAACGGATTAAATTATGGAATTGACTTCACAGGGGGTAGAACATTCCAAGTGCAGTTTGATAATGATGTGGATGCATCATCTGTTTCAAACAAATTATCAAAAGTTTTTGATAGCAATGTAGAAGCTAAAATTTTTGGAAAAGATTCAAAATTAAAAATTACTACCAAATATAAGGTTGATGAGGAAAGTGCACAAGTAGATCAAGAAGTAAACAAAATACTTTATGACAACTTAAAGCCATACTTTAAAACTGATTTAACCTACGAGCAATTCACACATCCGGCAGGCAGTGGTTTAGGAATTGTACAAGCATCAAAAGTAGGACCAACTGTGGCAAAAGATGTAAAAACCGATGCTTACTGGGCTGTAGGTGGTGCATTGCTAGTGGTGTTTGTGTACTTAGCAATTTCCTTCCGTAGATGGCAATACTCGTTAGGTGCGGTAGTAGCTGTGGCACACGATGTGTTGCTTGTATTAGGTGTTTACTCATTCTTTTATAAATTCGCACCGTTTAACATGGAAGTAGATCAATCACTAGTAGCAGCTTTGCTTACTGTAATTGGTTATTCATTGAACGATACTGTAATTGTATTCGACCGTGTTCGTGATTTTATTAGAGGTGATGTGGAAGGATCTTTTGAGGAAGTGGTAAACAAATCAATTAACACCACACTTTCAAGAACATTCAACACTTCTGCAACCGTGATTTTAATATTGTTAATCATGTTTATTTTTGGTGGGGAATCAATCCGTGGATTTGTGTTCGCAATGCTATTAGGTATTGGAGTAGGAACCTATTCATCACTATTTATTTCAACACCTATTTTGGTTGATACCATTAAAGGATCAGCAGAACGCGAACGTGCAGAAGCACTTAAAGCAAAACAAGAAGCTGAAAATTCAGAAGAATAAACGCTTTCATCATACAAATGATCCAAATAATAAAACCGCTTTAAACTTTTTGTTTAAGGCGGTTTTGGTTTTTACAAATACAACAATAAAACAAGTAATTCGCTTCGATAATTTTTTATAAAATTAGTTTTTTAGTGATTGATTGTTTAATTTCGTAAATTAAATAAATTTGTTTCAAACAGTTCCTATATATTATGACGCAAGCAGCTACAAAAGAAGCTTTAACTTTTGAAGATTTTAAAAAAGAAGTTTTAAACGATTACAAAACAGCACGCATATCGCGTGAATGTAGTTTGTTAGGCCGAAAAGAAGTTTTAACCGGAAAAGCAAAATTCGGAATTTTTGGCGATGGAAAAGAAGTGCCCCAACTTGCAATGGCAAAAGCATTTAAAAATGGCGATTTTCGTTCAGGTTATTACCGCGATCAAACTTTTATGATGGCAATTGGTGCTTTAAACATTCAGCAGTTTTTTGCAGGATTATATGGTCATGCAGATGTGGCGCATGATCCCATGTCTGGTGGTCGCCAAATGGGCGGACATTTTGCCACACACAGCTTAGATGAAAACGGGGAGTGGAAAAACCTTACCCAACAAAAAAATTCTAGTGCCGATATATCTCCCACAGCAGGGCAAATGCCTCGTTTGCTAGGTTTGGCACAAGCATCAAAAATATACCGTGAATTTCCTAATGCCGATAAAGAACAAAAATTTTCAGTAGAAGGAAATGAAGTAGCTTGGGGAACCATAGGAAATGCATCGACTTCTGAAGGTTTGTTTTTTGAAACAATCAATGCTGCCGGAGTTTTGCAAGTGCCAATGGTTATGAGTGTTTGGGACGATATGTATGGTATTTCTGTACATGCACGCCACCAAACAACCAAAGAAAGTATTTCTGAAATTTTAAAAGGATTTCAAAAAGAAGAAAATACAAATGGATATGAAGTATTAACCGTTTCCGGATGGGATTATCCAGCCTTGGTTGACACTTATGCAAAAGCAGCTCAGATAGCTCGCACCAACCACACACCGGTATTAATTCACGTAAAAGAATTAACCCAGCCTCAAGGACACTCTACTTCTGGTTCGCACGAACGTTATAAATCAGCAGACCGTTTGCAATGGGAAAGCGATTTTGACTGTATCGTTAAAATGCGCTCGTGGATGATCGATAATAATATCGCAACTAATGAAGAATTAGACACTTTAGATGCCGAATTAAAGAAAGAAGTTTTAGCAGGAAAAAAAGCAGCTTGGGAAGCATATCTAAACCCTATTAAAGAAGAAAGAACCAAGTTAGTTGAAGTTTTAAATTCAGTAGCAGTTTCTTCGGCAAACAAAGTGTTTATTGAAAAAATGATTGCCGATTTAAACAGTATCAAAGAACCTATTCGCAAAGAACTTTTAGCAACTGCACGCAAAATTTTGCGTATGGTTATTGGTGAAGCTGGGCAACACACATTATCCGCTTGGATCAAAAACTATACAGATGAAATTCAGCCAAAGTTTAGTTCGCATTTAATGTCGCATTCTGCTAAAAAAGCCGAAAATATCGAAGAAGTAACGCCTGTTTATGACGATCATTCTGAAATGGTTGATGCGCGTTTAATCATTAGAAATAATTTTGATAAAATATTTGAAAATAATCCCGAAACATTAATTTTTGGTGAAGATTCAGGTAATATAGGCGATGTAAATCAAGGGTTAGAAGGTTTGCAAGAAAAATACGGCGAAACTCGTGTTTCAGATGCAGGTATTCGCGAAGCCACTATTTTGGGACAAGGAATTGGAATGGCAATGCGTGGTTTGCGACCAATTGCAGAAATTCAGTATTTAGATTATCTGCTGTATGCTTTGCAAATCATGAGCGATGATTTAGCGACCGTTCAATACCGCACCGCTGGTAAACAAAAAGCGCCACTAATTGTGCGTACACGCGGTCATCGATTAGAAGGAATTTGGCATTCAGGTTCCCCAATGGGAATGATTATTAATGCAATTCGTGGTATGCATGTTTTAGTACCGAGAAATATGACCAAAGCGGCTGGTTTTTACAATACCTTATTGCAATCCGATGAGCCAGCATTGGTTATTGAATGTTTAAACGGTTACCGCTTAAAAGAAAAAATGCCTACCAATTTAGGTGCTTTTAGAACCCCTATTGGCGTGGTTGAAACCATTAAAGAAGGAAAAGATTTAACCATAGTTTCATACGGATCCACCTTGCGAATTGTGGAGCAAGCTGCAAAAGAATTATTAGAAATAGGTATTGATGTAGAAATCATTGATGCACAGTCATTACTGCCATTTGACAGAAACCACGATTGCGTAAAATCGCTTCAGAAAACAAATCGATTATTGGTGGTTGATGAAGATGTTCCGGGTGGAGCTTCGGCTTATATCTTACAGCAAATTGTTGATGAGCAAGAAGGCTACAAGTTTTTAGACAGTAAGCCGGAAACTTTGTCAGCAAAAGCGCATCGCCCTGCTTATGGAACCGATGGCGATTATTTTTCGAAGCCATCAGCGGAAGATGTATTTGAAAAAGTATATGCCATTATGAACGAGGCTAATCCTGAACAATATCCAAGTTTGTATTAAAAATTAAAGAGCCCTTTTTGTGGCTCTTTTTTTATATCAATAAACAAAATAAAACGTCAATTACTGTTTTTTAAACACATAGGTGTACAACCAAGTAAGTGTAAAGGTAGGTACGAAATCCAAACCGGGTAAAATCTCTTCTACGAAAGAGACCATACCGCCAACAGTACCTATGGTTCCTTTGTACAAGGTTTTTAGTAAAATAGCTGATATGGGCGCCCAAATGACATCTGTAAACTCGCCCAAAAAAGGAATCGTAAACGATAAAGTTCCAATAAAATCAAACAACAATCCCAAAAACAGCAAACGATATTTTTGTTTATCTGTTGTGATTGTATCAGGTTTAATTACAATTTCATTCATTTCAAATTTTTATTTAATTTACTGATATTAAACAAACAATATGCCAAATTATTTAGAAACATGTTCTTGAAAAAATTTCTCGAATTTTTTTACCTTTGGTGACACAACCATTGCACAATAACTCTTTTCGGGATTGTTGTTAAAATAATTTTGGTGGTAATTTTCAGCCAAATAAAACGTGTCGGCTTTGGAAACTTTTGTCACAACTTTCTTTTCGAATATATTTTCCTCATTTAAAATTTTTACGAACAACATTGCCTGTTCTTTTTGACTTTCATTGGTGTAAAAAATTTCACTTCGGTATTGAGTACCTATATCATTTCCTTGTCTGTTCAGCGTAGTAGGGTCGTGGGTAGCAAAAAAAACTTCTAATAATTCTTGATAAGATACCAATTCTTCATTAAAAACAATCTTAATAGCTTCGGCGTGATTGGTTTGGCCTGTGCAAACTTCTTCATAAGTTGGGTTTTCAGTTGTTCCACCAATATAACCAGGCAGCACTTCTTTAACTCCGTTAATTTTCTGAAAAATGGCCTCAGAACACCAAAAACATCCATTTGCAAAAATTGCTGTTTGTTCTCTTACTACTGTCATAATCAATAAAATTTACAATTTAATTTTAAAGTTACGATTAAAAAAACGGTTAATAATATTATTTAACTAAAAGTTTAATTAATTTCGTTGGTAAATACATGAATATGATTAAAGCTGAAAATATCAGTAAACAATTTAATGGTTTACAAGTTTTAAAAAATGTTTCAATCGAAATAAATAAAGGCGAGGTGGTGGCTATTGTTGGAGCTTCGGGTGCCGGAAAAACTACTTTGTTGCAAATTTTGGGCGTTTTAGATTTTCCTGAGAAAGACACAAATGCCCAACTTATGATTAACAACACCAATGTTTTAAAGTTAAAAGACCAACAATTGGCTGCATTTAGAAATAAAAACTTGGGTTTTATTTTTCAGTTTCATCAATTACTGCCTGAATTTACGGCAATAGAAAATGTGTGTATTCCTGCGTTTATTGCTGGTAAATCGAAAGAGGAAGCAGTGCACGAGGCTAAAAAATTGCTTGATTATTTAGGTTTAAGTCACAGAATAAATCATTTCCCCTCTGAATTGTCGGGTGGTGAGCAGCAACGAGTGGCTGTGGCACGTGCATTAATCAATCAACCAGCAGTGATTTTTGCAGATGAACCATCGGGTAATTTAGACACTACCTCTGCGGAAAATTTGCATGAACTTTTTTTTAAACTGCGCGATAATTTCGGACAAACATTTGTAATTGTTACTCACAATGAAGAATTGGCCAATTTAGCCGATCGAAAACTGGTTATGAGCGATGGTAAATTTGTAATTTAATGGAAGTGAAAATGATAGAAGATTTTTTAAACCACATTGTTCAAAATAATAAGGTTTTTATTATTGAGCATAAAAACGAAATAGCCATTTCACAATCGCTGTTATTCACAAATAATGCAAATGAACCTGTGAATGTGGTTTGTTTTTGGGATAATGAAGATTTGGCTAAAGCTTGTTGTGTTGATATTTGGCGAGATTATACGCCCCAAGAAATATGTCTTACCACTTTTATTGAAGATTACTTAGTAAATATTTATAATGAAAGTTTTATTGTGGGGATTAATTTTAATGACCAAATGGAAGGTATAGAAGCCGATCCGTTGGATATCATCTCGAATATCATACAATTGCTGAAAAAGCAAAAGATGGAATTAGATTTTGAGTATTTCAAAAACTTAGCCGACTTAGAACGCCAATTGCAAAAGTTACTTTAATAACACATTTTTTTGCCCAATTTTAATAGAAATACTACATTAGCACAAATACTTTTTTTATGAAGAAAATTTCCCTTTTTGCTTTTATGCTTGCAGGTTTTTTTGCCCAAGCACAAAATAATTTAACGATAGAAGACGCTACAATGCCGTTTCAAAGAGGTTTAGCAACCCAATCGATCTACGGTGCTCAATGGCGAACAAATAATGAAATAACCTTTATCGACGCTTCTTTTAAAGCTTTGACTGCAAAATCTACGAATGATAAAGTGGTTGAAAATTTTATTACAACGTCCGATTTAGAAACGGCAGTGGGCCGATCGATTAACGAAAAAGTGAGTTTGCGAACCATTCCTTTTGATTATCATTGGGAAAATGAAAACCAACTATCGTTTACGTATCAAGGCGAAAATGATAAATATTATGTGGTGTATAACATCCTTACCAAAAATGTTGATAAAACCATAAAAATTAATGCAGAAGCAACAGAAGAAATCATCTCTCCTAATAAAAACTATATCGCATATTTGAATAAAAATAATATTGAATTGGTTTTTGACAATGGTACCGTGGTTAAAGTTACAAACGATCCGGAGCATGTGGTGAACGGTAGCAGCAATACCCATAGAAACGAATTTGGAATTGACAGAGGGATGTGGATCAGTCCAGATGGAAAAAAAATTATGTTCTATAAAAAAGATGAACGTATGGTGAAAGATTATCCACTCATCGATTTTGGAGCCCGCATAGCCGAAGAAAATCCCATTAAATATCCAATGGCCGGAATGAAATCTGAAGAGGTTTCTTTGCACATTTATAACATCGATACAAAAACCACCAAAAAAATAAATATCGAGGGCGATAAAGAACAGTTCTTAACAATGCCTACTTGGTCACCAAACAGCGAAATGGTCTATGTGGGTGTTTTAAATCGCGGTCAAGATCATTTAAAATTACAAAGATACAACGCTGCTTCTGGTAATTTTGATAAATTATTGTTTGAAGAAAAGAGCAAAACGTATGTGGAACCCAACACACCACTGAAATTTTTAAACGATAAAGAATTTATCTATATTTCTGAAAAAGACGGTTACCGCCACATGTTTCGATATGATATCAACGGTAAGCAATTGAACAGCTATGTGTATAACGATGTGGTTTTTAAAGACTTTGTGAATGTGTCGCCTAAAGAAATTTACTATATGGGAACGGCAAATAAAGGAATGGATAAATTGCTTTATAAACTTGATTTAAAATCAGGAAAAACACAAGCTGTTACCAAAACATCTGCGACCTATACAGTAGAAATGAATCCTGAAAAAACTTGGTATTACTCACAATACACCAATTTAACAACTCCAAATCATGTGTCGTTGAAGCATATAAATGGAAAGGAAACCATAGAATTGTTAAACGCTAGCAATCCGTATGAAGGAAAAACCGTTTTGCCGAAAGTAGAAATGGTTACTATAAAAGCAGCAGACGGAAAAACCGATTTAAACGGAAGGTTGTTATATCCGGTAAATTTCAATGAAAACGAAAAATATCCTGTGATGGTATATGTTTACGGCGGACCTCATGCGCAATTGGTTACCAATCGTTTTGGTGGCGGTGCAGGCGGATTTGATTATTATATGGCACAACAAGGTTTTGTAGTGTTTACGTTGGATAACAGAGGAAGCGAAAACCGCGGACGTGATTTTGAGCATGTAATTCACCGACAATTGGGTCAGAATGAGATGGCAGATCAAATGGAAGGTGTGAAATTTTTGAAATCGAAAAAGTTTGTGGATGCTGACCGAATCGGGGTTTATGGCTGGTCGTTCGGTGGTTTTATGACCACAAGTTTAATGTTGAACTATCCCGATACTTTTAAAGTGGGAGTTGCCGGCGGTCCCGTAATCGATTGGAAATGGTACGAAGTAATGTATGGCGAACGCTATATGGATACACCAGAAGAAAACCCGGAAGGCTACGAAAAGACATCAACCTTGAACAAAGTGAAAAATTTAAAGGGCAGGCTGTTGATGATTCATGGAGCGCAAGATCCGGTGGTGGTGCAACAACACAGTATGGAGTTTATTGAAAAGTGTATCAAAGAAGGTAAACAAGTGGATTATTTCTTGTATCCAACCCATGAGCACAATGTTTCTGGAAGAGACCGTATTCATTTGAATGCAAAAATTGCCGATTATTTTATGACACATTTAAAAAAATAACCACAAAAGTGCATCAGCAATGATGCATTTTTTTTATTAATTAAAGCATCAATGAGTATCTATCAATACAAAGCAAAAACGCTTCAGGGCAAAGAAATCGATTTTAGTGATTTTCAAAACAAAACGTTGCTAATTGTTAATACAGCCAGCAAATGTGGTTTCACGCCTCAGTACGAAGGTTTAGAAAAGTTGTATCAAAAATATAAAGATCAAGGACTGGTGGTATTGGCTTTTCCGTGCAATCAGTTTAATAATCAAGAACCAGGCGATGCATCTTCTATAAAAAATAATTGTTTGATAAATTATGGTGTATCGTTTCCCGTTTTTGAAAAAGTTTTGGTAAACGGAAAAAATGCACATCCAATTTTTAAGTATCTCAAGAACGTTTTACCTGGATTCATAACCAATGCTGTAAAATGGAATTTTACTAAGTTTATAATCGATGCAAACGGAAAACCCATAAAACGCTTTGCACCCTTCACATCACCCGAAAAAATTAACACTTATTTAGTTAAAAATAATATTGTAAAAGAAAGCTAGAAATAAAATAATAACATATATTTGCTATACCTTTAAAAATAAGAACACTTACATTTTAGCCAAAAAATTATCTTTTCATATATACTTAAAATATAGATAATTAAATTATTATGTTAGTTTTATACCCTGGTGAAGTTTTTACGCAATTAGATTTGGGAGTAGAGAAGCGCTTGCGATATGCGGTTTCAAACTTTGGTAGATTAATAAGTTACAAAGAAACGTTTAAAGACGGCAATCTATTAAAACCTAATGTAACCAATAACCTCCGCATTTTTAGATACAAAGTGCGCAAAGAAGACAAAACCTATGCACATAAACATGTGATGCTTTCGCGCGCAGTTGCAGAGGCTTTTGTACACAAACCTTCAGATAAGCATTCGCATGTTATTCATTTAGATTTTGATAATGCAAACGATCATTATACCAATTTAAAATGGGTAACCGAAAAAGAGAAATATGCCCATCAGCGCATAAATCCCAATGTGAAAGAAGGACATGTGAAGCGTATTGAAACCAAGCGTTTAACGCAAAAAGGGATGAAGCTAGATACCACCCAAGTGATGCGTATTAAACGAATGATTCACGACCCACAACGCAAAACCCGCATGCGCATTATTGCGAAGCAATTTGGAATAAGCGAAATGCAATTATATCGCATTAAAACAGGGGAAAATTGGGCGAGTGTTCCCACTCCCACGTTTAAAACCGTTAAAGAAAAATAAGCAGTTGAAAGACTGCTTATTTTATTTTTCTTTTTAAAGAAACTTGTAGCTTGTAAACAATTGCTTCTTTATTTTTAGCATCGTCGGCATCTTCGCACAAAGCAAAAACGACTTTTTTTTTTGTTGTGTTCTAAAACAGTAATACCTTCAAATTTGTTGGTGTCACTAATTTTTTCTGTAAAAAGCAATTGCATTTTTTTTAAATCAATCGCGCCAAAAATACTTCCTTGTATCGCACCGTCTTCATAAGTCGATTTTTTGTCTTCTGCAGTGGCAGTGAAATAAAGCGTGTTATTAATAACGGTGCCGCCCGAAAAGCCTGTCTGCACATTGTTTACCTTTGGCAAATCAAATTCAAAATAGTAAATATTATACTCATCGGTTAAATTTTTTCCTTGTACCACAAAGATATAGTTGGCGTTTTTTGGACCATTTCCGCGATTCAAAAAAAGCCAATCTTCTTTGTAAGTAACCACCGCTTCTATATTAAAATCGGCTGTGGTCAATTCAGAGAAACTCTTCATTTCATCATACAGTCCGGTTAAATCTATCGGTGTGGAAAACTTAGAAAATTTGTTAAACATAAAACCCCTTGTTCTGTTTTCTTTTGAGCCCGAACCAAACGCATACCATGAATTATCAACAATTGTAAAAGCTTCTAAATCATATTTTTCAGATTTAAGCATTTGATGAACCGTAGTTTGTTCATCTAAACTGTAAGTTGCCAGCGAATCATTTTCTATAAAATAATGATACAAGGCATTACTGTTGTCAGAAACTAAAAGTAATTGGTTATTTTCATACCCGATTGCAGACGCAGCCACAATTCCAGAAATTTTTAACCAAGTGGAAAGCAAATATTTTTTCATTTCTACTAAATATTTCTCTAAATTAGATAAAAAGTATCAATATGAAGCGAAATTATTTTAAAGTTCCAGAAAATTTAAAGTTAGACGATATTTCAACCAATTATGTGACAGGCTTAGACCCACTTGCGGTAAAAAAAGAGCTAAAAAAGTATCGAAAAAAGATTGCCGAAATACAAGATATGATGTATGCACACGATCAATATGCGGTATTGATTTGTTTTCAAGGTATGGACACAGCCGGAAAAGACAGCATGATTCGAGAAGTTTTTAAAGGATTTAATGCGCGTGGGGTAGTGGTAGAAAGTTTTAAAACACCATCTTACAGAGAATTGCAGCATGATTTTATGTGGCGGCATTATATAAAATTACCAGAAAAAGGAAAATTTACCGTTTTTAACCGCACGCAATACGAGAATGTTTTGGTAACAAGGGTGCATCCTGAATATTTATTGAACGAACGCAATCCAAAGATTAAATTAGATGAATTATCTGATGATTTTTGGAACAATCGCATGAAACAAATGGTTCAATTTGAAAAATTTTGGGCCGATAATGGAACCATTATTTTGAAGTTTTTCTTGCATTTGAGTAAAGAGGAACAAAAAAATCGATTGTTAAAACGAATAGAAAAACCCCATCATCAATGGAAATTTTCACCAGGCGATTTAAAAGAGCGCGAACAATGGCAAAAATATCAATTCTGTTATGAAGAAGTTTTGAAAAATACCAGTCATAAAAAAGCACCGTGGTATATCATTCCAAGCGACAACAAAGATGTGAGTAGGTTACTAGTTGCTAAAATTATTTATCAAACCTTAAAAAATTATAAAGACATTTCGTACCCCAAACCAGAACCTGAAATATTAGAACACATTAATAAATATAAAAAGCAATTGATGGAGTAATATTGATGGAGTAATAAGGTTTTTACAAACTTTGCAAAAGCTTACGTTGGTATAAAAATTAGTATGTGTTTTTCAACACAAAAAAACAGCCGTAATTTCTTACGGCTGTTGTATCATATAAAAGCGCACTATTAGTTATTGTTTGCTTTAAATTCTTTTAATTTTTTAGTCAATTCTGGTACGATTTGAAACGCATCGCCAACAATTCCGTAGTCAGCTACTTTAAAGAAAGGTGCTTCTGGGTCTGAATTGATTACTACTTTTACTTTTGAAGCGTTGATACCTGCAATGTGCTGAATGGCACCAGAAATACCAACTGCAATGTATAAGTTTGATGCTACCGGTTTACCAGTTTGCCCCACGTGTTCAGAGTGTGGTCTCCAATCTAAATCTGAAACAGGTTTTGAACAAGCGGTTGCTGCCCCTAAAACACCTGCTAACTCTTCAATCATTCCCCAGTTTTCAGGTCCTTTTAAACCACGACCACCAGAAACCACGATTTCTGCATCGGCAATAGAAACTTTTCCAGATGCTTTTTCTTGGTTTTGAATGTGGATATTGAAGTCTGCATCGTTCAATGTTACAGCAAAATCTTCTGTAGCTGCTGCACCCGAAGCTTCTGCTAAACCAAATGAGTTTTTAGCCAATGCCAATACTTTTACGTCGGATGTTAATTCTGTAACGTTGAATCCTTTGCTAGAAAAAGCATTACGCTTAACTTGGAATGGACTTGTTGAAACAGGTAACGCTACAACATTTGATGCATAACCAGCGTCTAAACCAACCGCAACGATTGGAGCTAAATATAAAGAATCGGTTGTAGATGATAAAACCACTACTTTTGACCCTTCTTTTTGTGCTGCCTGTTTTACCACATCGGCATACGCTTTTGCGTTGAATTTGTCTAATTTACTATCTGTTACTTTTAGAACTTTATCAACACCGTATTTTCCTAATTCAGAAACATCACCCGCATTAACTGTAACTGCCGTAAGTGTTGTTCCTAATGATTCTGCTACTTTTTTTGCATAAGAAGCTAATTCTAAAGCTACTTTTTTAAATTTTCCTTCTGCAAACTCTGTATATATTAAAACTGACATACTTTTTAAATTTTAATTGGATTTTTAGAATTAGATTACTTTTGCTTCGTTGTGTAATAAGTTAATTAACTCATCTAAATTATCAGGGCTAATTAATTTTACTGCCGATTTAGGAGCTGGTTTTTCAAACTTCACCGCTTTTGTTTTTGCATCTGCAGCAACTGGTTCCATAACGTTTAAAGCTTTGGTACGAGCCGTCATAATTCCGCGCATGTTTGGAATTCGTAAATCTTTTTCTTCCACAATACCTTTTTGTCCGCCAATTACCAATGGTAAGTTTGTGGTTAAGGTTTCTTTTCCACCATCAATTTCGCGAATCAACGTGGCATTAGATCCTTCAACTTCTACACCAACGCATGAGTTCACAAAATTGTATCCTAACATAGATGCCAACATTCCCGGAACCATTCCGCCGTTGTAATCTAACGATTCTTTACCACAAATAACCACGTCATAACTACCTGCTTTTACAACCTCTGCCAATTGTTTTGCAACTGCAAAGCCATCGGTTGGAACCGCATTTACACGAATTGCTTCATCTGCACCAATAGCCAATGCTTTGCGAATAGTGGCCTCTGTTTCAGCGCCACCCACATTTACAACCGTTACATGCGCACCTTGTTTTTCCTTAAACCAAATGGCACGTGTTAAACCAAATTCATCGTTTGGATTAATTACAAATTGAACACCGTTTGTATCAAATTCTGTATCACCGTTTGTGAAGTTAATCTTTGCAGTAGTATCAGGCACATGGCTGATGCAAACTAATATTTTCATTTATTTTTTGTTTTATGAGATTTATTCTTAATGAGCTACGAAGATAAAAAAAATTAAAATAAAAATACTATGCGTGCATATATTTTTTTGCATTTGTAATTTTGGTTGCTATTCCTTTTTAAAAAAGTATCTTTACGTTTATCAATCCAATTCAAAAAAATGAGTTTTCTAAAAGCAATTGTATTTCTATTGATGCCTTTTTGGACTGCTAAAATTATAGCTCAAGAAAATGACACATCATTTATTGCTGAAAAATGGCTTCCTGAAAATTACACCATTGCACATCAACCCATAAAAACCAAATTGTGGAATATAGAAAATGTGGTGATTGTTTTTTACGAAACGCCTGTTTATCGTCAATATAAAAACATAACTTATACACATAATAAAGTAAGGGGCTTTTTATTAGTTCCTTACAAAAATACCTACAA
This sequence comes from Flavobacterium sp. CBA20B-1, assembly GCF_028473145.1. NCBI lineage: Bacteria > Pseudomonadati > Bacteroidota > Flavobacteriia > Flavobacteriales > Flavobacteriaceae > Flavobacterium > Flavobacterium sp. CBA20B-1. The sequence continues at coordinate 140,982 of NZ_CP092370.1, forward strand.
AATGGTTTTGATTGATGCGTATGAAGACGACAATGTAGCTACCGAAATATTGAGTGTGTTTTTTGCAAATATAGACAACGATAAAGAAAAAGAACTAATTGTTTTAACAGCTAATGACCACCGATTACAATATTTATACGAAGGCAGGGATTACGGTATTTACTTTTACGACAATTTTGAAAACAATACCATTCCAAATCAACTTAAAGCCATTTATAGAAAAGATTTAGAGCGTTTTCAAGGCGATTTTGAAGGTTTTAAAGCTGAACAAGAATGGAAAGCGCAATTCAAAAATGCCGATGCTATTAAAAAAGAACTTAAAAAAATGGGATTTTAAACTATGAAAAAAATATTTTATCTAACAATTTTTATTGCTGTATGTGCATGTAGTGATAAGAAAACAAACACGGCAAAAGTGGAAGAAAATGCACCAAAAGAACAAACGGAAAAAGTGATTGATACGGTTGATTTATCTATCGAAGAAAACAAATTAGTGCAAATTCATAACAATATTCAGGTGGCAATGGGTAATCTAAGGAACGATAGTTTAGTTGCGGCAAGCAGCAAGCAGTTTACCGATTCTTTAAACGATTTAATCAAGAACAATAAAAATACATTGTATTATCCTTTTAAAAAATTGCAGAAAGAGAATGCTTTAAAAATGGCAACATCTACCGATAATAATCTTAAAGTTTACAGTTGGGATAACAATTTGGGGGGAACTATGCGGTTTTACAATCAAATCTATCAATTTAGTGCAAACGGAACAATCATTGCAAAAGAACATTTAGCTTCAAACGATCCGCAAGCATTCTTTTCAAAGATTTTCACGGTTCAAAACAGCGCTAAAGAACCAATTTATTTAATTATTTCAAACAGTGTGCTTTCCAGTAAATATTCCGTGCAACATGTAAATGCGTATAAAATAAATTCAGAAAATCTAGAGCCTGCTGCTGTCTTTAAAACTAAGACCGATACATTAGAACACATTCATGTAGAATTTGATTTTTTTAGTGTAGTGGATAGACCTGAACGTCCGGTTGAATTAATTACGTTGGAAAATAACATGCTAAAAATTGCTTTAGTCGATGAACAACAAAATGTAACCAACAAAAATTTAATTTACGAATGGAACGGTGATTTGTTTGTTTACAAGGGCATACGGTAGCTATATTGTTCATTTAAAAAAATCAGTTTGGTAAGGCAGATGATTGTTGATACATAAAAAAAAGCAAAATCAAACCCCATTAAAATTTAAAATGTATCTTTGCGAAACAGCATTTTTTTGGCTATTTTTATCAACATGAGTTTAGTACAATTAACAATAAAAGGAATTTCGTACAGTCACACCCAAAATGGAGCTTATGCTTTGATTTTGAATGAAGTAAATGGCGCGCGTAAACTTCCCATCGTAATCGGTGCGTTTGAAGCGCAGGCGATAGCAATTGCCATTGAAGAAGATTTAAAACCACCACGCCCTTTAACACACGATTTGTTCAAAACCTTTTGCGACCGATTTGATATCGTTGTAAAGCAGGTAATTATTCACAAATTGGTAGATGGTGTTTTCTTTTCAAGCATTATTTGCGAACGCGATGGTATCGAAGAAATCATCGATGCACGCACCTCTGACGCTATTTCGCTTGCATTACGTTTTGATGCGCCTATTTTTACCTATCAAAATATATTAGACAAAGCAGGAATTTATCTGCGTGAACAAGAAGAAGCAGATCATAATGAAGAGGAAGATTTTGATGATGAAGACGATGATTTCGATAACGATGATTCGAACGACGAATCGTTAAACGATGCGATTGATGAATTTCTAAATTTGGTGCCCAACGAAAAAGCAAGTGAATTTGCCTCTTTGTCGGTGCAAGAATTAAACGATTTGTTAGAAATGGCTGTTTTGAACGAAGATTACGAAAAAGCCGCTCGCTTGCGCGATGAATTATCAAAAAGAAACCTGTAATTATGCAACAATATTTAGATTTAATAAAACACGTTTTAGAGAACGGCGTTCAAAAAGGCGATAGAACAGGCACCGGAACAAAAAGTGTTTTTGGATACCAAATGCGTTTCAATTTAGAAGAAGGCTTTCCATTGGTTACCACCAAAAAAGTACATTTAAAATCAATCATTCATGAATTGCTTTGGTTTTTAAATGGCGACACCAATATTGGCTATTTAAAAGAAAATGGCGTGCGTATTTGGGATGAATGGGCAAATGAAAATGGCGATTTAGGACCTATTTATGGCTATCAATGGCGCAATTGGAACGGTGAAGAAATAGATCAAATTAAAGAATTAATTCACACCTTAAAAACCAATCCAAACAGCCGCAGAATGTTGATTTCGGCATGGAATCCGTCGGTTTTGCCTGATACATCTGTATCTTTTGAAGAAAATGTTGCCAACGGAAAAGCAGCTTTGCCTCCGTGTCATGCTTTTTTTCAGTTTTATGTTGCCGATGGTAAATTGTCATGCCAATTGTATCAGCGTTCGGCGGATATTTTCTTAGGCGTTCCGTTTAATATTGCATCTTATGCGTTGTTTACCATGATGGTGGCTCAAGTTTGTGGGTTGGGTTATGGCGATTTTATTCACACCTTTGGCGATGCGCACATCTACAATAATCATTTTGAACAAGTTGAATTACAATTGTCAAGAGCACCACGTCCGTTGCCAAAAATGATCTTAAATCCAGATATAAAAGATGTTTTCGACTTTAAATTTGAAGATTTCACTTTGGTTGATTACGACCCGCATCCGGCAATTAAAGGGCAAGTTTCTGTATAAACTTGTGCAAAATCGTTCCATAAAAAATAAAAAAATGAAAATAAGTTTAATTGCTGCCATTGCCCAAAACCATGCAATTGGGAAAAACAACCAACTGCTTTGGCATTTACCGGCCGATTTTAAGCATTTTAAGGAAACCACAAGCGGTCATTTTATTTTAATGGGAAGAAAAACCTTTGAATCGTTTCCTAAGCCTTTGCCTAACCGCACGCATTTAATCGTTACCAGACAGAAAAATTACACTGTTCCGGATCATTGTTATGCCTTTGCTTCTGTTAAAGATGCTTTGGTATTTGCACAACAGCAAAATCAAAAAATGGTGTATGTAATTGGTGGGGGCGAAATTTATAAGGAAACAATCAGTATTGCTAACGAATTGATAATTACACATGTAAATGCTGAGTTTAAAGATGCTGATGCGTTTTTTCCCGAAATAACATCTAATTGGAAAATTATCTCTGAAAAAAAACATAAAGCCGATGAAAAAAATGAGTTTGATTTTACGATAATGGTTTATGCAAATGATTAATAAGCTTTGTTTCATAGCTATTTTTTTCTCAGCCTATGCGCTTCATGCACAAATGGCTACGTTTAAGGTTGCCTTGCCCAAGCCACCTAATTTAACGTATTATGCGTTGAACCATTTGGGAGATACATCATCCATTGTATCCGATGAAATTGCCAAAGAAACACCCTTACAAACATTTACATTTAAAGATCCTTTTTTAGGACAAATAGCACAATATGATGAGCGAAATCCGTTGCAGCAATTGGTTTTTTATAAAAACACCCAGCAAGTGATTTTGTTAGACAATCAATTAAGCGTTAAAGACAAAATTGTTTTAAACGAGCGTTTTCCTGAAATCGATGCCGTTTATGCTGCCTTAACCGCTCAAACATCAATTTGGATTTTTGACGGAATCTCCAAGCGCTGGTGCATGATATCAAACCAACAAGAGCAGCCGCAGTTTGTGAGTAACCCTATTACCAATTATTCATTTCTAACTACTTCGGGCAATTTTGCTTATTGGCAAATAGAAGATGTGGTTTACGGAATTGATATTTATGGAAAATTGATTAAAGAACAAAAATTACCTAAAAAAGCGCAATTGTTAGCAATTAATGGCGATTTATTGGTCTATGTATTAAACAATAAATTATTTTTGTTCCACACAAAGAAGAACGAAACCGAACATTTATCAAATATAGAAACAGCCGCTGAATGGGCGATTTTCAATACCAAAAGTTTAAGCGTTTTTACTGCTGATACATTGTATTTATACCAAATAAATTAAGAAAATATGCAAGTTGCAATTGCCGGAAATATTGGTGCCGGAAAAACAACTTTAACCAAGTTGTTGGCCAAACATTACAAATGGGAACCGCATTATGAAGATGTGGTTGATAATCCTTACTTAGACGATTTTTATCATTCAATGGATCGTTGGTCGTTCAATTTGCAGATTTATTTCTTAAACAGTCGATTTCGTCAGGTTTTGGCAATGAAATCAAGTGGGAAAAACACCATTCAAGACAGAACCATCTACGAGGATGCGCATATTTTTGCTCCGAATTTGCATGCCATGGGCTTAATGTCGAACCGCGATTTTGATAATTACAAACAATTATTTGAATTGATGGAAGGCTTGGTTGGCGCACCTGATTTATTGATTTACTTGCGCAGTTCCATTCCTAATTTGGTGGGACAAATTCACAAACGTGGCCGCGAATACGAAAATTCCATATCGATTGATTATTTGAACAAACTGAACGAGCGCTACGAAGATTGGATTAAGAGTTATACCAAAGGTAAATTATTGATTATTGATGTAGATCCTATTAATTTTGTAGATAATCCGGAAGATTTGGGAGCAATCATTAATAGAATTGATGCCGAAATTAATGGTTTGTTTTAAGATGAAAATACTGCTGAGGTTGCAATTTACCATTTGTGTGTTGGTTTTCTTTTCGACTATTTTTTCAGCAAATGGTCAAGAAAATTGGAGCGTATCGTTACAAACCTACAAAGGTGCTATTTTGCCACACAGCAACAATATTCAACATTTAATCACCAATAAGCCAACTGGTTACTTGTTTTCACTGAACCATAGGGTAAATGGCTCTAAAGAGTGGCATCACACCTATCGTTTTCCAGAAGTGGGTTTTTCGTTTCACACTCAAAACAATCACAACGAAACTTTGGGTGATTTGTATGGCTTCTACGGGCATTATAATTTCTACTTTTTTCAACGAAGATTACAGTTTCGCGTAGGGCAGGGTGTGGCTTATGCGACCAATCCTTACAACAAAGAAACCAATTTTCGCAATGTGGCTTATGGTTCCAAATTCATGCCATCGACCTATTTTATGTTGAGTTATGACCAACCTCGCATTTGGAACAATATAGGTATCAATGCTGGTTTTTTGTTTGTGCATCATTCAAACGCCACCATTAAATCACCCAACACAAGCACTAACACTTTGGGGTTGAATGTGGGCTTAACCTATCACTTTTCGGCTGAAGACGAAATCACCAAGACCAACAACTTTGTAAATCATCCGCAAAATTTTAGATACAATTTACTTTTTAGAACGGGCGTAAACGAAAGCCATATAATTGGCATGGGACAAAAGCCTTTTTATCATATTGCAGCCATTTTTGAAAAACCGTTAAATAATTACGGAGCGGCACAATTAGGTGTAGATGTTTTTTTGTCGCAGTCAATGAAAGAATTGATTCCGTTTTTGGCAACATCTTTTCCGGAAGAAGGAATGGATAAAAACACCGATTGGAAACGTGTGGGGCTTTTTGTGGGCTATGAATGGTATTTGAACAAACTAACCGCCGAAGGAAACATTGGTTATTACGTGCACGATGAATACAAGAAGAATACTGCATTTTATCAGCGTTTGGGATTGCGCTATTATGTCACTCCAAATGTTTTTGGCATTATGTCTTTAAAAACCCATTTTGCGAAAGCCGAAGCTTTTGAAGTTGGAGTGGGGTATAAGTTGTAATTTAAGGTTTAAGGTTTAAAGTTTAAGGTTTAAGGTTTAAGGTTTAAGGTTTCTTAAATCTGTGGCTAAATGAAAATCTGTGCATCTGTGAAAAAAAATAGAATTATGAAAAAAAGTATCGTTTTATTATTGTTGATATTGACTGCTTGTACCGGTGAGGATGCGTGTTTATCAAAAAAAGGAAATGCTGTTTCTCAGCAACATCAGCTATCAGGATTTCATACTGTTGATATTCCCATGAATGTTTCGGCAGAAATAATTCCGAGTACAACTTTTAAAATGGAAATTCAATCGTTTGAAAATAGGATCGAAGCACTTTCTTTTTCCGTAAATGATTCTGTTCTCACTATAAAAAACGAAGTTTCGTGCCAAATGCTTAAAAGTTATGAAACCGCAGTTTTAAAAATTTACACGCCCATTTTGAAGAGAATCAATTCGCGTACGCAGTTCCATGTGGTTTCAAAAGATACCTTGCGCTATCCAAATTTGTATTTGCTAACAAGTATTCCAAACGAAGAAAGTGCATCTACCAACTTTGATTTAAAAGTAAATAACAATTCGGTAACGGTAGAAGATAATCAGGTGGGTAATTTTATTTTAAAAGGTAAAACCAATGTTTTGGACGTGAAATTATACGGTGCAAACGGCTCAGTTGATGCTAAATTGTTGCATGCCAAAACCGTTCAAACCTATCACCGCAGTAACCAAAATATTCATGTTGTTGCAAAAAATAAATTAGAAGGAACCATTGCATCTGTTGGAAATATTTATGTGTACAACAAGCCCGATACCGTAAAAATAGAACGTTTATACGCAGGAAATGTATATTACAAATAAAAGTGAAAATTTACGATTATTTATTTAATTGATAATGTTTACTTAACATACAGTATTAAAAATAATAAGAAGTTTGCATCAAAATTAGCAATCCAAAATAAATGGAACAGATTTATATTATTATGTTGGTTGCTCTTGCAGTTTTAGCAATTATAGATATTGCGGTAGGAGTAAGTAATGACGCTGTTAACTTTTTAAATTCTGCTTTAGGATCTAAAGCGGTATCTTTTAAAACAGCCATGATTGTAGCATCGATAGGAATATTGTTTGGTGCAATTTTTTCAAGTGGAATGATGGAAATCGCCAGAAGCGGTATTTACAATCCTTCCATGTTTTCCTTTCATGAGGTGATGATTATATTTCTCGCCGTCATGGTTTCAGACATCTTGCTGTTAGATGTATTCAATTCATTAGGTTTACCCACTTCAACAACGGTGTCTATTGTATTTGAATTGCTGGGTGCGGCTGTATGTTTAGGGGTAATTAAGATTTTGGCGATAGATGATTCGCTAAGCACCTTAGGTTCCTATATAAATACAGATAAAGCATCTGAAATTGTCATAAGTATTTTGCTGTCGGTTCTACTTTCTTTTTTGTTGGGAAGTATTGTGCAGTATTTCTCACGACTTATTTTTACCTTTCAATCGGCAGATCGTATCCGAAAATTTGGAGCGCTGTTTGGTGGATTCGCCATTTCGTTTATTTCCTTCTTTATCCTTATAAAAGGTTTAAAAGGTGTTTCGTTTATCGATAAAGAAACGCTTAGTTTTATTAAAGGAAATCAACTATTGATTTTAGGAATTTGTTTTGTATTCTGGACGATAATTTCTCAATTTTTAATGACGGTTTTCAAAGTAAATATCCTTAAAGTTATTATTCTTATTGGAACATTTGCTTTAGCCTTAGCTTTTGCAGGTAACGATTTAGTCAACTTTATTGGTGTACCAATTGCTGCAATTCAATCGTACGAATTTTTCTCTGCATCGGCAGGTGCTGATCCTAATTCGTACATGATGAGCGAGTTGGCAAACAACAAAATCGTGGCACCGTTTTACTATTTGTTATTTGCAGGATTAGTGATGGTTTTCACCTTGTGGACTTCTAAAAAAGCACGAAAGGTAATAGAAACCGAAATGAGTCTTTCTAGACAAGGCGAAGGACAAGAAAAGTTTGCCCCAAATGGCATTGCACGCGTTATTGTTCGTGGAACAGTACTATTTGGAAACGTGGTTAACTATGTGCTTCCTAAATCGTTTCAATTAAAATTAGACCAGCGTTTTATTAAAGAAGAAGTGAAAAAATCTAAAAAAGAACGCATGGAAGAACCAGCTTTCGATATGATTCGCGCTTCGGTTAACTTAATGGTTGCTAGTATTTTAATTGCTTTAGGAACCTCTTTAAAATTACCTTTATCAACCACATACGTTACCTTCATGGTAGCAATGGGTACATCGTTCGCAGACAGAGCGTGGGATAGAGAAAGTGCTGTTTACAGGGTTTCAGGTGTTTTTAATGTAATTGGCGGATGGTTTGCAACTGCAATCGTGGCTTTTATCACTTCGGTTATCATTGCAACACTTTTATATTATGGAGAAACGTTTGCTTTTGTTGGTGTTTTAGTAGTATTAGGAATTAGCTTGTACAGAAGCCATAGAGCGCACAAAACAAAACAGAAAGAAAAATTAGAAGAAGATAAACTTCTAAGTAAAGAAGATATTGTTACCATTCAAGAAGTGATAACAGAAAGTTCTCATCAAATATCAAGAGTAATTAACCATACAAACACTATCTATTCAGAAGTTATTGAAGGTTTAGTGCACCAAGATTTGGTAGCATTAAAGCGCAATAAGAAAAAGGTTAAAAAGATCGAAAAAGAGATTGAAAAACTTAAAGACAATGTTTATTATTTTATCAAGCATTTAGACGATACATCTGTTGAAGCAAGTAAATTCTATGTTCATACGTTGGGATACTTACAAGATATTATTCAATCTTTAGGATATATTTCTCAAAGCTGTATGACACATGTGGATAACAACCACAAAAAATTGAAGTTTAATCAGATCAAAGATATTAAGTTCATCGAACAAGAATTAAACAAAGTGCTTATAGAAGTACATACGTTATTTCAAACAAAAGATTTTACTAAAATAGAAATTACGTTAGCACACAAAAATACTTTAAGTGTTAATATCGAAGAGTCTATTCAAAAACAAATTGAGCGTATTCGAACCACCGAAACAAGTCCAAAGAATAGTCAATTGTATTTTTCATTTTTATTAGAAACAAACGATTTGGTTTCGGCTACAATGAAATTATTAGAATTGTTTCAGGAATTCAATCGCTATGATCAAATAACGAAAAACTAAAATCTAAGCAATAAACGCTAGTAATAAAAATCCCCATTTGGGGATTTTTTATTTTATATACTGCAGGTGTTTTAATGTCGGAAATGACAAATAATAGCATCTATTTATACTTGCAAAATAAAAATGAAGTGTTTCAGTATTGAAAATCTGGTGTTTAAATAAAAGCAGAACGCAAGGTGATTCATCAAGAACCGGATTCCTACCAATAAAAAAAATGAGAGCGAAACGTTAAACGCAAAGCCAAGCTTTTGGAAACGCTTGTTTGGTTCATAAAAAAATCCCGAAAGGGATTTTTTTACATCGTTTTTTCTCTAAAAATAGTTTCCAGATTTTTATTTTTAAGCTGCATAGACAAAATTTTCACATCTAGCTCTTTAGCAAAATCAAATAATTGTGCACGCATGTCTGCATCCGCATTAAAAACTAGTTCCCACTGCATATCGTGAATATTTTGATAAGATTTTAAATGAGGCAAACGTTTTATAAATTCCTCTTCAATCTTTAAATCGAATTCAATTTCAATTACTTGATCATTATCTGTGGTAAAAATCTGTTGCAGTTTGTTATCGGCCACAAGCACCCCTTTTTTAATAATAAGCACACGGTCGCAAATCGCTTCCACCTCCTGCATAATATGGGTCGATAAAAAAACCGTTTTGTTTTTGCCAATGTTTTTAATCAGCTCACGAATTTCTGTCAATTGGTTTGGATCCAATCCAGTCGTGGGTTCATCTAAAATCAACACTTCAGGGTCGTGTAGCAAAGCCGTAGCCAAGCCCACGCGTTGGCGGTAACCTTTTGATAATTGTCCGATTTTTTTGTGTGCTTCTGGCGTTAAACCCGTAAGCTGTATCACTTCCTTAATACGTTTTTTATCCACTTTGTAAACATCTGCATTAAAAGCTAAATATTCACGCACATATAAATCTAAATAAAGCGGATTGTGTTCAGGTAAATAACCAATCGATTTTTGAACCTCTTTTTGTTGCGTACGCACATTAAATCCGTTTACAACAGCCGTTCCGTTATCGGCATCGATATAGGTGGTTAAAATTTTCATTAAAGTAGATTTTCCGGCACCGTTTGGACCCAAAAAACCTACAATTTCGCCTTTATTTACTGTGAAAGAAAGCGCATCCAACGCTTTTTGCGTTCCGTAGTTTTTAGAGATATTTTGTACTTCTATCGACATAGAATTTTTTGTTTTACACAAAAATACGTATTTTTTTGTTATACAATTTATTTTGTTTTATCTTGTATAGGTTAAATTAATAAAGAATCTTATGAAAAATCTTTACTTTATTTTATTTTTAATAACTTTTCAATCAACTAATGCACAATTGTTGTGGAGTGATGATTTTGATGGTTATACGGTTGGAACTTTAAATACAAATCTTACCGGGCAAACACCTGGGCAAGGTGGTTGGTATGTTGAAACACTAAATTTGGATTCAAACGCATTTGTCACGCCTGAAACAGGAAAAGGAAATGTTTTGGTTTTGAAAAGAACAGATCAGAATAGTGGTTATTCTCAAATAATTTTACAACAAGTACCTGGTATATTATATAATTTATGGAAAAACCGTATTGTGGGTAATAATATTTTAAAATATGAATATGAAATTTATGGTTCTGGATCATTTAATGAGGGACCAAAAGGAGGTATTCTCCATCAAAATGAAGTTTTAATAGATTTAAAATATAGTTCGCTTCATAATCATTTGATAGGAAGATATTTTAAATCTCCAAAAAATTCAGAAGTTAACTTGAAAAAATATAATACTTCTACTTTTCCATCTGACGCTTGGATTAAAGTAGAGATGTTTATAGATTATAACACAAATAATGTCTTTTTTTATTTGCAAACACTCAATCTTCAAGGATATGGAAATTTTTCTCACAATTTGGAACCTGAAAGTATATCTTTTTCTATATATGCACTAAATTCATTATCCATTATTAAAATAGATAACATGAAAATATCTGCCATTCCAACATTACCTTCTTATTTAAATGTTGATGAATTTTTAACGTCTAAATTTAATATTTTTCCAAATCCTGCATCAGATATCGTTACCATAACCAACAACGAAAACATAGGTGTTGAAGAGATAGAACTTTATGATGTAAGTGGAAAGAATGTTAAGTTACAAAAATTTAATAACGAAAACGAAATACAATTGAATATTTCAGATTTAGCCTCGGGTACGTATATGTTATATGTTAAAACCAACGAAGGTAAGGCTGTAAAAAAAGTAGTTAAAAAATAATGAATTATTTATAAATAATTTTTAATGATTCAACCCCATTAAAGTATTAAACTTTGTTGGGGTTTTTTAATTAAATTAATAAGGAATACCCGTAGTGCATTATATAAAAAGTTGCTCAAGATACAAAAAAGTAGTATATTGTATTGACTGACAATCAAATACAATCATGAGCAACTTAGAAGCAAGTTACAAATTAATTTTGAAGGAATTGCGGAAAATTTCGGAAAAAGAGAATTTATATTTTAAACCAATAAAGCCTAAACTATCTGATATTGAATTAATTAGTTTAACCCGTAGTGCATTATATAAAAAGTTGCTCAAGATACAAAAAAGTAGTATATTGTATTGACTGACAATCAAATACAATCATGAGCAACTTAGAAGCAAGTTACAAATTAATTTTGAAGGAATTGCGGAAAATTTCGGAAAAAGAGAATTTATATTTTAAACCAATAAAGCCTAAACTATCTGATATTGAATTAATTAGTTTAATAATCTTGTCAGAATTTAAATCGATTGATTCTGAACATCAGCTATTTAGAGAAATTAAGGGTTTTGAAATTGAATCTAAAATTGAGCGAAGTGTTTACAACAGAAGAAAAAGAAAATTATTTCCATTTATCGAAGAAATCAGAATGAAAATGGTAAAAAAATTTAATGAGTTTGAAAACTATTTTGTGGTCGATAGTATGCCCTTGGAAGTGTGTAAAATAACACGTTCTTCCAGAAGTAAAATATGTAAGGAGGTCGATTATGCCATTCCCAACAAGGGATTTTGTGCTTCACAAAATTTACATTTTTATGGCTATAAATTACACGCTGTTTGCTCAATTTCTGGTGTTTTTCAAAGTTTTGATTTATCTCCTGCCTCTGTCCACGATATTCATTATTTGCAGGATATAAGAAAGCAAATGTCTGATTGTGTTTTACTTGGAGATAAAGGTTATCTTTCACAAACCATTCAACTTGATTTATTTAACCAGGTCAATATCCAATTAGAAACTCCGAAAAGAAAAAATCAAAAAGGTTATAAACCTCAATTTTATCATTTCAAAAAATATAGAAAAAGAATTGAAACTCTGTTCTCACAATTGTGTGACCAATTTATGATTAGAAGAAATTACGCAAAGACCTTTGAAGGATTTAAAACAAGAATTCTGGCTAAAATTACAACACTGACAACTATTCAATATTTGAATAAATTTGTGTTTAATAGAAATATTAACAACCTAAAAATTAATCTCGTTTAATAATGCACCAGGGGTTTAGTTTAATAATCTTGTCAGAATTTAAATCGATTGATTCTGAACATCAGCTATTTAGAGAAATTAAGGGTTTTGAAATTGAATCTAAAATTGAGCGAAGTGTTTACAACAGAAGAAAAAGAAAATTATTTCCATTTATCGAAGAAATCAGAATGAAAATGGTAAAAAAATTTAATGAGTTTGAAAACTATTTTGTGGTCGATAGTATGCCCTTGGAAGTGTGTAAAATAACACGTTCTTCCAGAAGTAAAATATGTAAGGAGGTCGATTATGCCATTCCCAACAAGGGATTTTGTGCTTCACAAAATTTACATTTTTATGGCTATAAATTACACGCTGTTTGCTCAATTTCTGGTGTTTTTCAAAGTTTTGATTTATCTCCTGCCTCTGTCCACGATATTCATTATTTGCAGGATATAAGAAAGCAAATGTCTGATTGTGTTTTACTTGGAGATAAAGGTTATCTTTCACAAACCATTCAACTTGATTTATTTAACCAGGTCAATATCCAATTAGAAACTCCGAAAAGAAAAAATCAAAAAGGTTATAAACCTCAATTTTATCATTTCAAAAAATATAGAAAAAGAATTGAAACTCTGTTCTCACAATTGTGTGACCAATTTATGATTAGAAGAAGTTACGCAAAGACCTTTGAAGGATTTTAAAAAAGAATTCTGGCTAAAATTACAACACTGACAACTATTCAATATTTGAATAAATTTGTGTTTAATAGAAATATTAACAACCTAAAAATTAATCTCGTTTAATAATGCACCAGGGGTTAAGGAATATAACAACTTAAATAATTAATAATATTACCGAAATATCTGTAAATTTGTAATATGACAAAAGTGAACGAAAAAGCTTTGTGGTTTAAAGAATTATCGGGCAATAACCCTTTATTAATCGCAGGTCCGTGCAGTGCAGAAACACCTGATCAAGTGCTTCAAATTGCGCATGAAATAAAAAATACCGCAACTGTTTTCCGTGCTGGTATCTGGAAACCACGAACACGTCCAGGCGGTTTTGAGGGTGTTGGTGCTATTGGTTTAAAATGGTTGCAACAAGTAAAGGCAGAGACTGGAATGCTTTTGGCTACCGAAGTTGCCACTGCAGAGCATGTGGAATTGGCATTAGCCCACGGTATCGATGTGCTGTGGATTGGTGCAAGAACCACTGTGAATCCTTTTGCGGTGCAAGAAATTGCCGATGCGTTGCAGGGAACCGATAAAATCGTTTTTATAAAAAATCCAGTAAATCCTGATTTAAGCCTTTGGATTGGTGGTTTTGAGCGTTTACAGAATGCCGGAATTCAAAAATTAGGGTTTATCCACCGCGGATTTTCAAGCTATGAAAAAGTAAAATACCGCAATACACCCGAATGGCAAATTCCTATTGATTTACAGATTCGCTTTCCGGAAATTCCATTGATTAATGATCCATCGCACATCACGGGAAATCGCGATTTGATTGAACAAGTAGCTCAAAAAGCTTTGGATCTAAATTTCGACGGATTGATGATTGAAACGCATTGCACACCCGATTTAGCATGGAGTGATGCCGCACAACAAGTAACTCCGGCGCAATTAATTGCCATTGTTTCAAATTTAGTGCAGCGCGATTTAGTGAACGAAGAAGATTCGTATGTACACGAAATGCAACTTTTTAGAACCCGAATTGATGAAATTGATACTCAAATTTTACGTTTATTAAAAGATCGCATGCAAATTGCCGATGAAATAGGAATGCTTAAAAAAGCCAAAAACGTAGCCGTTTTGCAACCAGAACGCTGGCAAGAAGTATTAATAAAAATGAGTCGCGAAGGCAAGGAAAATAAATTGGGCGAAGCATTCATCACCTCATTATTCAAGGCAATACACGATGAAAGCATCACCAGACAAGACCATATAATCAACAGAAAATAGCAGTTTTAAAAATCAAAAAAAAGTTGTAATATAGCCAACTAAAATTTTTAAAAAAATGAAAAAAATCTTGATGCTTGTTGTTTTATTGGTAACAACAATTGTTAATGCGCAAACAGATGCGGTTAAAAAACATAATGGAGAAACACTTCAAGGGAAAGTGCTTAGAAATGAAGAGTACACAATTACCTTTGTTTACGATGGTGAAGAAGCAGAAAACGTGATTAGTAAATATGCAATTGAAAAGATTGTATATGGAAAAAGCGGAAGAGTAGAAGAGATGACAGAAAAAATTGTAGTATCTTCCGAAGACGATTGGGAAAAAGTAGTGATATTAGAAGACAAAGCTTACATTGCAGGATTGAAGAAAGTAGATGAACTTAGAGGTAAAACAAGCTTAATTAATTATCACAGCGGAAACACAGGTGATAGAAAAGCCGAAAAAAAATTAAAAATGGCGGCTGCTAAAGAAGGTTGCCCCTTTGTATTAATGACTTCAGACAAATCTACTGTTGGTGCCAATTCAAATGCTTTAGGAGGTTCTCAAAACATTAAAAAAGGAATTGGTTACAAATACTAATATACGATTTCAATAATTATATAAAGACTGCATGGCAGTCTTTTTTTGTTGCCAAATTTCATTCGATTCCAACAAAATATATCTGAAAACAGTACAATTATCAATCTAAAATGGCTGCTTATTTGTATCAGGATTGATTTAAATAGAAACAGAATAAGTGTTGTTTATTTAGAAATAGTATATTTGTGAAAATTCTAAATTGTATCTTAAAAAATGACCGGAATTGTTTATAAATCTACAGGCAGTTGGTACACCGTAAAAGCGGATACCAATGTTTTTTATGAATGTAGAATTAAAGGAAAATTTAGAATGCAAGGTATTAAAAGTACCAACCCAATTGCTGTTGGCGACAAGGTAGATTTTGAGTTAGACAACACTGCCGATACCGTCACAGGCATCATCACCACAATTCACGAGCGCAAAAACTACTTAATTCGCAAATCGGTAAACTTGTCTAAGCAGGTTCATATCATTGCATCAAACATAGATTTGCTTTTTATTTTGGTTACGATTGATAATCCCGTTACCACCACCAGTTTTATCGACCGTTTGTTGGTAACAGCCGAAGCATATGATATTGAAGCGGTTTTGGTTTTTAATAAAGTAGATACTTTTTCAGAAGAAACTCTGAATGATCAATTGTATTTGCAATATATATATGAAAGTATTGGCTATAGATGCTTGCGGGTTTCGGCTGTAGAGGACAAAGGTTTAGAAAAGTTAAAAGCAGAAATGACTGATAAAGTTTCCATGTTTACTGGTCATTCGGGTGTAGGGAAATCTACATTGGTGAATGCTTTGGAACCGGGTTTGAATTTAAAAACAAAAGAAATTTCCGAACAGCACCAACAAGGACAGCACACCACCACTTTTGCCGAAATGTATGATTTAAGTTTTAATGCAAAAATTATTGATACACCCGGAATTCGCGGTTTTGGAATCGTAGATATGGAACCACAAGAAGTGGGCGATTATTTCCCGGAGTTTTTTAAATTAAAAGATCAATGCAAGTTCAACAATTGTTTGCATAGAGAAGAACCATATTGTGCGGTAAAAGACGCATTAGATAACGATGAAATTTCATGGTCGCGTTATAAAAGCTACATCCAAATTTTAGAGGGTGATGAAGACAATTACCGAACCGACGTGTATGGCAACGGAAAAAAAACCGACGAATAAATGAGAGCAGTAATTCAAAGAGTTTCGCAAGCTTCGGTAACCATAAACAATGAAAAAGTAGCCAATATTGGTTTAGGATTATTGATTTTAGTCGGAATTGAAGATGCCGATACGCAAGATGATATTGATTGGTTAACTGCAAAAATTGCCCAACTACGTATTTTTAACGATGAAAATGAAGTAATGAATAAATCGGTTAAAGATGTAAATGGAGATATCATTGTCGTAAGTCAGTTTACCTTGCATGCATCAACCAAAAAAGGCAACCGACCTTCTTATCTTAAAGCATCAAAACCACCTATCGCCATTCCGTTATACGAAGCTTTTATTAAATCGATTGAAAAATCAGTAGGAAAAAAGGTTCAAACCGGACAATTTGGTGCAGATATGAAAGTAAGCCTTATAAACGATGGACCTGTTACCATAATCATTGATACCAAGAATAAAGAATAATGCTAAAAAAACTCTTTTTATATACCTTAATATATATTGTAGTTTCATTTTTAATGAGTTATAATGAAATTCAATGCGCCTTAAACGGCGAAGAATTGTGCTGGTATAATTTAATAGGTAAATATTTAATTTTTTTATTACTACTTTATATATATGATCGATTAATAAAACCACGAATTTTTAAAAAACAGAATTAATTATAATATGAACATTAAAAACGCACAACTCGAAGTTGACAATTGGATAAAAGAACACGGTGTTCGTTATTTCAACGAACTAACAAATATGGCACAACTTACAGAAGAAGTAGGAGAGGTAGCCCGAATTATTGCCCGCAGATATGGCGAACAATCTGAAAAAGAAAGCGATAAAAACAAAGATTTAGGCGAAGAATTGGCTGATGTGGTTTTTGTAGTGTTGTGTTTGGCAAATCAAACGGGTGTAAACTTGCAGGAAGCTTTCGATAAAAAAATGGATTTAAAAACCAACCGCGACCACGACCGTCATCACAACAATCAAAAGCTAAAATAAAATTTTCTTTCTTTAAAAAAGGAGTAATTGTTGCTAAAAAACGTGTACTATAAATATGTTATTTTGCGCCCATATTGCAAAAAAATATCAATTTATTTAAAAAACAGAATACATTTGCACCAAATTTAAAAAAAGAAAAAAATGAAAAAAATCATGTTAATGTTGGCAATTGCTGTAACAGGTATGGCAAATGCACAAGAAGGAACTATTTTAGTGGGCGGTAATGTTGGAATTACTTCTGAAAAAGTGGGAGATAATAAATATTCAACATTTGAATTTTCACCAACAGTTGGTTACCAATTCAACGAAAACATGACGGTTGGTTTACAAGCGTCTATTGCAAATTCAAAAGACGAAACATCTACGATGGTTGGTACAACTACTTCAGTTTCAGAATACACAGAAAACATGTTCAAAATCGGTGCATTTTATCGTTACACACAACCGTTAAGCGATTTATTTGCTGTTTTTGCTGATGTTTCTGCTGGTTACCAAACAGCTAAAGCAGAAAACACCGTTACTGGAATGCCTGCAACATCATTAAAAGCAAATGGTTTTTACGCGGGGATTACTCCAGCTTTGTTTATCAACATGAAAAACAGCTTTGGTTTAAACTTCTCAATCGGCGGTCTTCAATACAACTCAATGACAACTGATACTACACCATCTGTAAAATCATCTGGTTTTGATTTCAACTTTGGAAAAACGGTAAACATTGGTATTTCTAAAAACTTTTAATACCTAATTGCAATTAATAAAACAGAAAATCGGGCTATTTGCCCGATTTTTTTTGTAAATAGTTTAGTATTTTTGGTTAAAATTACGCTACACAAAAGCTATGTACAACCTCTTGCTCCATAAAAGTGAATTTATAAGTAATCGGGAAATCATCATTTCGGGTTCTAAATCCGAAACCAATAGATTGCTTTTGCTTCAAGCATTGTATCCAAATCTAAAAATTGAAAATGCATCCAATTCAGACGATTCAGAAGTAATGAAAAATGCTTTGCAGGCAGTTGGAACATCAAACGAAATCAATGTGCATCATGCCGGTACAGCCATGCGCTTTTTAACAGCCTATTTTGCAATTCAAGAAGGGGTAGAAGTAGTGCTTTCAGGATCAAGCAGAATGCACCAACGGCCAATTAAAATTTTGGTCGAAGCCCTTAAACAGTTAGGATGCGATATTTCCTATTTAAAAGATGACGGTTTTCCGCCCTTACAAATAATCGGCAGAAAAATTCATAGCAATAAAGTTTTAATTGATGCCAATGTAAGCAGCCAATACATTACCTCGCTAATGCTGATTGGGGCAAGTTTACCAAACGGACTCGAAATAGCATTAAAAGGCACTGTTACGTCTATTCCGTATATAAAAATGACACTTTCGGTGTTGCAAGCATTAGGAATTAAAGCATCATTTCACGATAATATCATAAAAATTCCATTTACCGAAAAACTTGCAAAAGATACGTTTACGGTAGAATCAGATTGGTCTTCGGCATCGTATTTTTATAGTTTTATTGCCTTATCAAAAACCGATACGCAAATTACATTGGGATATTTCAAGCAGCACAGTTTGCAAGGCGATGCCAATTTGGCTGAAATCTATCAAAAATTTGGAGTTCAGACCACATTTGAAGACCAAAAGATGATCCTTACAAAAATTGAAAATCCATCCATAAAACATATAAAACTGCATTTGAATGATGCACCCGATATTGCCCAAACCATCATTGTAACTTGCTTGGGATTAGGTATTACCTGCGATTTAACAGGTTTACATACCCTAAAAATCAAGGAAACCGATCGATTGCAAGCGTTGAAAAACGAGTTAACGAAATTCGGTGCAGAAGTTTTCATTTCTGTTGATACCATTCAGTTAACGAATTCTATAACTTTTCAAAATCATTGTATCGCTATAGAAACCTATCAAGACCACCGCATGGCAATGGCATTTGCACCATTAGCTTTAAAACAATCTTTAGAAATTAAAAATGCCGAAGTTGTTTCAAAATCATATCCCGATTTTTGGAGCGATATTAAGAGTTGTTTAAAAGGTTGATAATCAACAATTTGTTTTTGTTTTTTAAAATATATCGGTATTTACTTGACAAAGGCTATCTGCAAGTCGTATATTTGCACACTTAATTTTTTTGATTAAGCGCAACTAAAACGGACTTTTTTGTATGAAGTTATCAAATTTTAATTTTAATTTACCAACCGAATTATTAGCAGAATTTCCTGCTGAAAACCGCGATGAATCTCGCTTAATGGTAGTAAACCGCAAAACAGGTACCATTGAACACAAGTTGTTCAAAGATTTAATCGATTATTTCGATGAAGGCGATGTAATGGTTCTAAACAACACCAAAGTTTTTCCGGCACGTTTGTATGGTAATAAAGAAAAAACCGGTGCACGTATCGAAGTGTTCTTATTGCGCGAATTAAATTCAGAGCAACGCCTTTGGGATGTTTTAGTAGATCCAGCCCGAAAAATTCGTATAGGAAATAAATTATATTTTGGCGATGATGATTCATTAGTAGCCGAAGTGATTGATAACACCACATCGCGCGGACGTACCCTACGCTTTTTGTACGATGGTTCGTATGAAGAATTTCGTTTAAAATTACGCGAATTAGGAGAAACTCCCATACCAAAATACATCAACCGCGATGTAACCCCAGAAGACGAAGACCGTTACCAAACCATTTATGCAACCGAAGAAGGCGCCGTAGCAGCACCCACAGCAGGTTTGCACTTTTCTAAGCATTTATTAAAAAGATTAGAAATAAAAGGCATTGATTTTGCAAAAATCACGCTGCATATAGGTTTAGGAACCTTTAACCCGGTGGAAGTAGAAGATTTATCAAAACACAAAATGGATTCAGAGGAATTAATCATTACCCAAGAAGCCTGTGATGTGGTAAACAACGCAAAAGCTAAAAAAAGTAAAGTTTGTGCCGTAGGTACCACCTCTATGCGTGCCTTAGAAAGCTCTGTTTCATCGAGCCACACACTAAATCCATACCAAGGTTGGACCAACAAGTTCATCTTTCCACCATACGATTTCAGCATAGCCGATTGTATGATAACCAACTTCCACATGCCCAAATCAACCTTATTAATGATGATTTCTGCATTTACAGGTCACGATTTAATGATGAAGGCATACGACGAAGCCGTAAAAGAAGGATATAAATTTTATTCGTATGGTGATGCCATGCTAATTTTATAGTTTTTTTATTTAGTTATATAGTTAAAAGAGAACTCATCTGGCAATCAGGTGAGTTTTTTTGATTTTGTTCAGGGCGTTCCCCTCCATTTTCGTTTCAAGAGCAAAATTTAATTTGATTACACTATGTGCAAAACAAACCATCCTTTCAAATAGTCGGGTCGGGCTGTTTGTTCCAAGTCCTCGCTCGTCGTGCCTCCTCGCTGTGGGCTATCCACTTCCATCCCTAACGCAAAAGACAACTTAAATCAGCTTTTTCACTCAACTTTAAACAAATCAACCCCAGATTAAAATATTCCCACAAATTCCGCTATGAACCACACCACCCAGACACACACTATACATTTATACAATATACAGACAAAAATTACATCCCCCTTAATCCCCCTTCAAAGGGGGAGTTTTTCAGCTTCAAAATAAGATGGTAGTTCCTATTAAAACTTCCAGTTTAAAAGTAACTTTTTTATAATCCCAAACTAAAAACAAAACTGTAAATATTCCCCCTTTGAAGGGGGGCAGGGGGGATGTAGATTTAATTTTTAAGTTGTTCAATTTGCTGTTCAATTGCTAAAATAACACTAAAAATTTCTTTTTTTACCTCCACGTCAGTGAAACGAATAAACTGCACACCCCATCTTTCAAGTTCACCTTGACGATTAGTATCGTATTCATATTTAAAATCATGGCTATTTCCATCAATTTCTATTGCCAACATCAATTCATGACAATAAAAGTCAACAATGTAATTGAGCATAGGTACTTGTCTATGGAATTCTACCGAAAGGGCTTTTCTTTTTATTTTTTGCCACAATAATATTTCAGCTAACGTGCTGTTATTCCTGAGATATCGAGCGTACTCTGTTAGCCTTTGATTGTAAGGAATAATTTTGTTTTTCATAATGTAAAAATAATAAATCACTTTGATTTCATGATACTTACATCCCCCTTAATCCCCCTTCAAAGGGGGAGTTTTTCAGCTTCAAAATAAGATGGTAGTTCCTATTAAAACTTCCAGTTTAAAAGTAACTTTTTTTATAATCCCAAACTAAAAACAAAACTGCAAATATTCCCCCTTTGAAGGGGGGCAGGGGGGATGTTAGAATATTTATAATACACAAATGTATATTGTAAACTGTATTGTTGTATAATGTAAAAAAATATAAGTAAACAGTCGAATCCGCATTTCACAACAAACTTAAACTTTAAACCAATTCGCGACAAATTAATGGTTTTCCACGAATTACGCTACTTACAACATCACCCGATCATACAATATACATTTTACGTTATACAGCAAACAAAACTTTAAACAAATAAACCATATATAAATAATTTCTACATATTGCATTCTGAACTAGATTTATTTCAGCGAATCATTTGTTTATCAGCAAATTCACATTTATCCATTGAATCATCTCTTTTAGTGAAATAAAAATATTCTTTATATTTGTAGATGCAAAATAGTTTGAAACATGAATTATACCATATCCTTTCAGGAAAGAGCCAAGTTAGGTTTGGAACAGTTATCCAAGCAATTACCAGTTACCTTAGCAATGGCACGCAAGCAAGCACAACAACTGAAGTTGAAAAGTCTTTCAAAGAACAAGAAACAAAGGTCTTAGAAAGTTATATAACCGCAAATCATTTGTGGATTAATAACATTGATTTTTCGCAGTATGTAAGTGAGGGAGCTGAACAAAAGGTTTATCTGAAAGATAGCGAATATGTATTAAAATTAAACGACGCTTTTTATTATAGTTCTTGGCGAGATTATTTATTTAATTTACTTCTTCATAATTTCTTTTTCGCCGATACAGCTTATGAATTAAAAGGATTTACTAAAGATAATAATGTTTTATATGCGGTTGTGCAGCAAAACTATGTTTCTGTTACATCTGTAACCGATTTAGATAAGGTAAAAAGTTTTTTGACTGCAAATGGTTTTTATAATAACCGTAACAATGATTATATCAATAAGGAAATAGGAATCATATTGGAAGATTTACATGATGAAAATGTTCTACACAAAATGATATTTTATACTTCATTGATACCGTTTTTTATTTAACTGATGAATTTTGGAAAGGTATATAAAACTTTCTTCATTGTCATTTTATTAATTTGTTACAGAAAAATTCTAAGGCAACCTTTGTCTGATTGGTGCTTACGGATTTCGTTATTAAGTAAATGTTTGGGAATTAATTGAATAATTTGACCAAGTAACGGTTTATTTGTATTTTTGGAACGCCTGAATAATGCCATCGTTGAAAAAAGTTGAGATGTTTTTCAAAGTAAAGCATTCTCAGGCACTTTTTTTTATCCAACTTTCGGATGGGTGTGATACAAAATACTATATACAATATACAATATACATCAAGTAAAACCATTTTTCTGATCTAACCGTATTTATTTACCTGAATAAAAGTGATATCTTACTATTCATACAAATTATTTTTGTATTTTTGTTATTGTAATCTACATTACTGTAATTCGTATTGCGATATTATGAAATTTTATAACAGAGATAAAGAACTTAACAAACTAAGAAATATAAGCGATCGTTCTGCTGAAGCCGCTCAAATGACCTTTGTGGTAGGTAGGCGACGTATCGGAAAAACTAGTTTATTAATTAAAGCTACAGAAAAATCGGAATGTTTATATTTTTTTATTGCAAAAAAAAGTGAAGTATTGCTTTGTGCAGAGTTTGTAGATGAAATCAAGCAAGTGTTGAATATACCTGTTTTTGGTGAAATAAAAACATTTAAAGAAATATTTGGCTTTTTAATGGAATTATCAAAAACGCGGCGCTTTACATTGATAATTGATGAGTTTCAAGAATTCACTTCGGTAAATCCGTCCGTATATTCTGAAATGCAGCACATATGGGATGCTAATAAATCGTACAGTAAAATAAACTTAATTTTATGTGGTTCTGTATATTCTATGATGATGCGTATTTTCGAAAATGCTAAAGAACCGCTTTTTGGAAGAGCAACACAAAGAATATATCTTAAAGCTTTTAATCTTGCAACATTAAAAGAGATTCTCAATGATTACTCACCCAACTATTCAAACGAAGATCTACTGGCATTTTTTCTTTTTACCGGTGGCGTTGCAAAGTATGTAGAATTGCTGGTACAGGCCAAAGCATTTTCACTTGAAGCTATTTTAGAAGAGATACTTACAGAAAACTCTTTGTTTTTAGAAGAAGGAAAAAATGTATTGATTGACGAATTTGGTAAAGATTATGGTAACTATTTTTCAATCTTAAGCCTAATTGCTTCAGGCAAAACGTCTAGAACAGAAATAGAATCGATTATGGAAATGCAAACAGGAGGTTTCCTAGATCGTTTGGAAAATGAATATCGACTTATAAAAAAAACACGTCCAATCTTGGCAAAACCAAATAGTAGAAGTGTAAAATACAGCATAGAAGATAATTTTCTTCAATTTTGGTTCAGATTCATTTATAAATACCGCAGTGCGGTAGAAATAGGTAATTTAGAATATGTTAAAAATATTATTCAACGTGATTATGCTGTATACAGCGGAAAAATATTAGAGCGGTATTTTATTGAAAAATTAAGTGATACTAAAAGCTACAATAATATTGGATCGTATTGGGAGCGTAATAATCAAAATGAAATTGACATAGTGGCTGTTAACGATTTGGATAAAAAAGTACTTTTTGGAGAAGTTAAGAGAAATCAGAATAAAATAGATATAAAAAAATTAAAAGAAAAAACACAAAACTTACAATCACAGTTTAAAAATTATCAAATAGATTATCAAGGTTTTTCATTAACCAACATGTAAAACTAACAATTAAAATAATTTTTAAAGGCAAATCAACCCCAGATTAAAATTTTTCCACGAATGGCTCTATCAACCACACCACCCAGACATACACTATACATTCATACGCTATACCGAAAAAAAATTATGTGTATATTGTAAATTGTATTGTTGTATAATGTGAAAAAAATATAAGTAAACAGTCAAATCCGCTTTTCACTGCAACCTTAAACTTTAAACAAATCAACCCCAGATTAAAAGAATCCCACGAATGGCTCTATCAACCACATCACCCGCACATACACTATACATTCATACACTATACCGAAAAAAAATTATGTGTATATTGTAAATTGTATTGTTGTATAATGTAAAAAAATATAAGTAAACAGTCGAATCAGCATTTCACTGCAACTTTAAACTTTAAACAAATCAACCCCAGATTAAAAGATTGCCACGAATGGCGCTATCAACCACATCACCCAGACACACACTATACATTTATACAATATACAGACAAAAATTACATCCCCCTTAATCCCCCTTCAAAGGGGGAGTTTTTCAGCTTCAAAATAAGATGGTAGTTCCTATTAAAACTTCCAGTTTAAAGTAACTTTTTTATAATCCCAAACTAAAAACAAAACTGCAAATATTCCCCCTTTGAAGGGGGGCAGGGGGGATGTTGCAATATTTATAATACACAAATGTATATTGTAAACTGTATTGTTGTATAATGTAAAAAAATATAAGTAAACAGTCGAATCCGCATTTCACTACAACTTTAAACTTTAAACAAATCAACCCCAGATTAAAAAATTTCCACGAATGGCTCTATCAACCACATCACCCAAACATACACTATACATTCATACAATATACAGACAAAAATTACATCCCCCTTAATCCCCCTTCAAAGGGGGAGTTTTTCAGCTTCAAAACAAGAATTAGTGTTTCATTCAAACTTTAAACCTTAAACTTTAAACAAATCAACCCCAGATTAAAAGAATCCCACGAATGGCGCTATCAACCACATCACCCGGACATACAATATACATTCATACGCTATACAGTAAAAAAAAACACATTACCAAATCGTAAAACTTTTAGCAAAAATTTGTTCATTAACAAAAAACGAGTACCTTTACTGCTCATTTGGGCAATGTATATGTTAGAATCATTAATTACCTCAAAAACCCGTGTAAAGCTATTGGTAAAGTTTTTTGTAACTTCCGCCAATTCAGGGCATTTGCGAGGTTTGGCATCCGAGTTTAACGAGTCAACCAATGCCATTCGGAAAGAGTTGAACCATTTATCGGAAGCCGGATATTTGCAAAAAAAAGAAGTAAGCAACAAAATTGCCTACAATGCCAATACCAAACACCCCATGTTTCAATTATTGCAACAAGTGGTGCACAAATATTTAGGGTTAGATGCCATTGTAGAGCAGATTTTAGAGCGCATGGGCGATGTAAAGCAGATTGAATTAATCGGTGATTACGCCAAAGGCATTGATAGCGGCACCATTGAAATAAACATTGTGGGCACCGACATCAATACGGAATACACCGAAAACATCATCCCTAAAATAAAAGATATTGCCCACCGCAGTATTTGTTTTTATTACAACAAACCACTCTCAAAAGACGGCATTGTACTGTTTGGGGGTGAAGGACAAATAAGCGCAAACGATTCTAGTTATAAAAGTTCGATAGGTTGAACGGTATTGCTTTATGAAAAGTTTGCTTAATGTATTAATTAAAAAAAAGTTTATGAAAATAGGAATTACTTTTAGTGCATTCGATTTATTGCATGCTGGTCATATCAAAATGCTGGAAGATGCCAAGCGTCAGTGCGATTACTTGATTTGTGGATTACAAACCGACCCTACTATTGACCGTCCGGAAAAAAACCGCCCGGTTCAAACAGTGGTAGAACGCTACATTCAGTTAAAGGCGTGTTCGTTTGTAGATGAGGTAGTTCCGTATGCCACCGAACAAGATTTAGAAGATATTTTGCGTTCTTTTAAAATCGATCTGCGTATTTTGGGTGATGAATATAAAGATAAGAATTTTACAGGTCGAACCTACTGCGAAGAAAAAGGTATTGAGCTGTATTACAATAGCAGAGACCACCGTTTTTCAAGCTCTGGTTTACGCAAAGAAGTAATCGAAAAGGAAATAACAAAACTAGCTGAATAACAAAATAAATTAAAGTCAAGCACTAATCTTCGGTTTCTGAGCTCGGTCACTGAGCTTGTGGTTAGTGAGTTTGTCGAACTATAGAAGTACCGAATGGGGGTAGTTATACAAATTTAACTTTATACCCTTTTAACTATATAACCATATAGCAACAAAGAATGAAAGGAATCATATTAGCTGGTGGGTCAGGAACCCGTTTACACCCTTTAACGTTAGCAGTTAGCAAACAGTTAATGCCGGTGTATGATAAACCAATGATTTATTATCCGTTATCAACCCTAATGTTGGCAGGGATCAATGAAATATTAATCATTTCCACACCGCATGATTTACCGCATTTTAAAAAATTATTAGGCGATGGCTCTCAAATCGGTTGCCGTTTTGAATATGCCGAGCAACCCGAACCTAATGGTTTGGCACAAGCATTTGTGATTGGTGAAAAATTTATCGGTGATGATAAAGTAGCCTTGGTATTGGGCGATAATATTTTCTATGGCAGTGGTATGAGCAAGTTGCTGCAAGACTGTACCAAAGAAGATGGTGGCGTAGTATTTGCATATCCGGTACACGATCCGGAACGTTACGGAGTGGTAGAATTTGATGCGGATAACAACGTATTATCCATTGAAGAAAAACCAGCGCAACCCAAATCAAACTACGCAGTTCCAGGATTGTATTTTTACGACAATTCGGTGGTGGAGATTGCTAAAAATATCCAACCATCAGCGCGTGGTGAATACGAAATCACCGATGTAAACAAAGAATATTTAAAACAAGGCAAATTGCGTGTAGGCGTTTTCGATCGTGGCACTGCTTGGTTAGATACTGGTACCTTTGCATCCTTAATGCAAGCGGGGCAGTTTGTGCAGGTCATCGAAGAACGCCAAGGTATGAAAATCGGCGCCATTGAAGAAGTAGCCTACCGCATGAGCTACATCAATAAAGAACAATTAATAAAAGCTGCCGAACCACTAAAGAAAAGTGGGTATGGAGAGTATTTGATAAGGCTTAAATAATAAAATTGTAAAATTGAATAGTTTTAATAAAGTTATTGTAGTTTAAAATAATGAAACAAATAAAAAATATCACCTGTATTGGTGCAGGTTATGTGGGCGGCCCAACGATGTCGGTAATCGCTCAGAAAAACCCTGACATCACTGTTACAGTTGTTGATCTAAATGAAGCACGTATAGCAGCGTGGAATGATAGTGATTTATCTAAATTACCTATTTATGAACCTGGGCTTGATGCGATTGTCTCAGAAGCTCGTGGTAGAAATCTTTTCTTTTCTGCAGATGTAGAACAGGCAATTCAACAAGCAGATATGATTTTTATTTCTGTAAACACACCCACCAAAACTTATGGAAAGGGTAAAGGACAGGCTGCCGATTTAAAATTCATTGAATTATGTGCCCGTCAGATTGCTGCAGTTGCTACAAATGATAAAATTGTGGTAGAAAAATCAACCTTACCGGTACGTACCGCAGAAGCTTTAAAAAGCATTTTGCACAATACAGGTAATGGTGTTAATTTCCATATTCTCTCAAATCCAGAATTCTTGGCAGAAGGAACTGCTATTCAAGATTTACAAAACCCGGATCGGGTATTAATTGGTGGTGAAAATGAAGAAGCTATTCAAGCTTTGGTAAACATTTATGGCACTTGGGTGCCTCAAGAGAAAATCATTACTACAAATCTATGGTCTTCAGAATTGTCTAAATTAGTAGCAAATGCTTTTTTAGCGCAAAGAGTTTCAAGTATCAATGCCATTTCAGAATTATGCGAAGTAACAGGAGCAGATGTGAATGAAGTGGCGTATGCTATTGGAAAAGACAGTCGTATCGGCGCTAAGTTTCTCAAAGCATCAGTCGGTTTTGGCGGATCTTGCTTTCAAAAAGACATCTTGAACTTGGTTTATATTGCCCGTTCTTATAATTTGCATAAAGTCGCAGATTATTGGGAGCAGGTTATCATTATGAACGATCATCAGAAGGAGCGCTTTTCCGATAATATTATTAAAACATTGTATAATACCGTAAACGGTAAGAATATCGCCTTTTTGGGGTGGGCATTCAAAAAAGACACCAATGACACGCGTGAGTCTGCTGCCATTTATGTTGCAGATCACTTGCTAGAGGAAGAAGCATTTATTACCGTATACGATCCAAAGGTACCAGCTGAAAAAATTTATGCCGATTTAGACTATTTAGGTACACGCTCTCCTGAAGAAAATCGCCGATTGCTAAAGGTGGTAAATGATCCTTATGAAGCGTGCAACAAAGCACATGCCGTGGCAGTTCTTACCGAATGGGATGAATTTAAAACGTATGATTGGTCAAATATTTATGACAATATGTATAAGCCGGCGTTTGTGTTTGATGGTAGAAATGTTTTAGATGGTAAAAGTTTAAAAGAGAATGGTTTTGTTCTTTATACCATTGGTGGAGAATAATTAAAAATTATGATGAAAAAAATAATAATTACAGGAGGAGCAGGTTTTATTGGCTCTAATCTAACGGAGTATTTTTTAAACAAAGGTTATTTTGTAAGATGTTTAGATAATTTCTCTACTGGATATCGTCATAATATCGAAGAATTTTTAGATAATGCTAATTATGAATTGATAGAAGGCGATATTCGTGATATAGAAACATGTCATAAAGCAGTTGAAGGAATGGATTATGTGTTGCATCAGGCAGCATTGGGTTCAGTTCCTCGTTCGGTAAACGATCCTATCACTTCCAATGAAGTCAATGTTTCTGGGTTTTTAAATATGTTGGTAGCGGCTAGGGATGGCGGTGTTAAACGTATGATTTATGCCGCAAGTTCATCTACTTATGGCGATTCCGAAGCTTTACCAAAAGTAGAAGACATCATTGGAAAACCCTTATCACCTTATGCGGTAACCAAATATGTGAATGAGTTGTATGCCGATGTTTTTGCTAAAACATATGGTATGGAGATTATTGGCTTACGTTATTTTAATGTGTTTGGGCGTCGTCAAAACACGCGTGGGGCGTACGCTGCTGTGATTCCGTTGTTTACAAAATTATTGATACAACACGAAAGCCCAACCATCAACGGAACAGGTGAAAATTCTCGTGATTTCACCTATATTGATAACGTCATTCAGATGAACGAACGTGCGATGCTAACCGAAAATCTTGAAGCGGTAAATACAGTGTACAATACAGCTGTAGGCGATCGCACCAATCTTAATGAATTGGTTAGCTATATCAAAGAGTTTTTAACTACTTATGATGAGTCTATTGCTGCAATAAAAGTGAATCATGGACCGAATAGGGTAGGTGATATTCCGCATTCTTTGGCATCTGTAGAGAAAGCAAAACAATTATTGGGTTATAAACCTACTCACGTGATTAAAGAAGGTTTAAAAGAAGCTGTTGATTGGTATTGGGAGCATAAAGAGATGTTGTAATTTGGAGAAGAGGAGAATTGGAGAAGAGGAGAATTGGAGAAGAGGAGAATTGGAGAAGAGGAGAATTGGAGAATTAGAGTGTTTATTAAGTAAATTATGGCTAAAATTGTTTGTCATACCGAATTAAGAGTTTATAAATTATCGTTTGAGTTAGGAATGGAAATTTATGAATTGACCAAAACTTTTCCTCGGGAAGAAATGTACTCGCTTACAGATCAAATCCGTCGTTCTTCTCGTTCTGTTTCAGGAAATATTGCTGAGGCATGGCGAAAAAGACGTTATCCAAAATCTTTTGTAGCTAAGCTTTCTGATTCGGATGGGGAAGCTGCAGAAACACAAGTTTGGCTCGAATATGCATTGGGCTGTAATTACATCAGTCAAGAATTGTTTAATGAATTGAATTTAAAATACAATCATTTATTGGGAATGCTCGTTTCCATGATGATAAACCCAGATAAATGGTCACTATAATTAAATTTTTTTAAAATATAGCAAATTAACAAAATGGAATCAAGAAATATAGACTTATCGTCACAAAGTCACCCCAACACCCAGTCACCTCTTCACAAAATCGCCGTGATAGGTCTCGGATACGTTGGTTTGCCGTTGGCAAGATTATTTGCAACTAAATATCCGACAGTAGGTTTTGATATCAACCAATCAAGAATAGCAGAATTAAACAAGGGGACAGATAGTACGCTTGAGGTTTCTGATGAGGTGCTACAATATGTATTGGTCAATGAAAATCCGTTTTCACACCGCATCACCCCATCACCCAGCCACCCAGCCACCTCCGGTCTCTACTGCTCAGCAAATATCGATGACATCAAAGAAGCTAATATCTATGTAGTAACCGTTCCAACACCGGTAGATAAAAACAATCGTCCGGATCTTACACCACTTTACAAATCATCTGAAACAGTTGGTAAAGTGTTGAAAAAAGGTGATATTGTGATTTACGAATCTACCGTATATCCTGGTGTAACTGAGGAAGAATGCATTCCAGTATTGGAGCGAGTATCTGGTTTAAAATTCAATGTAGATTTCTTTGCAGGATATTCACCAGAGCGTATCAATCCAGGAGACAAAGAACATACCGTAGAAAAAATATTGAAAGTAACCTCAGGTTCTACGCCCGAGATTGGCAAAATAGTAGATGACTTATACAAATCAGTAATTACCGCAGGTACGCATTTGGCACCAACCATTAAAGTAGCCGAAGCTGCCAAAGTAATTGAAAACTCTCAGCGCGATATCAATATTGCATTTGTGAACGAACTAGCAAAGATTTTTAATTTGTTAGAAATTGATACGCATGCCGTGTTGGAAGCAGCCGGAACCAAATGGAACTTCTTGCCGTTTAAACCAGGTTTGGTAGGCGGTCACTGTATTGGTGTTGACCCTTATTATTTGGCTCAAAAAGCACAAGAAAAGGGCTATCACCCAGAGATTATCTTGGCAGGACGCCGATTGAACGATTCTATGGGCGAATATGTAGCCTCGCAAGTGGTGAAATGCATGATTAAAAAAGGTATTAATGTAAATGGTGCGAACGTTTTGAATTTAGGTATTACCTTTAAAGAAAACTGCCCCGATGTGCGCAATACCAAAGCCGTAGATGTCATTCATCATTTACAAGATTATGGCATCACCGTAACCACCTACGACCCATGGGCTAACCCAGAAGAAGTATTACATGAATATAATTTAGTAAGTCATTCAAATTTGGACACTGAGCCTGCCGAAGTGTGTCAATCTGAACTTGTTTCAGACCCGAGCAACAGCAAATCGGCGAAGCAATCTCACCCAGTCATCCAGTCACCCAGTCACCAATTTGATGCCATCGTCCTAACGGTAGCACATAAAGAGTTTTTAGATTTAGAATTAAATCAATACCTCAAAGACAACGGAGTGGTGTATGATGTGAAAGGGATTTTAGAAAATAGTGATAATAGGTTGTAAGTGATAAGTGGAAAAAAACAATCTAAATAAAAGTATAAAAAAAGGTGTAGTCTGGACAGGATTGGACTTTGTTGGGAAAGCTGGTTTGCAGTTTCTCTTACAGTTGATATTAGCAAAACTGTTAGTTCCTTCCGATTTCGGAATCATTGGAATGGCAATGGTTTTTTCTGTGATTATTCAAGCATTTGTTGATTTCGGTTTTGCTTCCGCTTTAATCCAGATGTCCGAAAAAGAAATTACTGAAAAAACGTATAATACAGCCTTTTGGACGGGTTTCGGACTAAACATTATAGTTTATCTATTGTTATGTTTAATTATCGGTCCTATAGCTGCTAATTTTTATAACGAACCAATATTAATAAAGGTTTTTCCTATTCTGTCATTAAATATAATATTTAACTCATTTAATATCATTCAATTAGTTAAACTTACAAGAAATCTAGAATTTAATAAATTAGCAGCTGTAAATTTTATTGGAAATCTAATAGCTTGTGTTGTATCTGTAATAATGGCTTACAATGGTTTTGGATTGTGGAGTATAGCTATAAATGGTGCCGTTATTTCATTATCATCATTACCTATATATTTTTATTTCAATAGGTGGTTTCCTAAATTTTTATGGAGTAAAGAGGAATTTGATAAAATATTTGGTTTTGGAGTATTTGCAACAGGAACTCAATTAACGAATAGTGTGACTTCTCAAATTGATTATCTGCTTATAGGAAAATTAGTCGATAAGCATCATTTAGGACTTTATGCTTTTTCATTTCAAATTACCAGTATTATTAGATCAGCCGTGGTAGGTATTATTTCTAAAGTTATGTACCCTATATATGCAAAAATCAGAGATGATAAAAAAGCTTTAAGAAATTATTATGGACAGATTGTTAAGTTTAATACACTTACGGTTTCTTCTATAATGATTATTTTATTCCTTTATTCAGAGCATTTACTTCAATTAGTATATGGTAATAAATGGAATGAAGCAATAGATATTATTCAAATTCTGTCAATAAGTTCAATTGTGACAGTAATGGCTGGTTCAAATACTTCTTTAATTAGAGCGTTAGGTTATGCCTCTTTAGAATTTAAAATTCAACTTTTTAAGACTATAATCATATATATTCCATCGATAATATTAGGAACATATTTTTACGGTATTGTAGGAACTGCTTGGAGCATAGTTTTTAATGGAGTCGCTTCTGTTATTATAGCTATGTACTTTATGCGGAAATTAATTGGATTTAATTATTATGATTTGATTAAATCAATATACAAAACTGCATTAATATGTTTAATTATTTATGTTGTGTATTTATTTTTGAAAAATAACTTTGTTATAAGTATAATTATTTCCATCACGCTTATATTTATATTGTCAAGTTTAGCATATAAAAAAGAATTACAAAAATTAAAATTATGAAGAAAAAAATTAAGTATATATATAAACAAATAAAACTAGTATT
Source organism: Flavobacterium sp. CBA20B-1 (assembly GCF_028473145.1). Taxonomy (NCBI): domain Bacteria; kingdom Pseudomonadati; phylum Bacteroidota; class Flavobacteriia; order Flavobacteriales; family Flavobacteriaceae; genus Flavobacterium; species Flavobacterium sp. CBA20B-1. The sequence goes on from NZ_CP092370.1 coordinate 174,301, forward strand.
ACTAAAGCTATTTTATTCTAATAGAACTCTAGCTAAATTGTATTATTTCTTTTTTGATACTTCTTTTAATAGAGAAATGTTTTCTGTTATTCAAGGAAAGCGAAGTTATTATAGAATGTCATTGGGTCAAAATCAAAATAAATATCAATTAGTGAGGAATATTCATAAAATAGAGAAAGGTATTTCTATGAAAAATAGAAGATCAACTTTTGCCTTAGATTTTATAGAAGAGACTGTTGATACCTATTTAAATTTAAGGAATAACTTAAATATTGATTCTCAAATATCTTGGGCTAAAGAAGTTTTAAATAATTATTTTGATATAACGGATTCTAATAATCCTATTATAGGAAAGATGAAGAAAAAATTTGTTGAAACTGCCGATAACTTTGAGGGACAGAATATTCCATACAAAAGCAGTGAAAGAGTTGAATCTACAATTTCTTATGATGATTTTTTAATTTTAAGTAAAAGAAGAAGATCTGTAAGATGGTATCAACAAAAAGAAGTAAATCTTGACCTTATAAATAAAGCGATAGAATTATCACTCCAAGCTCCAAGCGCTTGTAACAGACAGCCATTTAAGTATTATATAATTAAAGATGAAAAAATATTAAGAAGATTGTCAAAGTTACCTATGGGGACGACAGGATATGCAGATAATATTCCTCTTTTAATAGCTGTTGTTGGAGATTTAAGTGCATATTTTGATGAGAGGGATAGACATGTTATTTATATTGATAGTAGTTTATCTGCAATGAGTTTTATTTTAGCGTTGGAAACGTTAGGTTTAAGTTCTTGTATAATTAACTGGCCTGATATTGAAATAAAAGAAAAAAAGATTCAATCTATATTAAAATTAGATAATAATCAACGAGTAACAATGTTGATAAGTGTTGGTTATGCAGATCAGGAAGGGTTTATTCCTTTTTCTTGTAAGAGAGATGTTAAAGATGCAATAACAGTTATTTAGATAATTATGATAGTAGAAATATACGGTGCTCGTTTTGTAAACAAAGGAGCGGAAATGATGCTATATGCAATAGTAAATAAAATAAAAGAACAATACCCAGATGCAAAATTTGTTTTAAGTTGTTCGTCTAAAGCAGAGTTTGATTTATTGACTCAGAAAGGTTTTTATAAGAGAATTACTTATAGAAAACATATTTTGGATTTAGGTGATTTAGGGAGGTTTATACCTAAATCTGTTAGACTAAAAAACAATATCGTATTGGAAAAAGAGATAGATGTTTTCTTTGAGGCTTCTGGTTTTGCTTACGGTGATCAGTGGACTTACAGAATGGCAAATTATGTAGCTAATAAATTTGAGAAATTCAAAAGAAATAAAACGAAATTGGTAGTAATGCCACAAGCATTGGGACCGTTTAATAATCAATTAAACAACCAACACACAATGCGTTTTATTAATTTGGCAGACTATGTATTTGTTAGGGATAAACAATCTTTTGAGTATCTTGAAAAGTTGGACATAAAACATAAAAATGTAAAACTGATGCCTGATTTTACAATGTTGCTCAAGCCCCAGGTTGATGAAAAGTATATTCGTTTAAAAGATGCTGTTTTAATCGTTCCAAATAAAAAAGTAATCACAACTTCTAAACTTCCGAATATTGAAGAACTATATACCGAAATGCTGAAAGAAACTATTTTGAAGTTGAGTTCTAAGGGGATTAGTACAATTTTTCTTATTCACGAAGGTGTTGGGGATTATCATGTAGCAGAAGCAATTAACAATAAATTACCTAATCCAATAGAAATTGTATGGGAAAAAGATATATATAAACTTAAAGGTATTATTTCGCAAGGTAAAGCATTGATTGGTTCACGCTTTCATAGTTTAGTATCAAGTTTATCTCAAGCAATACCTTCCATTGCGATAGGTTGGAGTCATAAGTATCAAATGCTTTTTGAAGATTTTAATACTGAAAAAAATATTTTTAAAGTAGATGATAGGAAAGAAGTTTATCTTAATAAAGTAGATGAATTTTTTACAGACAATGAATTGCTATCTGAAAAAGAAAATTTGTTGAATCAAAGTGCAGTTCAAAAAGAGAAAATAGACGAGATGTGGCAAATAATATTTGAAAAAATTATCCAATGATTTAATGGAAAGCTTTTATACAAACTTTTACATACTTTACGGTTTTTTTACACTGATAATATTATTTGATGTATTAGGCAGTTTTTTTGAAAAAAAACTAATATATATTAAATATCAAAATATAATTATATTCCTATTTTTAGCAGCTTATTATGTCTTATTGTCAACAAGAGATTTGAGTGTAGGCGTAGATACAGACAGATATTTTCGATTCTACAAAGAAATGTACTTGTACGGAGATTCAATTATAGGGTCTGATATCGGTTTTAATTTATTTAATAAGTTGTTAATTACTTGTGGTATTTCGCCTAATAATTACTTATTCTTTTTATCATTATTATTTGTGGTACCTATTTATTATGCAATAAAGCAGTTTAAGGGTATAAACAAAGTATTTCTATTATGGTTTTTTGCAAGCTTATTTATTTTTATAAGTTTGTCTACAAATGTATTAAGGCAGGGTATAGGTGGTGCGTTTGTAATATGGGGCATTAGTATATTTTTAAATAGGACAGATGACAATAAAAGATTCCTGATGCCATTAATAATAGCCCCTTTTTTTCACTTTTCTTTATTATTAGTTATTTTATTATTTTTTGTGAGTAAGTATGTTAAAAATATTAAAGTAGCTTATGTTATATTATTTATAACAATTGTTTTATCATATATGAAGTTTGACCTTAATACAGTTTTATCTAATCTGCCTGTTATTGGAAATTTATTTTTAGATAGAATGGAAGGGTATATGGGAGAAAATGTCAAAAATTATAAAATTGGCTTTCGTATAGATTTTTTCCTTTTTAATTTGTTTTTTGTTTTTATAGGTCATTATATCTCAAAACTAAAATTTATTAAAAGTAATTATCCTTTATATGGTCAAATTTACACAACGTATATTTTATTGACTTCATATTTTATATTAATGTTTAATGTACCTTTTTCTGATCGATTTGGAATTTTGTCTTGGACTTTCATTCCTTTTATTATGTATCCAATTTTTGATTTATCAAGTTTTAAATATAACAATTTAAAATTAGGCTCTGTTATTTTAGGCGTAAGTTTGTTTATAGTATTTAACGTATTAGGTATATGATCTCAATAATAACAACAGTAAAAAACGGTTCTAAATATATTTTAGAAACTTTAGAAAGTATTAAAGACCAAACTTTTAAAGAATTTGAACATATTATTGTAGATGATGGTTCTACTGATAATACGGTTCAATTATTAGAAGTGTTTCAAAAACAAAATCCCGAATATAAACTTTTTATATTTCAACCAGGAAATTTAGGACGTGGAAAAGCTCTAAACTTTGCGGTTTCTAAAGCGAATTTTAATTGGGTAGCAATTATTGATGCTGATGATATCTGGCATCCACAAAAGTTAGAAGCTCAAATGACCATATTAAGAAAAAATCCTGATATTACTGTTTTAGCTACTAAGACGGGACTGTTTTCGGATTCTGTGAAGTTTGATAATTTTAATAATGGTTTTACATTTGAATTTATCAATCCTAAAAAAATGTTATATAAATCTATTATTTCTCATTCTTCGGTTATAATTAAAAAGAAAGATACTATTTATGACGAAAGTAGAACATCTCAGTTTGATGCAGAATTATGGTATAGGTTAGCCTTTGATAAGAAAAAAACATTAGCAATAATAAATCAACAATTAAATTTTCATAGGATTCACCAAAATCAATCTTTTGAGGCTTCAAAAGGACAATCATATCAAAAAAATGCTATAAAGTTAAGTGTTACCTATTGTTTAAAAACATTTACTTTGTTTCCAATAATTATTTATCTACTGAAATTTTTATATAGATCGATAGTACCAAGAAAATTAAGGTTTAAAAAAGTGAAATAATGAAAATAGCTATATTATACGACAAACAAGAAAAACTTCATACAACCAATTGGAGTTTGGCTTGGCAAGAATATTGTGAGGAAAATAACATTTCTTACAAAGTGGTTAATCCATATAAAATAGGAGTAATCAGCCAGCTGATGGATTTTGATATTATTTTGTGGCATTATAGCAACTATTCGTTTAAGGATATGTTAATGGCAGGAAATATTCTAAATACTTTAGAAGATCAAGGCAAAACAGTTTTTCCGTCTTTCAAAGACGCTTGGCACTTTGATGATAAATTGGCAGAAACATATTTATTAGAGAGTATTAATGCTCCAATTCCTCAATCATTTTATTATTATAATTTAGATGACCTTAAACAAGCGATATACAAAAAAGAAATTTCCTTTCCTATCATTGCTAAATTAAGAAATGGTTCGGGCTCTCATAACGTAAAGAAATTAGATACAACTGATGAATTAATAAGCTATGGTAAAAAGATGTTTACTTCAGGATTAAGCAGTGCGCCAAGTCTAATGTATAAAGCATCTTCTAACATTAAATCATCAAAGAGTTTAAAAACTTTTATCAATCGAGCAAAAAGAATTCCAGAGTTTTTACGTTCATTAGCCAATGCAAAAAAGTTCAATATAGAACGTGGTTATGTTTATTTACAAGAGTTTGTACCAAATGATGGATATGATCTGAAAATAGTAGTAATCGGGGATAAATTATCTTACATAGGAAGAAATATTCGTCAAGGAGAATTTCGTGCTTCGGGTGGGGGTGATTTGTTTTATGATAAAGATAAAGTTACTCAAAACGTTATAGATTCAGCATTTGCAACTTCAGATAAATTAGGGTTCAACTGTATGGGATACGATTATGTTGTAGATAGTAAAACTGGAGAAGGAAAAATAATCGAGATAAGTTATGGCTTTTCGCATCATGCAGTATTAGCAGCAAATGGATATTTTGATAGAGAGGGTAAATGGCACAATGAGCTTTTAAATATCCCTAATGAGATTATTAAAAGAATGATTTAAATTTTGAAATATAATGAAAAATTCAATATTTTTTATAATTAGCTTAATACTTTTTAGCTGTAAAGGACAAGCAGCTGCAATAGCCGTTTTTGGAGAACAACAACAATATTATGATATAACAAATGCTTTACCTAAAGGATATAAGAAGGATGGCTCTGTTGATTATACAAAATATTTACAGGCAGCGTTAAATAAATATAATAATGTTTTAATGCCAAATTTTACTGTTTCTACTACAGGACTATTAGCTATTTCAAATTCGCATATAAAGTTTCAATCAAACTCAAAATTGAAACTTATACCTACTGATAAAGAACGATACCATGTTTTAGCAATTCATGGTGTAGAAAACGTGACAGTAACCAATGCAAATATAGAAGGAGATTTAAAAAAACACAAAGGTACAAAAGGAGAATGGGGATTTGGAATTGATATAAGAAATTCGCAAAATATTACGATTAACAATGCTAAGGTTACTAACTGTTGGGGGGATGGTATTATAGTTGCTTATGGAACTAAAGGTTTTTTAGGAAAACAAATGTATAAAACTGCTAATATTATAATTTCAGATTTTAATATTTCATACTGTCGTAGAAACGGAATCACGGTTGGTGGCGTAAATAATTTAAAAATTAAAAACGGAACAATATCCAATATAAAAGGGACACCACCACAAGCGGGAATTATGATAGAACCTGATAAAACGAAATATATTTTAAAAAATATTTCGGTAACAAATGTTTCTACAAGTAATTGTGTAACGGGGATAGCTACCAATTTAGGAAATTATGTTAGCGAAATTGAGAGTAGGAATTTTGATTTGTTGATAGATAACTTCACTTCTAAAGATAATCAGTGTGGTGTTTATTTCGCTGGGTTTAAGACTTTGGATAAAAAAAAGTCAATGAAAGGAAATATTAAAATTAGTAACGTTAAAACTATAAATACAAAAAAGCCATTTGAACATAGAGATAAATACTCTCTTTTTCCAACAATAAATATTAGTAATTTTAGCGTTGATAACAGGATAAGTAATCCTACATTACTGTTAAAAGCTTCTTACAAGGAAAATGTATACTATAAAAACTAAGTCATTCACATCAGTACCTTTGTAATATCGCTCAAAACATTTCTTAAAGAATAAAGAATAACTTATAAAAGATGAAAACATTGTTAATGGTTTGTAACACAGACTGGTTTTTTATTTCACATCGACTATGTATTGCTCAAGAAGCAATTGAAGAAGGTTGGGAGGTATTAGTAGCGTGTGAAGATACAGGAAGAGCAGCTGAAATTGCGGTAGATGGGATTAAGTATATTGATTTTAAATTTTCACGTTCTGGTACTAATCCAATCACCGAATTAAATACACTAAAACAATTTTATGCTTTATATAAGTCGGTAAAACCGGATGTGGTACACCATATTACATTAAAACCTGTTACTTATGGCTCTATAGCTGCAAAAATTTTGAAAATTAAAGGGGTTGTAAATGCTGTAAGCGGATTAGGATATAACTTTACGGGTAGTAGGAAAGGCCTAGTGCAAAAAATGATGGTTAAACTTATGAAGTATGGTTTTAACCGTGATAACCTAACCGTAATTTTTCAAAACGGTGATGACCAGAAAGCTTTAGAAGAATTAAAAATAATTTCGTCTAAAAACAAAATACAACGTATTAAAGGTTCGGGTGTTGATCTAAATAAATTTGCACACAGCCCTTTTCCAGGCTTTGACCCTATAAAAGTTTTGTTACCGAGTAGGATGTTATGGGATAAAGGAGTTAAAGAACTCAAAGAAGCAAGTGATTTACTAAAAGAAAAATACAAGGTTAAATTACAATTTATACTTTCAGGGCTTGCAGATGAAGATAATAAAGCAGGTGTTTCGGCGGAATATTTGAATAATTGGCAGGATGAGGAGTATGTTAAATGGATTGGTTATCAAAAGGATATGGTGCAAGTATATCAAGATTCACATATTGTTGTTTTACCTTCATATAGAGAAGGTATGCCTAAAACCTTGATAGAAGCTTGTGCTATTGGTCGGGCGATTATTACAACTTATGCAATCGGTTGTAGGGAATGTGTAGATGAAGGGATTAATGGGTTGAAAGTACCTGTATATTCAGTAGTAGAATTAGCACAGGCTATTGAGAAATTAGTTTTAAACCCTAAATTAATTGAAAGTATGGGGAATGAGTCTCGTCTAAAAGCAGAACGTGAATTTGATGTGAATTCCGTCGTAAAAAAACATTTGGAAATTTATTCAAATGTGTTAAATTAGAATAGATCATGAAAACAATCATCACAGGTTCATCGGGCTTCGTAGGCAAAAACCTAACCGCATATCTTAATAAACAAGATATTGAAGTACAAGATTTGTCGTTGCGAGCAACCGATTGGAAAAACCATATCAATAAACATGTAACAGCCATTATTCATTTGGCTGGCAAAGCCCATGATACTGCAAATACTTCATCGGCTGATGAATATTTTAAAGTGAACCGCGATTTAACGATTGAACTGTTCAAGGAATTTCTAAAGTCAGATAGTAAAGATTTTTTCTTTTTTAGTTCGGTAAAGGCGGTTGCAGATACGGTTGAGGGTGTTTTGTATGAAGATATTATGCCTAAAGCAGTTACACCTTACGGACAGTCAAAATTGGAAGCCGAAACCTATCTATTGAACCAAAAACTGCCAGCAAGCAAGCGTTTGTTTATTATACGCCCGTGTATGATACATGGGCCGGGAAATAAAGGAAATTTGAATTTGTTATACAAAGTTGTACATAAAGGCATTCCGTGGCCATTGGCAGCTTTTGAAAATCAACGTTCTTTTTTAAGTATTGATAACCTTTCATTTCTTGTTTTGACTATGTTGCAAAATAAAGAAGTTGAGTCTGGTATTTATAATTTTGCTGATGATGAAGCTATTTCAACAAACCAACTGATTAAAATTATTGGTAAAGCATCAGGCAGAAAAACGAATTTGTGGAATATATCTGGCAACTTTATAAAAGGCGTGGCTCAAATAGGAGATAAGCTGAAATTACCATTAAATTCTGAGCGTTTAAAAAAACTGACGGAAAGTTATGTGGTTTCTAACAAAAAAATAAAAACAGCTTTAAACATATATAAATTACCTTTGTCTGCTGAAGATGGTTTGGTGAAAACCATTCAAAGTTTTAAAAAATAATTATGATCAGATTGTTCGATTTCTTGTTTTCATTCTTCGGAATATTGTTTTTATTACCAATCATGTTGGTATTATATATTATAGGTTTGTTTGATACTGGATCGCCGGTTTTTAAACAAGAACGTGTGGGTAAAAATAAAAAGCCGTTTACCTTGTATAAATTCAGAACCATGAATGTAAAGGCACAATCGGTAGCTACGCACTTGGCGAATACGGCAGAAATTACCAAATTTGGTAGTTTTTTGCGCAAATCTAAATTAGATGAGTTACCGCAATTGTTCAATGTGCTTTTTGGCGATATGAGTTTAGTGGGACCACGCCCAAACCTATTCAACCAAACAGAATTAATTGAAGAACGCGACAGCCGTGGCGTTTACAAGGTTGTTCCAGGAATTACTGGTTTGGCACAAATCAACGAAATTGATATGTCTACCCCTAAAGAGTTGGCAATTAAAGATGCTGAAATGATCAAAAGTTTAACGATTGTAGATTATTTTAAATACATCTTTGCTACCGTTGGCGGTAAAGGACAGGGCGATCGAGTGGTTAAGTAATGTGGTGATCAAGACTAAAGGATATAGTTGTTTAGGCGATGAGGTTAAAGGGATAGTGTCAAACTTTTATGCTTATAACCCTAAAAACTAATAATAAATCACTGTTTTTGTGGTTATAACCTAAAATAATGATTTTAAGTCCAAATTAAATTAGTATATCCAATCTTACACTTTGGAAACCGATGCATTTACAACCTATTTTTGCCAATGCGCCGTATTACGGAACAAATGTATCCGAAAAGTTGTTTGATGACGGCTTATGCTTACCGTCAGGATCTAACTTAACAGATGAAGAACGCCAACGCATTGCTAAAAAAATAAAAGAAGTATTTTCAAAATAAACAAAAATGACCGATGCAAATCGGTCGTTTTTTTGTTTTATTACTTGATTAAATGATACCAAAAGCGAAATACCTAAATAAAATCGTATATTGTATTGTTGTAAGTTCTATGTTTTAAGCATTAGGATAGATATTGTATCACTTTCTATCGGTATCACTTTTTTCCTTTATAACAAATTCATCAGTAGAGACATTTAATAAATTCTAAATTAATCCTGCTCACATAATGATCTTTCTAATAAAGGAGTCGGAAATATCAAGTTTCATACCTATTGTAAATACACTAGGTTCTTTTGCACCAAAGGCAGTTTTACCAAATGATAACCTCTGTTCACAATTGATCTGAATATATTTTAAAGGTTGATAAGACATGCCGGCAATAATGTCGTTTCTTTTAAATTTTGTTGCTATTGGTAATTGTCTGGATATGGAAGGAAGGTAAAGATTGTATCCTGCAAGAAGCGCAATTTTTTGGAATTGGTATTTTGAAAAAAGTTCAAATCCTTTTGCATTAAACACAACAGAGGGAAGAGTATTTTCTGTTTCAGAATCATTTTTTAAAAAGCCTTCTGTAAAATCACCATTGTTCTGCAAAATAGCTACCGCACTAAAAGTAAAGTTTGTTTTTTGATATTTAGCTGCAACCGCCAAATAGGTTGGGTGACCGTTAAGCCCCAAAACGGTTTTGCTGTTTAGTAGATTAGCACTTATAAAAGCCCTGTTGTAGGCAGAGCCTAAAAGGATGGTGTTGCTAAGCTTAACTTGAGCCGATATTCCAAATCCATCGATATATTTGTTGTTGTTTACGCCTCTTAACTGTAGCTGAGTGCCTATATGGAAACGACCGATTTTGTTTCTGTAAATCAACGACTGGTCGGCTCTGCCGGTTCCGTTTGCACCGCCATCTGTACCTGCAACAAATGTAGCTGACGCTTTAGCACCAAAAACGTTGAACTGATCAGTGTAAGATGTTACATCTCTGTAGACACTCCACTGTTTGCCAATGGTGATTTTTCCGTAAGATCCCAGATCAATCCCCAAATATCCCAAACGATTTCCAAAAACTTGCTGCGGCTGTTCTAACTGAATGGTTAAGAATTCACCAGAAAGGTTTGCGTCTGCATTGAAGTTTGAACCTCCTTTAAACATGTTTAACTGAATTTCTGTACCAGCAATAAATGCAATAGATCCTTTTTTAATGCTTAACTCCGTGCCAAATCTTGATGCGTTGTCTTGAATTTCCAACTGCTTGTTAAAAGCAGCTATTTGTGATCGAAGCCCAACATAGGGTGTAACAGTAATTGTTAAAGAGTCATTTGTTACTTGCCCCGCACAAGTGACAGAAAAGAGCCCAAAAATTAAATAAAAAAAGAATGGTATAATTCTGAACATACAAGCTTACACGTGGTTGTTTAATAGTCGTTAAAAGTAACATAAAAAAGGCTGTTTCAATAGTTGTTGTCTGCAAATATTAAAACAGCCAAATGTATAATTTACGGTTTACAAACCTAAAAAGTGAAAAGGTTTGCTGTCTGCAAAATTTTTAGATGCTTCTCCTGAATAGGTTTCATTTTTACTTACGCTCAATCTTTTCACAGCACCTTTTTTACTAAAATCTATTTTTTTAAGGTCCACCCAAAAAGTATTAGGTGTTTTCACCGTCTCAAAATAATAAACCAAGTTTTTATGATCTGCAACCGATCGCCAGCGCGTAGAGGATATGTTGGGTTCGGTTTCTGATGAAATTCCTAATGGCACAGAACAGTTGCGTATAACGCTGAATACACTTGCAACCGATGTTTGGGTATCTGCATTTTGCGGTATTGCCTTGATGTAATAGGCTGCGCGTGCAAAACGATCGGCCGCTCGGTTTGTACCCGGAAGCATTATGGTGCCTGGAATACTTTGCCAATACTTACTAATTGCTAGTTGCTCATCAAACACCGGGGAATTGGTCATAACGGTGTATGAAGGGTCGTGATGTATCTTAAGCTTACCGCCAATATATTCAAAGATGGCGTTGTCGCCAGAAGCATCAGAGATTGATAGATGCAGGGTAGTGAACTTATCGGTTCCTGGTATAAAGTCAGAAACGACCACAAATGATTCTTTTTCCAAATCATTCACAGCTTCTTTAACCGTAGCATAATTGTCTAAAACATATTGTGCCCATGCAGAAATGGTAAGACCTGGTTTTGATGCCTTAGGGTCGAATTTTGGGTATTGGCTTTCTACAAGCCAAAGCACATTTGCTACAAGTCCTTTTTCATTAATTCCGTCTGTTGTTGCAATATCCCATGCGCTTGTAATTACGCTACCGTATTTTGAACTCCATGTTACAGAACTTTTTCCTACATTTCCAGATCGCTCCATACCGCGAGGAAATATCCAAAGATTTGCATCGATTTCGTCTTTCCAATCCATTGATCGGGCTGTGATAACGGTTTGATTACTCCCTTTATAAACTACGCGGGTGCAGGCATTGGTTTTTTCAATACTGCCAAAAAAAAGAGCAGTTGTAAAAAAAAAGGCGGTTTTACAAAAAATAATTTTTTTCATGTTTTGAATTTGTTTAATTTTTTAATAAATCGTTGTTGTTGTTAAATAGTAAAGTTATCAAAAAAACACAACATAACCAGTAAATAATTACAGCAAAACCAATATTCATTATATTGTGAACTGTACTTTTTTCTGGGGCATCAAAGGGGATGTGTTTTTTAAACGTATAATGTAATGCTGTATTTTGTAAAATTGAAATAGCATTTTTACTCAAAACCTCCCTTTGAAGGGGATTAAGGGAGGATGTGGTATCTAACCTTGAACTTCCCTCCCAAAAAATTCACTAATTCCTGAGTTCAACAATTCAATATATATTGGAACGCTATACAGTTCAAACATATTAAACTTTAAACCATTGAACCATAGATTAAATGATTCACGTGTCGTACCAAACAAACTATAGCACCCGGATAAACAATATGCATTATACAATATACATTATTCAGTAAAAACACACCTAGCATTTTTATAGGTATATTGTAAAACGCTATTCCCGTATAATCGAAGTCAATAAATGGCATCAGGGTTTCATGTTAATGTGTTTGTATTTAAAGAATAATTACATACCCTTTTGGATAAAATACGATTATGTAAACTTACTACGGTCATAATTATTTCCGGATCTGAATAAAATCGCTTTTAAAAAAAAAGGATTGCCTCTTTCAAGACAATCCCTTTTAAATTAGTATTACTTTTTCTTACGCAACCAATTGGCTGCGAGCGCTAGCAGTTTGCCAAATAGGTAGCTCGTCAGCGTGCCTATAATCGCCAGCGCAACCGTCTTAAATACATCTGCCTGAAGTAGGCTGTACGAACAAGAGAGCAGCATCCCACCCATAAACCAGTTTCTGCCTTCAGTCATTGCTGTCTTTTTTAAACGGAGCTTTTGTGTCGTCAACAGTGATTTGTGATACGGCAGACAAAACGCCTCCTGCAACAGCAAGGTATCCGGCGATATTTACCACGGCTACCGGTAATCCGATAGGTGCTGTTAAAATAGTACCAGCTACTGCTGCAAGAACCAATCCTATGGTACGCAAAGTTTTAAAGAATTTCGGAGTCGGTGCCAGCGCACGCTCCACTACATTATTATTTTCCATTTTCTAAGGTATTAGAGATTATACATAAGGTAATAGAACCGTTTTTTCGGTAAGGTTCCAACACATCCGTAAGTTTCTGCATCGCCTTGCGCGATTCCATGCCTGTCCCTTCAGCTACAAATCTGCTAACTGGAGCAATACACCCTTGAAGTTCCTTTTGCGCATTGTTCGCTGGGTGTATCAGTATGCAGCTGCGTTTGGGAACATCCAATAACACATAATGCCATTTGAATTTTTCAGAATACCTGCGTCTCAACACATAGGTTCCTTCCGGTATGCACGAGATACTTTTTTTGTTTTCCCGCCAGGGCAATTCTATGGTATGTGCAATGTGCTTTCCGTTTAGTGTAAGCGCGCCATGTGTGGCAGTAGCCAAATAAACACGTTGAAGCACCAGCATATTACTGCTTGTTAAGGTTAACTATTGCCAACGCGTTGAACGAACCGTTATTCAGCATGTAGAAAACGCCGTTGATTTCCTGATAAAATTCCACGCCTAAAAGCAGTACCAATGGTAGGGAGCTTGCCGGTGTAACGCTCAAATCCAGCGCTAAGGGCGGTAATAGGGTATTGTCCCACGGAATTTCTGCTGTTCCTTCATAAACCGTTAACGAGTTTCCAGCTTGAAAATCTACTTCCGAAGCACCTGTTACAATCTTAAAGTGAGTGGTTCCGGTCGGAGCGTTGATCATCTGGTCGGGAACCAGTTCCGGCAGTTCCACACTCACTGCTCCAGAAACACGATCAATAGAAGCGTTGTAAGGTGCGTAAAGTGTATTGCTCAAAAGGCCGTTGCTGTTAAAATCGAATCCGCGCAACAGTTCAAAATCCCCTTCAAGCGGAGTGCGCTCGCCACGGGCATTAACCGTGTCGGTTTTAATAATCGTCATCAGATCCTTAACCAGCCTGCTTACCACACGTTTGTCCGACGTATTGTTCAACATCGGTCTGAAAGCACTCCGCAGATACTTGCCGTAAGTCCCGGCTCTGCCAAATTCATTGCCGTTTTCACGGGTACGCTTAAATGCCGGATCTTTTGCCATACGTTTTTTGTCAATCCCGCCTTTCTCGCGTGCCAGATGCCCGTCTTTGGTCTTGTAAAAGGTAACACCACCCAGTGTCCCCTTAATCTTAAAAATGCCGTCTTGTGAAGCCATAATTTTTAATTTTTTTAAAATGAATAAAAATGTTTTTGGTTCCTTTCGTTGCAACTTTTGTAGGATTACCTGCAGCAAAGTTGAAAATAAAAATAGCTGCATTTGAAAGTATTGCTCCATTTGGCAGTACTTGGTAGTATTTGTCAATAAAGGGTTCGTTTTCTATAACTAAAGTTGTTATTTACAGATATTCTTTCACCTTATAAATAGAATATACCGAGCGGCAACATTTACGCTAAAGATTTTATATTTCGCAAACAGCTGTTCAATTTTGATAGCGAATGGACTAGAAAGCAGCAGAAATAGAGATTCCCATTATAATTAAAAAAAACTGTTCCACACATTTCGGGAAGTTTCCAATTAATGGAAGAATTCATAAAAGAATCGGGTAGCTTTGCTACGTTTCGATTCTTTAGGATTTAAAATTTAAATTGACCGTTTTAAGGATGAGGCAAGATCAAAGAAACTTTTTCTTCTTTTAGCTTTAAAAGAAGAAAACCGAAATGCATCAATTACGAACAATGGAGAATGAGATTCGAAAGAAATCTACCACGCTGTTTCAACATAAAAAACATAATAAAATTATTGAATTTTTAAATGAAACCAAATAGCCTAATTAGGACAATCTAAGCGCCATTGGCAAGAAAACGAAGGTTGCCTCGCTGCATAACCTGTCTCGCTTAAGCGGAAGCGTAATCACATCGGCGAGCGCAGCAATGGTTTCAATGGGATAGCCGTAAAAGCGAACAGGTAACCGTTTGCGAGCCACGGCAAGATTAAAGAAACTTTTTCTTCTTTTAGCTTTAAAAGAAGAAAACCGAAATGCATCAATTATAAACAATGGAGAATGAGATTCGAAAGAAATCTACCACGTTGTTAAACATAAAAAACAGAATAAAATTATTGAATTTTTAAATCAAACCAAATAGCCTAATAAGGACAATCTAAGCGCCATTGGCAAGAAAACGAACGTTGCCTCGCTGCATAACCTGTCTCGCTTAAGCGGAAGCGTAATCACATCGGCGAGCGTAGCGATGGTTTCGATGAAATAGCTTTAAAAGCGAAAAGGTAACCGTTTGTGAGCCACGGCAAGATCAAAGAAACTTTTGCTTCTTTTAGTTTTAAAAGAAGAAAAAACCGAAATGCATCAATTACTAACAATGGAGAATGAGATTTGAAAGAGATCGTTTTTTCTTCATCTGTACATCCTCGGTAAAAAATCAAACAAAACACAGATTAACATACCATCACATCACCAATTCAAAAGTTCAACAATTCATAAGCCATGCATCTCTGGTACGCGCCCTCATCCAATTTTTTTTCTCCCAAGTTGGGAAAGTGACAAAATCATATACCCGTATTTAGCAAAATAAATACGAGAACTTATGGAGCTAACCGACACCTTCGAAATCAAAAATGGTAACCGACATTTTAACTATTTTAAATGCATTCAGTATCTGCAGCAGCAAGCGCGAAATCTATATGGAAGCAGTTACACCATTCATAAATCACAAATGCAGCCACTTTACAGACTACTAGCCTACGCTTCGCAAAACAGCGAAGAGTCAAAATTTTACAGCATTGATACACAAAAAGGATTGCTAATAATCGGAGCACAAAATAGTGGAAAAACCAGCCTGATGCATTTAATCAAACCTTTTTTTCAACCGCAACACCAATATATAATACGCAGCAGTAGAGAAGTTGCAGCTTATTGCAAACTTTTTGGAAAAAATACCATAGAAAAATATCGTTCATATAAAACGTATTACTGCTTCGACGATTTAGGTTTAGAACCCATTTTAAGCTACAGCGACAGCAAAATTGAAATAGTAAGGGAACTAATAGAGATGAGGTTAATTCAATCTTCAAACACACACATAATTACACGAATGAGTCCAGATAAACTACAAAAAAGATATGGAAAAGATTTCTGTAATTTACTGTTCCAAAGCTTAAATGTGATTGCGTTCACCCAGTCATTCAACTTTTAAAAAAATTATTATGAAAAAACAGGAAAAAAGATTGTGCATTTATCCTAAAGATATCCAACGGATCACCGGGAAAAGTTACCGGCAAAGTATCCGTATTATAAATGCAGTACGCAAAATGTTTAATAAACCGCAGAATGCTTATATTTCGGTGAGCGAATTTTGTTTGTACACCGGACTGTCTTATGAGGAAGTAGCGAATTTTTTGGATTGATTTTCGCATGTTTTCTCTATCTTTAGGAGAAGACTTTCTATTTCAGGTTTTCTTCCTCTTTTGTAATTAACAAAGATAAATTAATAAATGGCACAGCAATAATCTGCTAATTAATTTAAAATTTGTTTGCCCGTTAAGTTAAAAAAGAATCATTAATAATTACTTGGTACACGGATACATTACGTGGATTCAAGTTTTAAATGCAACTCGTCTATTTTCGTTCATTTTTAGAGCAAAAACTTCGTTAGGCGTTTTGAAACCAAATCTTTTTCGTGGTCTGTTGTTTAAAATATTAATAACTCTATTAATTTGATCTTGGGTTATCGATTCAAAGTTAGAACTTTTGGGAAAATATTGTCTTACTAAACCATTTAAATTTTCATTAGCACCTCTTTCCCAACTATGATATGGCTTTGCAAAAAAGTAATCAATAGCGAGCTTTTCTGAGAGTTGCTCGTGGTTGGCAAATTCCTTTCCATTGTCTGATGTAATGGTGTATAATAAAGGTTTCCAGTCTTTTAAAAGTTCTATTGTTTTGGTTTCTACGGCTTTTGCTTCTTTGCTGTCAATTTTTCCCATAAAAAGTAATCCTGTGGCACGGTCGTTAATAGTTAATAGTGCACCTTTATGATCTTTACCAATAACTAAATCTATTTCTAGATCTCCAAATCGTTCTTTTTTCTCCACAATTTGCGGTCGTTTGCTGATATCTACCCTATTGGCTATCAATCCTCTATTGTCTTTTGAACTAGCTCTTTTGCGGTATTTTTTACCTTTGGTTCTCAAATGTTTGTATAGGTTGCCACCGGCTCGCTTATCTTTCCAGATATACTGATAAATACGTTCGTGAGAAACCATTTTTTTTCCTTCTAAAACGGCTCTTCCTACCATTTGCTCCGGACTGAAATCTTGCTCTAAATACTGTTTTACATTGCTTATAACCTCTGGAGTGAATGTAAGTTTTTTAGGCTTGATTTGATGCCTTTTTTGGGCTTTTCGATGTGCTAAACTGGCTTTATAAATTCCGTTTCTGCCATCAGAATTTCTCTTGATTTCTCTAGAAACAACCGATTTGTCTCTCCCGATATAGTCGGCAATTTCAATAATTCGTTTACCTAAGCTGTGGTAAGTTTCAATTTTGTATCTTTGTTCAAGCGTTAAATGTCCCATCTTTATTTTGTAGTGTCGGAACCACAAAGTAAGGTGTTTTTTCGCCAACAGGGGGAACATTTTAGCCCCGCGGGGCTAAAATGTTCCCCCTGTTTTTTTTATGCGGTTGCATTTATTAGTTGAATCTAAGTTATTAAAAAATAGAGTTATATAATTAGCGAAAAAATTGATATTACACTAAATCATTTAATTTAAATTTTATCAAGCTCTTTATAATACTTTTCAAAATCAAAATCTATATCTAGTAATTCTTTAGGCATTTTTTGTAATCCAATTGCCAGTTCTAAAATTGTTGAAAGTCTAATATTTATTTCTCCTTTTTCAATTTTACTTATATTACTATGATCGACAGAACATCTCTGTGCTAATTGTCGGTAACTTAAAGCTTTTTCGATTCTTAATTGTTCTATTTTTTTTCCAAATAAAATCTGGAAATTATCTCTATCCATCATCTTAAAAAATTAATTAAGACAATTTCTTCATAATTGTAAAAAAAAATGTAGGTTTTTTAACCTACAAACAAATTTTTTATTTATATTTGTTGATATAATTACACTGAACGTGTAATTTTGCGATACTTTATTAAAAATATTTAAAGCTATTGCTTAGAATCTCGCTTTTGAAAACTGGTAATTTTTAGCGTACGAGATGATAAGTAGATTAGCTCACGACCATGGCGTGAGCTCTCTTATCTGTACGTAAGGTATACCAGTACCTCAAAAGCAGATTTGTTGAGTTTCACGCCTTTTTATATGCTTTTTACTCAACCTTTTGCCGGTTA
This sequence comes from Flavobacterium sp. CBA20B-1, assembly GCF_028473145.1. NCBI lineage: Bacteria > Pseudomonadati > Bacteroidota > Flavobacteriia > Flavobacteriales > Flavobacteriaceae > Flavobacterium > Flavobacterium sp. CBA20B-1. The sequence goes on from NZ_CP092370.1 coordinate 192,387, forward strand.
TGGTGCTGTGTACAGGCACTAATATTTAAAAGATATTATTTTTTGTGGTCGTTTAACCTTTAAACTTAAATTTCATAGTTCATTTTGTATATGGTAAATCAAACCGTAAGGTTCACGGCGTCCAAGCTGTAAAAATAATTGTGGTAGTAAAGAAGAAAAAATCGAAATATTAGCCACGAACAATGGAGATTTAGAATCGACATAGGTCTAGCGACCTATTATATCACAAAAGTTTACGCTTCTCCTCTTAATCTCAAATGTTCAAGATGACAAAGCTAGACGCAAAATATAATGCGTGCTGCATGGTTTGTCTCGCTTTATCGGAAGTGCAGCATAATCAAGTGAATTGTGTTATTAGATTTTTAATTAAAAACAAATATAGACTTTAAACCAGCGGTATTAAGATTTTGGCGAGTGTCAAAAAGGTGAAGTTGGCGTTAAGCACATCGGGTCGCAAAGCGATCGTTCCGATGCGCTAGACAACAAACCAAATTTTGACCGCCTAAAAGCTTGACCGCAATAAAAGCACTTTGCTTCTTTGGTGCGTCAAAGAAGAAATATTGATTTTATTGAAACCAGATTTTCTAATCAAGAATAATTCAAATCGCATTTTAGTCTAAAAGTGCAAGAAAAAAGAAGTCGATTTTAAGTCATTTTACCAAAAGTGAAAACCGAAAAATTTTCGGTTTACCAACAGCGAGGATACTAAATAGATACTGTATGGATAAAGCATGGATAGTGCATAAAACACATTTTCGGAAAAAACGTTCAAAAACAGAAATTTATTCTAAATTTTTCAATTAAGTCAGAAAATACAGAAAATTTAAAATGGCAAAATCGTGGTTTTATAAAGTAAAAACAGTTAAAGATAATAAATTAAAAACAAACGGCGAAAACACCATTTGCAAAAATGCTTTTTACATGATAAAATACAATTGTTCAACTATTCAGTTTTGCATAAAATCACAGATGGACTTTTAGCTGACGGTATTAAGTTTTGACCGCTAAAAGCTTGACCGCGATAAAAGCACTTTGCTTCTTTGGTGCGATCAAAGAAGAAGAGTATTTGATTTAACTATTTTTTTTATAGAGTTGACACTCGCTGAAAAAATAATGTCGATTTCAAATCCGGGTTTGTAAACAATAGGTTCTTGATTGAAAACTGAATAGGAGTATAAACTAAGCGGTATGAGGTTTTGATCGAGTGTCGAAACGCTGCATGAAGCGAAAGCAGATCGGGGTGCAAAGCACCGTTTCGATCTGGTAGCTTCAAAAGTGAATTTCGACCGATTAAAAGATCGCCGCAATAAAAGACTTTTGGTACTTTTTGTCTCTAAAAAGTACAGAAAAAACCGAAATGCATCTAGCAAGAACAATGGAGATTCAGAATCGAAAGAGATTTTTCACTCCATTGCATGCCGTTCAAGATGACAAACTAAACGCAAGTCAGGATGCGATGTTGCATGCTTGTCTCGCTTTAGCGGAAGTGCAGCATGACAGATCAGATAGAACTTCTGGATTTTTGATTGAAAACCCAGCTTGAATGTAACCTACGCGGTATGAGGTTTTGATCGAGTGTCGAAACGCTGCATGAAGCGAAAGCAGATCGGGGTGCAAAGCACCGTTTCGATCTGGTAGCTTCAAAAGTGAATTTCGACCGATTAAAAGATCGCCGCAATAAAAGACTTTTGGTACTTTTTGTCTCTAAAAAGTACAGAAAAAACCGAAATGCATCTAGCAAGAACAATGGAGATTCAGAATCGAAAGAGATCTTTCACTCCATTGCATGCCGTTCAAGATGACAAACTAAACGCAAAATAGGATGCGATGCTGCACTTCGACTGAGCTCAGTGACCAGCGCAGCATGACAGTATGGATAGAACTATTCGATTTTTGATTGAAAACGGAATAACTTTTTTAAAAAACAAATTATGAATTAAAACAAACTAAAAATTGCGAGCTATACGCTAACAGTTAAAATAAATCCTTGCAACTAAAAACAAATCATAATACAAAAAAGTAGTTTGCTAAGGTAGGAGCAAAGCACATAATCACTTTTCAAACCATAATAGATAAATATTAATATAGTTAGTTAGTTGAATGAAGTAGTTAAAATCCGAAAGGCGGTTATGTGCCGAAGCTCTTAGTTATTTTCTGTGGAGACACAAAACCGGATGCGATGCTGCATGCTTGTCTCGCTTTAGCGGAAGTGCAGCATGACAGATCAGATAGAACTTCTGGATTTTTGATTGAAAACCCAGCTTGAATGTAACCTACGCGGTATGAGGTTTTGATCGAGCGTCGAAACACTTAATGAAGCGTAAACAGATTAGATGGTCGGTGAGTTTATCGAACCGCGATCTGGTAGCTTCAAAAGTGAATTTCGACCGATTAAAAGATCGCCGCAATAAAAGACTTTTGGTACTTTTTGTCTCTAAAAAGTACAGAAAAAATCGAAATGCATCTAGCAAGAACAATGGAGATTCAGAATCGAAAGAGATCTTTCACTCCATTGCATGCCGTTCAAGATGACAAACTATACGTAAAGTAGGATGCGATGTTGCACTTCGACTGAGCTCAGTGACCAGCGCAGCATGACAGTATGGATAGAACTATTCGATTTTTGATTGAAAAACGGAATAACTTTTTTAAAAACAAATTATGAATTAAAACAAACTAAAAATCGCTAGCTGTAAGCTAACAGTTAAAATAAATCCTTGCAACTAAAAACAAATCATAATACAAAAAAGTAGTTTGCTAAGGTAGGAGCAAAGCACATAATCACTTTTCAAACCATAATAGATAAATATTAATATAGTTAGTTAGTTGAATGAAGTAGTTAAAATCCGAAAGGCGGTTATGTGCCGAAGCTCTTAGTTATTTTCTGTGGAGACACAAAACCAGATGCGATGCTACATGCTTGTCTCGCTTTAGCGGAAGTGCAGCATGACAGATCGGATAGAGCTATTAACACGAATTAGGGCGCCATTATAATTAAAACGAGCGTCAATTAATTGAAGAATACGTAAAAGAATCGGGTAGCTTTGCTACGATTCGATTCTTTAGGATTCAAAATTTAAATTGACCGTTTTAAGGATGAGGTAAGAGTAAAAAAACTTTGCTTCTTTAGTTATAAAGAAGAATAAAACCAAAAGATTCATATTACGACTAAATGAGATTAATATCCCAAATAGTCCAATAAACTTAAATAAAAGAATGATGATAAAAACTAAAACATAAACCTACAAGGTTTCCAAAACCTAGCAGGATAAAAAAAATCCCCTCTAACACAAGTTGGCGCTTCGCAGAAGGGATCAAAGTCAATTAATTATTAACTAACCTTACAAAAGTATGAAAAATTTTACTTTTGCAGCACTTGCTGTACCCCTTATGTGGGTGTTGCTCTTACTACTTTTTTTTAACAGCAACAAATTACACGCGCAAGAAACAATAGTTTTAAGCGGCGTGGTGAAAAGTGTCGACGGTATGCCCCTTGAAGGCGTAACCGTGTGGCAGAACGATACCGATAATGGTACCCAAACCAATCAAGAAGGATGGTATTCTTTAGAAGTTCAACGTGATTCGTATGTTAGTTTTGAATACCTTGGTTTCAAAACCCAGACCATTCGCGTCACAGGCAAGGTGCTAAACCTTACACTTTTAGCAGACGACGATACCTTAGAAGAGTTGGTGATCAATGCCGGTTACTATAACGTAAAAGACAAAGAACGCACAGGCAGTATAGCTAAAATTACAAGTAAAGAAATCAGTCAGCAACCAATTGCCAACCCACTGGCCGCTATGCAAGGGCGTATGGCAGGGGTGAATATTACGCAAAGTAGCGGTACCCCTGGCGGTGGCTTCGATATACAGATAAGGGGGCGCAACAGTTTACGCACCGAGGGGAATGCGCCCCTGTATATCGTTGATGGTGTGCCCTATGCCGGGCAGTCAAACGCTGACCAAGAATTGTCCTCAGGTATCATGCCTTTAGGGAATGTGAGCCCATTAAACAGCATAAACCCCAACGATATCGAAAGCATCGAAGTGTTGAAAGATGCCGATGCTACAGCTATTTACGGGTCGCGTGGTTCCAATGGAGTAGTGCTGATCACAACCAAAAAAGGTACTACCGACCGGACTACCTTTTCCTTGCAGTCTCACACTGCCGTAAGCACGGTTTCTAAATATATGGATTTAATGCACACACAGCAGTACCTGCAAATGCGCCGTGATGCCTTTGCCAATAGTGGTATCGCTGAATATCCAGAAAATGCGTACGATATAAACGGCACCTGGGATCAGCATCGCTACACCGATTGGCAAAAAGAATTTATCGGCGGGAAAGCGCTATCACAAAACACACAGTTCTCCGTGGGTGGGGGATCCGGACAAACCAGCTACCTCTTTAGTGCCACCCATAGGAAAGATGGTACGGTATATCCCGGAGATTTCGGGTACAGGCGTACCAACTTTATGCTGAATGTAAACCACCAGTCCAAAGACAGCAGGTTTAATTTTCAGGGAAGTGTGCAAAAGAACGACCAGGACAACAAGCTCATGGCAACCGATCTAACAACAGCGGTTTTTCTACCACCCAATGCGCCAGCTTTGTACGATGAGCAAGGAACTATCAATTGGGAAAACAACACCTTTGAAAACCCGTTGGCAAAATTAAACGCGCAATACCTTTCCGAAACATCCGATCTAATCGCACAATTGAATCTGTCTTACGAAGTTGCAAAGAATATAAGGTTCAGCCTGCTTGGTGGCGCTACCCGCACGCAGGGTAAAGAGATTCGTACCATGCCTTCTACCATGATGAATCCCTCATTGCAATACACCAGTGCCAACTCTTCTGTAAATGTGGTTACGCTTCACAAAGAAAGCTGGATTGTAGAACCTAAGCTAAATTATTCGTACAGTAATGATAATGCACGGTTAGAAGTATTATTGGGAAGTACCTTCGAAGAACGTTCACAAGATGTATTGGGATTAAGTGGAAGCAATTTCTTATCAAATGATTTCATTAGGAACATTCAAAGTGCCGCTACCCAACGTGTTACTAAAGATGCAGAAACACGCTACAGATACCATGCGCTATTTGCCCGAGTAAACTATACACATAAAGACAAGTACATCCTAAACGCTACCGCCCGCAGGGATGGTTCCAGCAGGTTTGGCTCCAACAAAAAGTGGGGCAACTTCGGTGCTTTGGGCGCCGCATGGCTCTTCAGCCGGGAAAAGGCATTGGAATATAATTCATGGCTAAGTTTTGGAAAACTACGTGCAAGCTACGGTATTGCAGGTAATGACCTCATTGGCGACTACCAGTACCTAAACACATTAGGTTTGGGCTTGTACACCTATGATGGCAAGGTAACCTTAGAACCGTTACGATTATACAATCCCGATTTTAGTTGGGAAACCAATAAAAAATTAGAAGCAGCACTGGAACTTGAGTTCTTTAACGGCAAGTTGGCTGCTTCGGCTGCATGGTACCGAAACCGATCCTCGAATCAGCTAGTAGGTATCCCATTGCCTGGAACAACAGGTTTTCCAAGCGTACAGGCAAACTTGGGTGCAACCGTAGAAAACCGGGGCTGGGAATTCACCCTACGCAGCAGCAACCTGCAAAAAGAGAAATGGTCTTGGAACACCCGTTTGAACCTTACCATACCCCGAAACGAACTCATTGCTTTTCCAAATTTAGAGCAATCAACCTATGCCAACCAATACCAAATCGGTAAACCGGTTACCATCCGTAAAATGTACCGCTACACGGGCATCAACCCAGAAACGGGGCTTTTTGAATTTGAAGATACCAACAACGATGGTAAAATCGATTTGAACGACCGCACGCTAGCAATGGATGTGGGGGTGCGTTTTTACGGTGGCATTCACAATTCCTTTCAATACAAAAACTGGAGTCTCGATTTCTTGTTTCAGTTTGTAAAGCAAAAAGCGTTTTCACCCGATTTCCGCAGCAATTTATTGGGTGAAATGGAAAATAAAAACGTACGTGCTGGCAGTTATTTTGGTTCGGGTAGCGAAATGCCTTCCTACCAACAGCCATCGTTAACAGCAAATACCGATGCATACCGGGCATACCAGAATTTTGCCAACAGCGATCAGGTAGTTATAGATGGCTCCTACATCCGTTTGAAATCCCTACAGCTCCAATACGCGTGGAAAATTCCCCAATTGGCAGGTATTTCCTTTAACACGTTTTTACAGGGACAGAACCTGGTAACCTTTACAAAGTTCTGGGGCAGCGATCCCGAAACCGCTTTGGGGTTTCTTCCAGCGCTCAGAACGATATCCTTTGGAGTTACCATTAACTTTTAAATATTAAATCATGAAAAAATTAACGATATATATGGTATCCTGCGGCATAATGCTTCTCACCGCAGCCTGCAACGACTTTTTAGAAGTGGAAGTACCAAAACAAATGGTGGATCAAACCAAAACGTTCAACGACGACCGTACCGCCGAAGCGGCACTGCATCATGCCTATGTTTTACTCACAGAGAACGGGTTTTTATCTGGAAATGCCGGTGCTGCACCCGTATTATTGGGTTGTTACACCGATGAGTTGGAAGTAACCTCACCTGCTTTTCCCGATTACATGAATTTTTACAACGGTGCCGTATTGGCAAATAATTCAAGCGTAAGTGCCCTGTGGAACCAAACCTATGCACAGATTTATGCTGTAAACAATATTTTGGAAGGTATCAAACAGTCCACAGGAATTACAGAATCTGTCAAAACACAACTACAAGGCGAAGCCTTAGCTATTAGGGGAATTTTACATTTTTATTTGGCACAAACTTTTGCAGACGTACCTTATGTGACATCGGTTGACTACAAGGTAAACCAAAAAATAGGCAAGTTGTCGGTCAATGCGGTAATGGAACGTGCCCTTACCGATTTAAAAGATGCCGAAGAATTATTGTTGCCAACCTATCCCACAGCAGAACGGGTACGCATCAACCAATCTGTCGTACAAGCTTTTATGGCGCGAATATATCTCTATATGGAAAACTGGCCAATGGCTCAGCAGTATGCAGAAGCTCTTATAAACAATGCAGACTATACACTCTCTGCTATAAACAGCCTTTTTCTCAAAGAAAGTAAAAGTGCTATTTGGCAATTGAAACCAACCATTAACGGTATGAATACCTACGAAGCACTTACCTATACTTTTTTTGCTGTTCCTGCGCCAAACATTAAATTAAGTACGTCGCTTTTAGAAATGTTTGAACCCGGTGACCTGCGAAAAGAACACTGGGTAAAGTTTATTGGCAACGACCAGCAGAACGCGCACAACTACAAATACAAAAAAATGGGTTTTAGCAGTCCTGCGGTGGAATATTCCCTAGTGATGCGTATAGAAGAAATGTACTTGATTGCCGCTGAAGCAACAGCCCATTTACAAGATTGGGACGCATGCAACGGTTATTTAAACCAGATAAGAAACCAAGCGGGGCTAGAAGCTGTTGAAATCCAATCGGTAAATCAAGCAGTGGATGCCATTCTTCAGGAAAGACGGGTAGCATTCTTTTGTGAATTTGGTCACCGCTTTTACGATTTAAAACGCACAGACCGCTTGATGGATTTACAGGCTGTTAAACCCAATTGGAAACCCTACGCAAGCGTATGGCCACTGCCTGAAAACGAATTATTATTAAACCCCAACCTGCTGCCTCAGAACACCGGCTATTAAAAAAAGAAACAATGAAAACCGCTCTATATTATTTAATTTGTTTGTTGGTTTATATGGTCTGCCCCGTATGGGGGCAGGCTAATACCAACGAACCGGAAACCTTACGCCCCGCTTTTATTACCGCATCGGGGAAAACAATGGTTTATTTTACTGATACCGACAGCGAAAGTAACTGTATGGTTTATAAAACAGATACACACCAAAAGCTTGTTTTAAAGAATGTAGATAACAGCATGCTGGTAACAGATCAAAAAGGTATTTTTTACAGTTACAGTAAAAAACAACTGTATGTAGCCGATTTTAATACTAAGAAAATAGATACCATACATCAGGTTACGGCAATGGAGATTTCAGCACCGCTTTCTACCGTGTTATATAGTAACAAAAACACATCGCAGCTTACGCTCCTCAATATACAAGCAGATTCCTCTGAAACAATTACCGATGTAGTATTTTATAGTTTTGATAACAACCTTGAGAAATTACTGTATCAAACAAAAAACAACCAATTATATGTAAAAGACCTAAAAAGGGGAAGTGTAGTAAAATACAATGCTATCGGTATAAATTCATTTAATTTAAAGCAAGTGAAATGGGATGCAGCTGGAAAAAATGCCTATCTGTTTTTTGTAGATGACGCACATGTTCATCTGTACAGATTGTCAAATAAATGGAATAAGATAGGAAGTTATGCTATTAAAAATGAGCAGCAGCAGCTCCTAATCGATACTTCGTTCAGTTCGTTGATGGTACTTCCAAACGATCAAATTGTTGTGGGAGTAAAACCATTGGAAAACACCGACCCTAATAGCGCAAATGTAACGATATGGAACGGTACTAAAAAGGGCTTTCCGGCAGCGGTCGATTTGCACAGAAAATATACCAACCAATTGGCGGTACTAAATGGTAAAACCGGCAACTTAACATCGTTAATGCAAGCTGGAAAGGCGTTGGGTTACCTAATTGACCATAGCGGAAATCTGTACCGATATGAGCTATTGCAACACGATGATACGTCCCTGCTGAACCCGCCCGTTAGTTTATATAAATACAATTTTGAGAAAAACAGTTTTAGCTATTTTAGTGATTTTAGTTCGGATCGTTCCAACCTGATGCAATACAAAGGCTTCCCTCATTTGGTTTATTATAAAGATAATCATTGGTATTATTTTGACGAAAGAAAGGGTAGCGGAGTAGGCATAACTGAAAATACCGATGGGAAGTTTTACAGTGACCAACACGAGTATTATAAAATAACTGGAACCCAATCACTAAACGCACCGTTGCAATGGAAAGATAAAGGCTTTTATGTGAACGATCAGCAAGATATATGGTATTACGATTGGCAACTAAAAACAATCACCCGTAAAACCAGTGGGAAAAAAGACGAAAAGAATTACAGCATCTGTAATTGCAATCACGAGCTGCAACAGTCATCCATTACTCCCTTTGAAATTGTTACCAAATCGCACAACGATTTAGTTGTTACATGGACAGCGGGCCTGCACGAGTTTGAAGGGATTGAATTGTTAAAAGACGATGGTACACAGCTTCCATTGGTCTGGGATAAGGCGCATTACTCAAAAATCAAACGGTTTAATGATTTTCTTATGTATGTAAAAGAAAAGGTAAATGTTCCACCTGCTTTGTACGTTTATGATCTTAAAGCAGGAAAAGAAACATTGTTGCACCAAAGTAATACTTGGGATGAGAAAGCCGCCGAAGTAAAATCGGAGCATTTTTATTGGTACAACGAAAAATCTGAGATTAGGGGCGGTATTGTCCGCTTTCCAAAGAACTATAGAGAAAAAGATGCTGTAAAATATCCGGTAGTGGTAGCTATCTACGAAAAAAAGTTTAAAAAACAGAATAAGTATGTTGCACCGACAGATTTAAGTGTAACCGATATCAACTTCAGGGAGTACACCGCAGATGATTATTTTGTGATTGAACCGGATATTTATTACGAAATAGGAGAAACGGGCAACTCTGCCCTAAAGTGTATCAATGAAACAGTCGATTTCCTTACAAAAGTATTTCCACTCGATACAGAAAGAATGGGGCTCTATGGGCACTCGTTCGGAGGTTATGAAACCAATTTTGTCATCACGCAAACGCCAAGGTTTAAAGCAGCAGTTTCTAGTGCCGGAGTTGCTGATGCCGTAAGTATGTATCTCACCTACAGTTTTGACCTTTACAGACCTGATATTTTCAGATTCGAAACACAACAATGGCGTTTTGGCAAAAGTTTTTTTGATGATCAGCAGTTGTATTTTAGAAACTCACCGGTTCATCATGCGAAAAATATTTCCACTCCGCTGTTACTCATCACGGGCGATAAAGATTACGTGATCAACTGGCAGCAGAGTCTTTATATGTTTAACGCAATGAAGCGTTTGGGTAAAGACGTACAATTATTACTTTACAAAAACGAAGGACACAGCATCAATGAAACTAAGAATCGTATAGATGTAAGCCGCAGAACCAAAGAATGGTTTGATTATTACCTTAAAGGTAAGACGGAATCCGATTGGTTAAACTAATTTTATGTAAGAAACGACTGTCTTTGAGGCAGTCGTTTTTGTTTTGAATGAAATAAGTTAAAGTAATGAAGTGTTATACATATCGCCCGTATTTAACGTTTTTAACCCGTGCTTTTAAAAGCAAAACGGTGGTGTAGAAAATGTGTTCCTAATATTGTAACACGTAAAAGCTGGAAACTGCCGATATAGTAACACACTTAAACTTTTTTCTGGTTTCTTTGTGCACGCAGTACGCCCGGAAGTATATTGTAGTACTGTTTAAAATACTTTACAAAGTCACTGTACTGGCGATAGCCTGTTTCTGCTGCAATTTCCTTAAACGATTTTTGGGTATAGCAGATCAAGTAGTATGCCTTATCCATCCGTAAAGATATCTGGTACTCGTAAATACTGCAACTATACTGTTCTTTAAACAGCTTCTGCACTAGGTTGCTGTTTATACCGAATTCTTTAACTACTTCTTCCATACGTACCCGAACGGTTAAAGGGAGCTGGTCAATATAATCCTTAATTTTTTCGATAATTTCATAGTGCCGCTTGTTTTCTAACAGCCGGGCTGTTTCTGTCTGGGTCATCTCATAGCTAGCTTTAAAATATTCTTTATGCAGATGAAACTGGTACAGGTTTATTGCGATGGTATTGTTTACTGCCATCTGGCTCGCTGAACAGAGAAACTGATTGGTAAACAAATGTATGTGCTTCAGCGGGGGAGCTACTGCCACCGATGTATTACAAATTTCATGTAATAAGGTACGGGTTTCATAATCGACCAATTGCAATAGTGATTTTCCTGATAACTCCTCCAATTCGGCTTTGTAATGCTTTGCAAATGATTCGCATGTATTCACTATTTCAAATTCGTTGTTTATTATAACCACGTAATGGCTGCTGTATCTCTGAAAGCTTGCCGGCTTTATGAACGCCATATGCAGCAGGCGTCTGCGTAGTTCTTCTAATACCATGTTAAACAACGCTTCCAAACCCTCAAATGCATCATTTATATTTCCCGTTTTTATACGATGGTCTAGCCTTCCCTTCCCCAGCTCCAGAAGTGCGTGACGGAAATGCTACCACCGCTTTTCGCTAATCTTGAAATGCTTCATTATTTTTTTGTTTTGGCTTTAATGTATTCCTCAGCAGCATATAGGTTAGAAAAAAGTTTGGTGTCTGCGCTCGGTTTGTTAAAAATAGTATAAATCGAACCCATTTCCAACAGCGTCGCTTTGTCTGATATAAGGGCAACCGTTTTAACAAGGTATGATCCTTTCGTGGCAAGGTAGTCACGGGCAGCTTCATCTATGGAGTAAAGCGCAGAAACGTCACATATAACATGATACGAACTGTAAGCTTGAAACCATAAACGATCACGAACAATCTTGCTTGCGGTATGATAGTTAAGCTGTAGCTTGTTTTTAAATAAAATGTACAGTATTGCCTCTTTCTTAAAGTATATGGCAAAGTCATTTTCAAAATAATTGGTGCCAGTTTTATTTTTTAGCAGTTGCTTCATATTGTTTGGTTTAGTTATGTTAAAATTACAAATTAATACGGCATAAAGTGTGAAATAAAGTAAAAAAAGTGTTGAATAACGAATAGTTTCGATACTATAGTAGCATATCAATAATATTCGATACAAATTTAAACATAGGTTTTACAATAGGCGCGCTGTTGAAAACCAACCAATTCGTAAACATGTGTTTTTAAACCCCTTAAAGAACTATTTGTTATGAACTTAAATTTACGATTCCAAGTATCAGAACTACTTACCGAAATGGAAGTATTTTACACTATCAATCCGTTGCTGTTACCACAGCTTAACGATAAGGTTAAAAAGGTGGCAGTAGCAATTGCAGACTTGAATGCAGCAGTACGATATTACCACTTTACTACGGTTGAAGATGAAATTCACTTTTTTAAAGAACTAAAACCACCGCTGGTACAGGCGTATATCTTTATGTTGGAATTAAAGGGATTTTATGATAAAGTAGCCGACCTTGAAATGCAGCGTGCCAAGCCCTACAAGGAAGAAATTAACCGATTGCTGTATTTTCTCAAAGATGAAAAAGAATTTTATAATTATATTAAAAACAATGAAACATATAACGACAAACGTTATTTTACACGGTTAGCACATGGTGATACGGCCTATGCTTTGTACAACCTGAATGCCGATCCGGAATCGTGCAGCTCACATGGTTTCCTGCTAGCTAAAATGAATTCATACAAACAGTTGGTACTACTCTATAACAAGCAGTTGAACCTATTGAAAACACCGCTGCCAGCCGAACAACTTAAAGGAAAAATACCGCTTGTTTGGAAAGCCAACAAGGTGGATGCTGTTGAATTGGTTTATGCACTTTATTATTCAGGTGCGGTTGACACCGACAAGTGTTCCGTACAGCAATTGGCACAGCAGTTTGGCAGGTTATTCCAAATTCAGATAACGGAACAGCTCTACAGGGAGTTCATAGATATTAAAAGACGAAAGATCGAACCAGCGAGGTTTTTGGTTAAACTTTTGAATAATTTCCGCAGCAGGCTGGATGACGCATATTCTTGAAGCAATCACGGTTTTTTGGGCTTCTCACGCTTTAACGGAAGTGCAACTTGAAAACCGCAAACTAAAACTATTGAATTTATAAAAGAGAATTAAATAGACTATTTGGAACAATCTAAGCGCTATTGGAGAGGAAATACAGCCCATAGCGACCATGGTGGTATTGAATCGTTGAAACAAGGGCAGTGAATCGGCTTGCTTGCAAAAACTAAATAGAATAATTAGGACAGCAAAGGAGCCATTGGCAAACAAGAAATATTTATTAGTTCTATATCTGACTCAATAGAAGCTGCTAAAAAATAGGTAAAGGAGCTTAATAAAAATTGATAAAATGCTTTACACTATACATACACATTTCACAAGAAGATAAGTGATAAAATGACGGAGTAATGATGTTTAAGATGGTTGTAACTTAAACATTTCTTAATGTTATATCTTTTTACCATTATACCCATAGTACTTTTTCACCTTATAAGCTTATAGGCTACCTCTTTGTAAAGAAGAAAGCGAATTGAAAAAACAACTATGCACTTTAATAGTGCAAAAAATAGTAAAAAAATGCACTCCTTTAGTGCAAAATAATATGCTTTATTAAAATATTTGATCAGTTAATTTCCGAAACAAATACACCATATCACTCTTCCCACATTTAACTTTAATTAGCCATTTATATAAAATTTCCCTTTTTCAAGGAGGATTAGGGGGGATGTGTTTTTTAAATGTATATTGTAATGCTGTATAATGTATTGCTGTAATAATGTAGTTCATAAAGCAATTTGTGAAAACCTTTTAATCTGTGGTTGATTTGTTTAAAGTTTAAGGTTTTGTTTGCTGTATAGCGTATGAATGTATATTGTATTACTGTATAATGTATATCATAAAACAGAGATAACATCACTCCCCAAAACTCCCCCTTTGAAGGGGGATCAAGGGGGATGTGTTTTTTAAATGCATATTGTAATGTTGTATAATGTATTTCTGTAATAATGGAGTTCATAAAGCAATTTGTGGAAACCTTTTAATTTGTGGTTAATTTGTTTAAAGTTTAAGGTTTAAAACTGATATAACTTTAATCACTATTTAACCTTTTAACAAGTATCGGAGTCATTTATTTATCGCGATAAAGAAATCGTAAATATTACATAAAACGTTTTTTTGAAAATGCGTTTTTGTAGTAAAAACGTTCTTTTGAAAATACACTTTTGAGGTAAAAACGTTCTTTTAAAGTGCTTTTTTTGTACTTTTGTCAAAAGTAAATTGTTATGGAAGCACTATTTCGAAGTTATACACGTTTGCTGAATTCGGTAGAAACGAAGCACTACCGTTATTTGTATCATCAAATTGATTGGAGCAATCGTTTGATAGGTATCAAAGGCGCAAGAGGAACAGGTAAAACAACTTTATTGTTACAGCATATTGTCGAGAATTTTTCGGATAAAAGTAAAGCACTTTATGTTAGTTTGGATAATATTTGGTTTGCTCAAAACACGCTTTTAGATTTGGTAGATTATTTTCAGGCACACGGAGGAACGCATTTGTTTTTGGATGAAGTGCACCGCTATCCCAACTGGTCTGTTGAACTCAAAAATATTTATGACAGTTATCCCGATTTGTATGTGGTTTTTACTGGTTCGTCTATATTGGAAATCTACCGTTCTAATGCCGATCTTTCCCGAAGAGCCGTGACGTATCATTTGCAAGGATTATCGTTTCGAGAGTTTCTCAATTTTGAAAACAACCTCAACTTGAAACCATTTGCATTGGAAGATATTTTGCAAAACCATCAAAATATCGCAGGAGAGATTATCGCTAAAATCAAAGTGTTGCCCGAGTTTAAAAAATACCTCGAATATGGTTATTATCCGTTTTACAAAGAGGGGATAAAAGTATATCCGTTACGATTGCAAAATGTGGTCAATACCATTTTGGAAAATGATTTGCCAGCAGTAGAAAATATTGAATATGTTACCGTACACAAAATAAAAAAAATGCTGATGATTGTGGCTTCGTTAGTGCCTTTTTCTCCGAATGTTGCCAAACTCAGTGCTGAAATAGAAACCAACAGAGCCAATGCGGTTCGCTACCTCGATTATTTGCAAAAAGCAGGATTAACCATCAATTTGATGTCTTCCAAAAAGGGAATGAGTTTGATGAATAAACCTGATAAAATCTACCTTGATAATACAAACTTGCAATATGCGTTAGCTATTTCAGGTGTAAACGAAGGTAATTTGAGAGAAACATTTTTTGCAAATCAAATGAATGGATTTCATCAAATAAGTACTTCAAAACAAGGCGATTTTTTAGTCAATGATACATACCTATTTGAAGTGGGAGGAGCAGGGAAAAGTTTTAAACAGATAAAAAATATTAAGAACAGCTTTATTGTAGTGGATAAGACAGAAACGGGATTTGGAAACAAGATCCCACTATGGCTTTTCGGGTTTATGTATTGATGTGTTTGGTATTGCTGTAATAATGTAATTCATAAAACAATTTGAGAAACCTTTTAATCTGTGGTTGATTTGTTTAAAGTTTAAAGTTCAAAGTTAGAATGAAACTCTAATTCTTATTTTGAAGCTCAAAAACTCCCCCTTTGAAGGGGGACTAAGGGGGATGTGTTTTTTAAATGCATATTGTATTGTTGTATAATGTATTGCTGTAATAATGTAGTTCATAAAGCAATTTGTGGAAACCTTTTAATCTGTGGTTCACTTGTTCACTCGTTTACTAGTTTAAAGTTCAAAGTTAGAATGAAACTCTAATTCTTATTTTGAAGCTGAAAAACTCCCCCTTTGAAGGGGGACTAAGGGGGATGTGGTTTTAAATGTATATTGTATTTCTGTATAATGTATTTCTGTAATAATGGAGTTCATAAAGCAATTTACGGAAATCATTTAATCTGTTGTTCGCTTGTTCACTCGTTTACTAATTTAAAGTTTAAAGTTCAAAGTTAGAATGAAACTCTAATTCTTATTTTGAAGCTGAAAAACTCCCCCTTTGAAGGAGGATTAGGGGGGATGTGTTTTTTAAATGTATATTGTATTTCTGTATAATGTATTTCTGTAATAATGGAGTTCATAAAGCAATTTACGCAAATCATTTAATCTGTGGTTCACTTGTTCACTCGTTTACTAATTTAAAGTTTAAACTTCAAAGTTAGAATGAAACTCTAATTCTTATTTTGAAGCTGAAAAACTCCCCCTTTGAAGGGGGACTAAGGGGGATGTGTTTTTTAAATGTATATTGTATTGCTGTATATTGTATTGCTGTATTTTGTAAAACTGAAATAGAAACATTAAACAAAATTTCCCCCTTTGAAAGGGGGGTTAAGGGGGATGTCAGCATTTATTCTCTTTACTTCGATCTTCTTCGTTTTAACTCTTTATCCAACAAATCCAACTCTCGATTGGTTTGTCCGGCAACCGATGTGTTTTCGTTGGCACGGCGAATTAAATACGGCACCACATCATATACTGGTCCAAAAGGTAAGTATTTCGCCACATTGTAATTGTGATTGGAAAGATTATAGCTGATATTGTCGCTCATGCCGTACAATTGTCCAAACCATACACGTTTGTCAGTATGAGGAATGTTGTTTTGGGTCATTAAATCCATCAATAAATAGCTGCTTTCTTCATTGTGAGTACCAGCAAACAATGCCATTTTATTATCTAAATTCTCAGCGATATAAGTCATGGTTTTGTTAAAAGTAGCATCGGTTTGTGCTTTGGTAGCACAAATAGGCGATGGATATCCCTTTTCTTCTGCACGTGCACGTTCTTTTTCCATATACGCACCACGAACCACTTTAAAACCCACATGAAAACCTTCACGAAGACCAATAGCATGTGTGTTTTTTACAAAATCAAAACGGTCCCAACGATAGGTTTGTGCCGTGTTAAAAACAATGCATTTTTCTTTGTTGTATGTGCGCATCATATCCAAAACCAGATCATCGGCAGCGTCTTGCATCCAGCTTTCTTCCGCATCTATCAGCAACAAAACATCTTTTTCATAAGCTGTTCGGCAAATCAAGTCAAAACGTTCAACCACTCGGTTCCATTCTTGCTGTTCGGCATCGGTAAAAGCTTTGTTTTCGCCCTTCTTTTCAAACAGGAAAAATCGACCCACACCAGTTGGTTTAAAAACCGCAAATGGAATGGCTGCTCGTTCTTTGGCAAATTCAATGGTTTTCAGGGTCATTTGCAAAGCATGGTCAAACTGCTGTTCGGTTTCTTTTCCTTCCACAGAATAATCTAAAACCGACGATACACCTTTGGTGTACATTTTATCAACCACCTTTAAACAATCTTCTTCGGTAACACCGCCACAAAAATGATCAAAAACAGTAGATTTTATCAACCCTTTCACAGGCAGATTGGTAGAAATAGCGAAATTGGTTAACGAAGTACCCAGTTTTACCAAGGTGTTGCTGCTGATTAATTTGAATAAATAATAGGCCTTATTTAATTCGGTATTGTTTTTTAATGCAAAAGCAACCGCGGTATTATCAAATATCTTTTCCATTTTGGTTTAAAGTTGTGCTGCAAAGATACAATAGTTCTAAAAATTGATTTATTTTTACAGCAAATTTTTTTAAGCATGCACATACAAGCATCTAATTATCCTGTTTTTTTTGGAACCGACTACTACGCAAGGCTGTCGCAGTTTATTGGCGAAAAAAAATACAGTAAAGTGGTACTGTTAGTTGATGAAAACACGGCTAAATATTGTTTGAATACCGTATTGCAATGGTTGGCAATTGATGTATCCTTTGAAATTATTGAGATAGAAGCAGGCGAAGAGAACAAAACCATTGAAACCTGTAATGCTGTTTGGGAAACTCTGGTGGAGATGAACATAGATAGAAAAGCACTACTTATTAATGTAGGTGGCGGAATGGTCTGCGATTTGGGCGGTTTTGTTGCTGCAACCTATAAAAGAGGAATCGATTTTGTGAACATACCTACAAGTTTATTGGCAATGGTTGATGCTTCGGTTGGAACAAAAACCGGGGTGAATTTAGGCGGATTAAAAAACATGGTGGGCAGTTTTTCACAACCGCAAATGATTTTGATTGATGCCGCTTTTTTGGAAACATTGCCTGGAAATCAAATGCGTTCGGGTTTGGCAGAAATGTATAAACATGGATTAATTGCCGATGCATCTTATTGGAATCAACTGAAAAATTTGAGTGAATTAACCACCGAAGATTTGTTATTGCTGATCTACCATTCGGTTTCGATTAAAAATGAAATTGTTTTGCAAGATCCTTTTGAAAAAAACGTTCGGAAACTGCTTAATTTTGGGCACACTTTGGGTCATGTAATTGAAACTTATAGTCATTCCGGAAAGGGTATTGCTCCTTTGCTACACGGCGAAGCCATTGCGGTAGGAATGATTTTAGAGGCTTTTATTTCGTATAAAAAGAACTTGTTAACAAAAAAAATATACACAGAAATAAAAGAAACTTTAACTTTGATGTTTGAAAGTGTTGTTTTTACCAAAAATGATATAGAAATTTGCTGCAATTTACTGATACACGACAAGAAGAACGAAAACGGCAATATACAGTTTACGCTCTTAAACGAAATTGGGAGCGGCGTTATTAATGAAACGGTTGAAACTGGTATGATTTATGATGCTTTCAACGATTATTTAACAAATTAGTTTAAACGTTATTACATTTTTTTAGTGAACAAAACTTGTAACATTTACAGCAAAAAAATAATTAAACCATTCCTAAAAATCTCGAATTGGGTTCAAAATCAATGGGGAGCATCTAGCATGGGCTACAAACCTTTAAAGGCGGTAACCAAGAATCAGATGTATCACGAAAAACTCTCGATTGCTTTTGCCAATATCCGGGTTTGAAAAGCGTATTCATAAACAAATACACACCACCCATTATTAATTTTTAACGCAGGATTTTTTTTATGAATACTAAATATTTCGACTTAATAAACCAAACTTTTTATTTTCCGCAAGAAGAGTTTACATTAAATAAAGACCATTTAATGTTCCACAATATCGATTTAATGAAATTGGTAGAACAATACGGAACACCTTTAAAATTCACTTACCTTCCGCAAATTTCAAACAACATCAACAAAGCAAAAGGTTGGTTTAGAAAAGCAATGGAAAAACATAAGTACGAGGGCAATTATTACTATTGCTATTGTACCAAAAGTTCGCATTTTGAATATGTAATGAACGAAGCTTTTAAAAATGATATCCATGTGGAAACATCATCGGCTTTTGACATTAATATTGTAGAGAATTTATTGGCAAATGGCAAAATCAACAAAAAAACGATTGTAATTTGCAACGGTTTCAAGCGCGACCAATACGTGGAAAATATTGCACGATTGATAAACGGCGGACACAAAAATACCATTCCCATTATTGATAATTACGAAGAATTGGACTTGTTGCAAGAACGCATAAAAGGAAAATTCCAAATCGGAATCCGCATTGCATCAGAAGAAGAACCTAAATTCGAGTTTTACACCTCTCGTTTGGGAATTGGTTACAAAAACATTCTTCCTTTCTACAGAAAAACCGTGGCCGAGAACACGAATGTGGAACTTAAAATGCTGCACTTTTTTATCAATACCGGCATTCGCGACACCGCCTATTATTGGAATGAATTGGGAAAATGTTTAAAAGTGTACACCAGCCTTAAAAAAGAATGTCCATCGTTAACAGGATTAAACATAGGCGGCGGTTTCCCGATTAAAAACTCGCTGAATTTTGATTACGATTATGCATATATGGTCGATGAAATCATCAATCAAATAAAAATGGCGTGCGAGGAAGCCGATGTGGACATGCCGAATATTTTTACCGAATTTGGTTCGTTTACAGTAGGCGAATCGGGTGGAGCCATCTATAAAGTGTTGTATCAAAAACAACAAAACGACCGAGAGAAATGGAACATGATCGATTCGTCTTTCATCACCACTTTACCCGATACGTGGGCAATTAACAAACGATTCATCATGTTGGCTGTTAACCGCTGGAACGATTCTTATGAACGCGTACTTTTAGGTGGATTGACTTGTGATTCAGATGATTATTACAATTCAGAACAAAACTGGAACGCGATTTATCTGCCTAAATTCAACAAAGAAAAACCTTTATATATTGGCTTTTTCAATACGGGTGCCTATCAAGAAACCATTGGCGGACAAGGAGGTATTCATCACTGTTTGATTCCGCAACCCAAACACATATTGATAGATCGCGATGAAAACGGCATTTTGGCAACCGAAGTTTTTTCGGAACAGCAAACCGCAGACGATGTTTTAAAAATATTAGGTTATAATAAATAAAAATTTTTACGATTTATAAGGAAGATAATTTGTAGATTAGGTAATTAGCAAATAAACGATTTTAAAAATCAACAAACTTTAAACAAAGAAAACTTTAAACAAGAATAAAAATATGAAAGGACCCATTTCACAATTTATCGAACATAATTACCGTCATTTCAATGCAGCAGCTTTGGTTGATGCCGCAAAAGGTTACGAACAACATTTATTAGAAGGCGGTAAAATGCTTATTTCGTTAGGCGGTGCCATGTCAACAGCCGAATTAGGCGTTTCGTTGGCAGAAATGATTCGTCAGGATAAAGTACATATTATTTCGTGCACAGGTGCCAATTTAGAAGAAGATGTGATGAATTTGGTGGCACATTCGCACTATAAAAGAATACCTAATTGGAGAGATTTAACACCAGAACAAGAACGCGAATTGTTAGACACGCACTTTAACCGTGTAACAGATACATGTATTCCTGAAGAAGAAGCATTTCGCCGTTTACAACAACATTTAGAAGATGTGTGGCATGCTGCAGAAGCTAAAGGAGAACGCTATTTACCTCATGAATTTTTGTATCAAGTGGTAAATTCAGGCGTTTTGGAACAATATTATGAAATCGATCCAAAAGATTCATGGATTGTTGCAGCATCAGAGAAAAATTTACCAATTGTTTGTCCGGGTTGGGAAGATTCAACCACAGGAAACATCTTTGCAGCAAACGTAATCAAAGGAAATTTACAAGCTTCAACAGTAAAATCGGGTATTGAATACATGATTTATTTAACAGAGTGGTACCGTGCCAATTCAGCAGGAAAAGGCGTTGGGTTTTTCCAAATTGCTGGTGGAATTTCAGGTGACTTCCCAATTTGTGTGGTTCCAATGATGTATCAAGATTTAGAGTGGGAAGATGTACCTTTCTGGTCATATTTCTGTCAAATCTCCGATTCTACCACTTCTTACGGTTCTTATTCAGGTGCCGTTCCAAATGAGAAAATTACTTGGGGTAAACTAGATATTGATACACCAAAATTCATGATCGAATCAGATGCAACAATCGTGGCACCACTTGTATTTGCTTATATATTAGGACAATAAAAAAAATCAAAAAAAAGCTTCAAAACATTTGCATAATTCCGTGTAGCTATAGTATTTTTGAAGCACCTAATTACTACAATAATGAAACGAATAATTGTTGATTACGCAAAATTAACAAACGAAATTTTAACCCTGTTAGTTGATAAATTTCCCGACGGATACGACGACGCAGACGTTATTCAGTTTACCAATGCAAAAGGCGAATTAATTGAAGCTGTTGAGGTGCGTACAGAAGATACCATATACTTAGTAAAAGTAAGTACAAAACTGCAAGACCGAATTGAAAACTTTGAAGAAGAAGAGGAGTTGCCAGCCGTTGATTCTATCAATGTGAAAGAGTTAGACATAGACGAAGAAGAAGAAGAGAGCAAGCCTAAAAAAGCATCAAAGAAAAAAGCCGACAAGCGCAAAAACGACGAGGACGAGGACGAAGATTATGATTCAGACGATGATGATTTTGACGATGACGATGACTTCGAAGACGACGACGATTTTGACGATGAAGAAGAGTAATAAAAAAATCTAACTTTTTTAAGTTAGATTTTTTTTGCATTAAAACATTTGTAAAGACTTGCTCAAAATCAATAATTAAAATGCGATAAATAATCATAAAAATTGTAAATTTACACCCAAACATCACATCGCTATGAGTTCAAAAATACTGTTAACTTCGCAAGAGGTTGATATCATCTTACATCGTTTAGCGTGCCAATTAATTGAAAAACACAACGATTTTTCGAATACCGTTTTAATAGGCATTCAACCGCGTGGAAAATTTTTAGCACAGCGTATTGCGCATATTCTTTCGGCTCATTACGGAATTGCAGCTATTCATTTAGGGTTTTTAGATATTACTTTTTTTAGAGATGATTTCCGCCGGAGCAACAAACCATTGGAAGCCAACAAAACACAAATCGACTTTTTGGTGGAAAATAAAAACGTAGTTTTTATAGATGATGTGCTTTACACTGGTAGAAGCATTCGTGCGGCTTTAACAGCCATTCAATCGTTTGGAAGACCTAGCGAAATTGAGCTTTTGGTATTGATAGATCGTCGTTTCAGCAGGCATTTACCCATTCAACCCGATTACCGAGGCAGACAAGTAGATGCTTTTAACAATGAAAAAGTGAAAGTGCAATGGAAAGACGAAGATGCCACTGCCGATGAAGTATATCTTTTATCAAATCCCGTATAAATAATCAAAACGATTCAACAGCAAATTCAAAATGAAAGAATTAAGCGTTAACCATTTATTAGGTATAAAATACATCAATAAAAATGATATTGAATTAATCTTTGAAACTGCCGATCAGTTCAAAGAAGTTATCAACCGTCCCATAAAAAAAGTACCTTCGTTACGCGATATCACCATTGCCAATATTTTCTTTGAAAACAGCACGCGAACCAAATTGTCATTTGAACTGGCACAAAAACGTTTGTCTGCAGATGTAATTAGTTTTTCGGCAGCACAATCTTCTGTAAAAAAAGGCGAAACTTTGATTGATACCGTAAACAATATCCTTTCCATGAAAGTAGATATGGTGGTGATGCGCCACAGCAATCCAGGAGCAGCCCACTTTTTGTCGCGCAATGTAAAAGCCAGTATCGTAAACGCAGGCGATGGTGCACACGAGCATCCCACACAAGCTTTGCTAGATAGTTTTTCAATTAGAGAACGTTTGGGAGAAGTAGGCGGAAAAAAAGTAGTTATTGTGGGCGATATATTGCACTCTCGCGTAGCCTTATCAAACATTTTTGCACTCCAAATGCAGGGAGCAGAAGTAATGGTATGCGGTCCGAAAACATTGATGCCGCGATACATTACCGATTTGGGAGTGAAATACGAACCTAACTTGCGAAAAGCATTGGAATGGTGCGATGTTGCCAATATGCTTCGCGTACAAAACGAGCGTTTGGATGTGAATTATTTCCCTTCAACCCGCGAATATGCACAGCAATATGGTGTGGACAAAGCATTGTTGGATTCTTTGGATAAAGAAATTGTAATTATGCACCCTGGCCCAATCAATAGAGGGGTTGAAATTACTTCTGATGTAGCCGATTCGCAGCAGTCTGTGATTTTGGATCAAGTGGAAAATGGTGTAGCAATTCGTATGGCAGTGATTTATTTACTTGCATCTAAAATAAAATAATTGTATTTTTAGAAGAAAAAGGAAAATCGCCTTTACTAAATTATTTGTTGCAAACAAAAACAAATATAGATATAGCGATTCCATGAGTTCCAATAAAAACATAACTGTATAAATATGAAAGTAAAAGAAAAAAATAACATTGTTGTATTTAAAAAAAGCAGCGAAGATTTTGCTGATTTTGCTGAAAAAATAATGGATCAACCCAATGTTTTCAAAGGCAAAAACATCATTATCGATTTAGAAGAAATAGCGTTGCGCCCGTCTGAAATTATTCCTTTTGAACCATTGGCAGTACTTCAAAAAAAACAAAAAAAATCGTTTGTAATTGTAGCCGATATTGATTTTGATGAAGTTTCAGAAGAGATAATTGTTGTTCCAACACTTCAGGAAGGTTTCGATATCATCGAAATGGAAGAAATTGAAAGAGATTTGGGGTTCTAAATCGTTTTCAGAAAAAAACATTCATGAAAGTAAGTATTTTAGGTTGCTATTCGGCAACACCACGCACCATCACAAATCCCACATCGCAAGTATTGGAAATCAACAACCAAATGTATTTAATCGATTGCGGAGAAGGAACACAAGTGCAGTTGCGCAAGCACAAAATTAAATTTTCGCGTATCAATCATATTTTTATATCGCATTTGCACGGCGATCATTTTTTTGGATTGATTGGATTAATTTCTACATTTTCACTTCTAAACCGCCCGAACGATTTGCATATTTATGGCCCAAAAGGCATTAAAGAAATTATTTTGTTGCAAATTAAGTTAAGCAAATCATACACCAAATACAATCTGCATTTTCATGAATTAGAAGCAACAGAATCGGAACTGATTTTTGAAGATGATAAGATAGCAGTGCACACGCTTCCTTTAAAACACCGCATATATGCTAATGGATTTTTGTTTAAAGAGAAACCAGGTTTGCGCCGTATAAATATCGATGCCGCTACTGAGCAAAGAATTGATGTTTGCTATTTTAACAAGCTAAAACAAGGCAGCGATTTAAAAAAAGAAGACGGAACAATTATTAAAAATGAAACTGTAACTTTTGATCCACTGCCCACCCAAACCTACGCATTTTGCTCGGATACTATTTATAATGAAGCACTGATTTCGATGATTGAAAATGTGGATGTGTTGTATCATGAAAGTACTTTTTTAGAAAAAGATATCGACAAGTGTTTGCCAACGGGGCATTCCACCGCCATTCAGGCAGCCACTATTGCAAAAAAAGCGGGTGTTAAAAACTTGATTTTAGGACATTATTCCACACGATATGCCGATATTAATTTGTTTAAACAAGAAGCCGAAACAGTTTTTCAGCCCGTGCAACTAGCAGATGATGGCTTGGTTTTTAAATTTTAGAAAAATGACAGATTTAAGTAATTATAGAAAATCATACGAAAAAAGTGAATTGTTGGAGTCGATGATCGACGAAAATCCGCTCATGCAATTTAGAAAATGGTTCCATGAAACAGAAGAATTTGGTGGGGTAGAAGAGGTGAATGCCATGACGCTTTCAACACTTGGTTTAGATGGATTTCCAAAATCGCGCATTGTTTTGCTTAAAAAGTACGATGAAAACGGTTTTACATTCGTAACCAATTACGATTCTGAAAAAGGCAAAGCATTGTTGCAAAATCCGCAAGTTTGTTTGTCGTTTTTTTGGCATTCTTTAGAACGTCAGGTTATCATTAAAGGTATAGCTGAAAAGCAAAGCGAAGCATATTCCAATGGATATTTTCATTCGCGCCCCAAAGGAAGTCAACTAGGTGCTGTGGTTTCACCTCAAAGCGAAGTGATTCCAAACCGTGAATTTTTAGACACAAAACTAAAAGAATTAGAAGAGAAATTTGCTAATACCGAAGTAAATCGACCACCAAATTGGGGCGGTATTTTAGTAAAACCGGTTTCAATTGAATTTTGGCAAGGCAGACCCAATAGGCTGCACGACCGCATTAAATATACGCTTAATCCTGATGGCGATTGGTTTATAGAACGTTTAGCGCCTTAAAAGTCATAAACTATTCAAACTGAATTTGAACGATTCGCAATTCATCGGCATCAATAACTTTATTGCTGTTAAAATCATTTAAAAAAATAAAAGTCAATTGGTTTTCGTTCCATTTTTCAATAGGAAATTGTTTTCCTTCAAAATTAAAACGGTTTATATTCCACTCAAACAAACCTAACTCCTTTTTTTTAGCCATTAATTCTACGTTTTTATGCGATTCGTTTTCATAAAATAGATAATGGTGCGCATACTTGCTAATTTCTGCAGTTGTGTAGTACCCATTGTTATCAGGCAATACTACAGCAACTTCTTCTAAAAACGGAATTAAATTTATGAGATTGCCTTCCTCAATTACTGGCATATTACTCCTTTCTTTAACGATGGTAACCTTTAATCCATTAAAAATTTCTCTTGAAGAATTATGCAATCTACTTTGAAATTGTATAGCAAAAGGCTGTTTTTTCAAATGAATTTTTATGTTTTCTGATGTGATTTTTTCCTCTACACCATTTTGCACAATAGTTATTTCATTTGTGAAGTGTTGTGCATACATACAATGCGAAGCAAAAAGCAACAAGGTCATTAAAATTTTACTCATTTGGAGTGCAATAAGAATTGTGTAGGTACTATTTTAAACGAAATTAACAATTTTGTTCAAAAAAACCCTTCTTTTTTTTAAAACAAATAATGGTATATTTGCGGCAAAAATTGTTGATGAAAATCTTTTTGAAAATCGTTTTTTTGTTTTTAACCATAAGCGCTTTTGGACAGCCGACTGCAATAGTAAACAAAACAGCCTATAATTTTTGGATGAATGAACCCCAAAATACAACTGATAAAGCACCATTAATTGTATTCTTACATGGAAAAAGTTTGTCGGGCACAAATATAGAACGCGTGAAACGTTATGGTGTTTTAAAAGGTGTTGAGAAAGGATTAGATATTCCGGCTTATATAGTTGCACCGCAACTTCCATCGGGACCATGGAATGCAGATAAAGTGGATGAAATTGTGCAATATATGATTAATAATTATTCCATTGATGAAGCCCGCATTTATGTCACAGGAATGAGTTTAGGTTCGTATGGAACCATGAAGTATATAGGTGAATACCCAAATAGGGTAGCTGCAGCGGTATCAATTTGTGGAGGTGGTGATGTGAATGATGCATGTAATTTAGCTCAAGTTCCCATAAAGGTTATTCACGGCGATAAAGATTTTATTGTTCCGCTTTCGGAGTCACAAAAAATTGTGAAGGCAGTAAAAAAATGTGACAAAAATGCACCAATTGAATTCGAAATTGTAAAAGGAGGAAATCATGGCAGTGTAGAAGATTTGTACCGCCACATGGAATTATACGAATGGTTGTTAAAACATACAAAAGCCAATAAAGCGTTGTGAAAAATAATGGTTTTATCATATTGAAAAGTTAATATGAGAGGATATTATTGTTAATTGATATAAAATTATTGAAAACTAGGGTGTGAAATTTTTGTGATTTCAAAAATTGTTTTAAAATCTAAAAATCTAACTGAAAAAAAAGCAAAACCATTTGTTTTCAACAAAAAACTGTTATATATTTGCACCCAATTTTATAACAAATTAAATAGAATTATTATGAATCATTATGAAACTGTTTTCATTTTGAATCCCGTTTTATCTGAAACTCAGGTAAAGGAAACAGTACAGAAATTCGAAGATTTTCTTGCTTCAAAAGGGGCTAAAATGATCTCTAAAGAAGATTGGGGCTTAAAAAAATTAGCTTACGAAATTCAAAACAAAAAAAGTGGTTTTTACCATTTGTTCGAGTACACTGTACCAGGTGATGCAATTATTGGTTTAGAAACTGAATTTCGTCGTGACGAAAGAGTTATGCGTTTCTTAACAGTAGCTTTAGACAAGCATGCAATTTCTTGGGCAGAGAGAAGAAGAGAAAAATTAAAAACTAAAAAAGCGTAATTATCATGTCAACAATTGAGCAATCTGCAAAAGGAAAAAAAGACGGAGATATCAGATATTTAACGCCTTTAAACATTGAAACAAACAAAACTAAAAAATATTGTCGTTTCAAAAAATCTGGAATCAAATACATCGATTATAAAGATGCTGATTTCTTATTGAAATTCGTTAACGAGCAAGGTAAAATTTTACCGCGTCGTTTAACAGGAACTTCTTTAAAATACCAAAGAAAAGTATCTGTAGCTGTAAAACGTGCGCGTCACTTAGCTTTAATGCCTTACGTTGCAGATTTATTAAAATAATAACAAATTAAAGTTGTTGCCTCGTCATTGGCGGGCTAACTTCTCTTTAAAAAGGACAACAACATGGAAATTATCTTAAAACAAGATGTTCAAAAATTAGGATTTAAAGACGATGTGGTAACTGTAAAACCAGGTTACGGTCGTAATTTCTTAATTCCTCAAGGTATGGCTGTTTTGGCTACACCGTCTGCTAAAAAAGTTTTAGCTGAAAATTTAAGACAAAGAGCTCACAAAGAAGCTAAATTAATCGCTGATGCAAACACTACTGCAGAAGCATTAAAAGCTTTAGAGATCAAGATTGCTGTTAAAGCTGGTGGCGAAAAATTATTTGGTTCGGTAACGAACGCTGATATTGCTGCAGCTTTAGAATCAAACGGTCAATCAATCGACAAAAAATTCATCACTTCTGGTACTATCAAACGTTTAGGTAAATATACTGCAAACGTTCGTTTACACCGCGATGTAATCGTTGAATTACCATACGAAGTTGTTGCTGCTGAGTAATTAGTTGCAAAATAGTATAATGAAAACCTTCTTTTTTTAAGAAGGTTTTTTTTATTAAATTTATCGAATGAATTTTTTAGATTTAAACCAAAAACTTACCGGTAATTCCAACCATATTGCTGTATCAACCTATCAATCTCCGTTGGGTTTAATGTTTTTAGGTGCTACTGAAAATGGAATTTGTCTGGTGGAATTTCACGATCAAATTCATTTAGAAAAAACGCTTTTAAAGTTAGCTGAAAGCTTGAATGCGCAGTTTGTGGAGCAAGAAAATCAACATTTAAGTCAATTAAAAGACGAACTTGCTTTATATTTCGATAAAAAATTACAGAAATTTAAGGTTTCATTGGTATTTACAGGAACCGATTTTCAACAAAAAGTGTTTCAATCGTTGCTACAAATTCCGTACGGAAATACATCAACCTACAAAAAACAAGCAATTTTTTTGGGCGATGAAAAAACGATTCGTGCAGTTGCAACTGCGAATGGTTTGAACAAAATAGCCGTTGTAGTTCCGTGCCATAGAATTATTGGCAGTGATGGCTCTATGATTGGCTATGCAGGAGGAATTTATAGAAAAGAAGCTTTATTGCAGCTAGAAGGTGCTTTAGCACAAAATCAATTGGTTTTGTTATAGTTTTTGTACAAAAATATATTTGTTAATACATTTTAAATATATTCTTGATTTATAATATCTAAAAAACCGTTCTAAAAAAGAACGGTTTGAATAATTTATTTTAAATTAATATATTTTTCTTTTATGAATTCAATATTGAAAGGTTTTCCTTTATATATGTAAACTTGGTATGGTTTGTTTCCTCCAACAGAGTATTCTTCAAGAATGGTATTGTTAACGGTTTCATAAAATTTAATTCCCATAACATTTAAAATGCCAGGTTGCATCTTAGGGTGAAATAGAAAAACACATGTAACATCATTCTCATTAATAATTTCATCTTTTTTTAAGTCAAATCTTACAATGATATCAGGTTTAATAAATTCTATATGAAAGTTATCTGGAATTTCATTTTTTCTAAAAATCATAATTTGAATGTGTTAAAGGTTAGTAAGTATAATAAGAATTTGTTGATTTTAACCTTGTTCGCTTAATAGGTTTTGGTTGAGTGTTATAATAACCGTTATAATATGATTTATAATTGTTTGTAGAATAAGATTTAGATTTTAGTGTTTTAATCTTATACTCATTAGTTGAGTAGGTTTGTGTTTTTGGAGTTTTGTAATTTCCCTCTCTAGGTATATAGCCTGGTCTGCCATTGTAAGGGTTTACATTCCCTTTTGTCGTGTAATTATCATTAATAGTTTCGGTTTTTGGAGTACGGTAATGATCTGGAATAAATGTACCATCACTTTTTACATAACTTTTTACATATACATCTCCTTGCTGGGCAGAAGTTATTAGCGAAAATAAAAGTGCAAAAATTGTTAAAAAATTTTTCATAAAGATAGGATTTAAGGATATAATATTTTGTATAGTTGTTCTTCTACTCCGTCTAAAGTTTGTAGTATTGATAGAGTATTAGATTCGCTAGTAAGTTCATCTTTAGTAATAGTTTTTGTATACTCATAATATGAAGAAAAATATTTTGTTTGTTTTTCTGTGAATGTGTTGTTCTGTCTTTCATATAATTTTATAAAAAGTTTATCTATAACTTCCATTTTATCAAGTATTCTTTTACTATTTCTGTCATAGTTACTTTGTTTACTTGCTAAAACATGATTAACCAAATTGACATCAATAGGACTTATGTACTCATTGTACTGTCTTGGTTGGGAATAAGTTGATTGTGCACTCATGTTAAATGCTAAACAGCAAATGAAAATTGTAAGTATTGATTTCATAATATTAAAATTTAAGAGTTATTTGATTCGATTCATTTCTGGATCATCTTTGTGCCAACCATTATATGTATCACCTGGTTTTGATTTACAGCTTCTTACAAATTGAACAAAAATTAGTATTGATATAACTAATATTAAAATGGTAACTACGTCATCTTTTATTTTCTTCATTTTAACTACTGTTTTACATAAGTGAAATGCTCTATTATAGATTCATCGAAACCGTTTGCATTCGTCCATATAATTTCTGATGAAGATTTTTGTTTAAAAGAAAAAATAGAAGAGATACCCATTGCAGTGTATTTAATACTGTATGTTGTATTACTTATATCTTGACTAATCGAGGAATCTGAATTTTGAACACCCATAGATGCCTTCCAACAAAATTCGTTTAGTATAACAAGTTGACAAAAATCATCGGATGTAAATCTATAACCTACATTGTCAGTTTCTCCCTTTTTGATCCAAGTACCTTGAATCCAAGCAGGGGGAGTGATTTTTGAAGAAGAGTTGTTGTTAGAATTGTTAGATGATGAATCATCAGATGTTCCGCAAGAAAGTGTTAATAACACCGAGCTTGCCATAAGTAGTAATTTTTTCATTATAGGTTTAAATTATGTTTCATTCAGTCCCAAAATGAAAGTTTATAAAATAACAAAGCGTGGGACAAAACCTTATTTATTCTTACAGAGGCTCTGGTAAGCCATAGAGATATAAATAGGTAAGCCCACGCCGAAGCGTGAGCGTTCACCCATCTATTCTACATCTCTTTTTTTGAATTTACCAGATTCCTGTAAGGTAGAAATAGAAGCTAACGCTTAATTTTTTTCGATATGTTTATAAAGCAAATATTAGCTAAAAAAAAATTAAAATCCAAATTTATTTTTAACAAATTTTAAAAAATCATCTGTTAAAACAATTCAAATAAATTCTTGTTACTAAACAGATAGCTTTATCTTTGCAAAAATTTCATTAATGAAATATCTTTTATTTATCGTTATATATGCGTTTTTGTGGTGTGTGTCTGTACTGCCATTTCGGGTATTGTATTTACTTTCAAATATTTTTTATTTTATATTATACAAAGTGGTGAAGTATCGGGTGAAAACGGTGCGCTACAATTTAGAATTGACATTTCCCCATTTATCAGCTGCTGAACGAAAAGAAATCGAACGGAAATTTTACATTCATTTGTGCGATTTGTTTCTAGAAATGATAAAAACCATCACCATTTCTCCAAAAGAGTTAGATAAACGCTTTGTTTTTACAAATGTGGAACTAATGAAAGCCTACGAACAAAAACAAAAAAGCATTATTTTAATGTTGCCGCATTATGGAAATTGGGAGTGGGTGATTGGTTTGGGGCAACATTTAGATTTTAAAGGTTTTGGAATTTATAAAGCGTTAAAAAATAAACATTTCGATAAACTTTTTAGAGACATTCGCTCGCGTTTTAATGCTGAATTGATTGATACACATCACACAACAGGCACTATTCGTGAAAATCAAGCAAAGGGTTTATATGGAACGTATTTGTTTTTAAGCGATCAAACGCCGTTATTACGAGAAAACTTGCATTGGGAACCCTTTATGGGAATTGAAGTACCGGTTCACATGGGTGCTGAAGCTTTGGCAAGAAAATTAAATATGAATATTTTGTATTTAAAGGTGGAAAAAACGAAACGCGGACATTATCAAGCTACTTTTTCTGAAATTACCGACGATATTAAAAACGAGCCTAAATATAAGCCCACTCGAATGTTTTTGGATAAAGTGGAAGAACAAATAAAAGCGGCTCCTGCATATTATTTCTGGACGCACAAACGCTGGAAACACAAAGACCAAAAGCAACAGTTTAAAACGCGATAAGGGTATATCAACAAAAAAGAAGACCAAATGTCTTCTTTTTTTGTTAGTTTTTCTTTAGTATCATTTGTAAATCAGTTCCAGAGAATAAATGCAATTCATCATTCTTAAGTTCGTAATGGGTTATGGTTTCTAAAACTTTCAAAAAATCGGTTTCCATATTATCATGTACACACATCATGCGTGTTACCCCTAATTTGGAAAAGCGAATGTGTTCGTTATCAAAATAAACAGCACCACTGAAACCATTGCAACTTGCGTTGCCGCTTACATGATTTTCTTCATTTTCAAATTGTAAATAGGGTGTTTTTAAGAATTTGTTAGCAGGAACTTCATTTCCTTTAAACGAAATAAGCTCCCATTTTCCTTGCATTTTTACAGGAATCACATAATTTCCACAACCGTTTAATTGCAGCTCTTTATCTTTTGAAATGATCGTAACATCGGTCTTGTAATCAAAAGATTGATCCGACATGCCATCAGAGCACGGTTTTTGTGCAATCGTGATTTCTAACTGTTTGTTGTTGTTTTCTGACCTAATCAATCGCACATTTGCATCTTGGGCTTGGTGGGTGTTTTGAATGGTAAATACTTCTTGTTTTCCGTTAATATCTTTATAAACAACAAAATCGTCGTTTATTTCAATATTCCAAAAAGGTTCTGTACCTAATCCTTTAAAATAAGGATCAAATGTCTTTTCATCGAAGTTAACTGCAGTTTTGCTGTCATCGGTTGCGGTTTGTTTGCTTTTACACGAAAAAATCACTGTTAACAGAGCAAAAATGAGTAATAAATAGATCTTTTTCATAGCTAGATAATTTTCTATTAAAGATACAAAAAAACCGCTGGTACTTAAAAAATCCAACGGTTTATATCTTTAGATGATTGTTTATTTTATGTAAGCATTCCGCCATCAACATTTATAACCTGACCCGTAATGTAGGTAGCCAAATCTGATGATAAAAACACACAAGCGTTTGCAATATCTTCTGGTGTACCGCCGCGTTTCAAAGGAATAGCGTCTGTCCAGCCTTTTACTGTTTCTTCGCCCAATTTTGCAGTCATTTCGGTTTCGATAAACCCTGGTGCCACCACGTTGCAACGAATGTTTCTAGAACCTAATTCCAATGCTACCGATTTTGAAAAACCAATGATTCCAGCTTTTGATGCTGCATAGTTTGCCTGACCTGCATTTCCTTTCACACCCACCACAGAACTCATGTTGATAATCACACCGTTTCTGTTTTTAAGCATGGTTTTTTGCACGGCTTTGGTCATGTTAAAAACCGATTTTAAGTTTACATCCATTACGTTGTCAAAATCTTCTTCGCTCATACGCATCAACAAATTGTCTTTGGTAATACCTGCATTGTTGATTAAAACATCAACAGTTCCAAAACTAGCCAATACACTATCCACCAAACTTTGCGCCTCGTTAAAGTCTGCTGCGTTTGATTTGTATGATTTTGCTTGAACGCCCATAGCTGTTAATTCATTTTCTAAAGAAATTGCAGCTTCTTCAGACGAGCTGTATGTAAATGCCACGTTTGCACCTTGTTTTGCAAAAGTTAAAGCAATTCCTCTACCAATTCCGCGGGTTGCACCTGTTATGATTGCAGTTTTTCCTTCTAATAATTTCATGTAATACGTTTTTTAACACATTTAGGCAAATATAAAAATAAAAAATTATAATTCGGTAGGATCTTTAAACTCGAATTTTTTGTGATTGCGCCATGAAACACCTATTCCAGCCTGAATTTTATGCGGACTGTTTTCAAGGCTTGTTCCACCGAACGCATCAATCTGTAAATTTTGATGAATTTTATAGGTTAATCCACCTTTCAGCGAAGCTTCGTTCATAAACGGAACTGAAATGTTTTCATATTTGCGATCAATAATTCCTTGGTGTTCGCCAAAAATACTCCATCTGTCGCTTAATCCCAACGAAGCTGTTACAATATAACTAATGTTTCTGTATGCTTCTTCGGTAACATTTTCACCAATAAAATTGTAGGTCATGCTAAAGCGTTTGCTTAGATGTTGCTGTGCAATCAACATGGTTTTTAAGCCCACTTCGGGTAAATTGGGGTAATACAAATTGTGCTCAAAATTAAACTGCCCACCAGCGTAAAGTGCTACTGCCGGAATCAATCTGCCCCATTTAAAACGTTGATTGGCTTTCCAGCTGTACACGTTTCTTTTT
Source organism: Flavobacterium sp. CBA20B-1 (assembly GCF_028473145.1). Taxonomy (NCBI): domain Bacteria; kingdom Pseudomonadati; phylum Bacteroidota; class Flavobacteriia; order Flavobacteriales; family Flavobacteriaceae; genus Flavobacterium; species Flavobacterium sp. CBA20B-1. Next base: position 226,500 of record NZ_CP092370.1, read on the forward strand.
TCTACATAATATTTATAGTGATCATAAATCAGGTATTTTACACCAAAGTTCAACTGTCTAAAACCGCTGTTTGTTATATCAATTCCATAATCTGTTTGTTTGTAACTGGTGAAATAAAAATCGCCAACAAACTCTAAGTTTTCCAACATATCTCCATAGCGCAATTGCACCTGAGAATTATTAAAAGTATTGGTTTTATCACTATGAAATTCATCGTTTTGATAAGTGTATCCACCTTCTATCTGAAAAATTCCTTTGCTCACACTATAAGCACCCATTGAAGAACTTGGTCGATTGGTGTTGATATCCTTTGTATATTGTGCGTTTGCGGTTATAAAACCCAACAAAGCAATTGCTATGTAACTGTATTTTTTCATTTTATTTTTTGAGTAACCATTAAATGATTGTGTCCGTATAAATTTTTAAACGATTGCACTTCAAAATGCTTTTTTAGTAGTGCAAGCAATTTTTCATTTCGCAAATTGTGTACTTCATTGAGTATAAAAGTATTAAAAATTGCTGTTCCATTTGTATAAAGCACCTTGTAAATTTGCTCTACAAAGCTGTTTTGAAAAACAAATTCAGGAATTTCGGTATCGTTAAACAAATCAACAATTACTACATGGTATCTTTTTGAAGAATATTTTATGAATTGAAATGCGTCATTATTTACAATTTCAAGCGATTGATTGGGAATAATTCCAAATTCATTCATAGCCACTTGAATCACCATTGGATCGATTTCAACTGCGGTAATTACAGCTTTTGATTGAAAATTTCTCCGCAATTGTTGCACCACATCACCGCCACCCAACCCCAAAACAAGTATTGATGCTTCGTTGCTTCGAAAATCGGTTTTGGTAGCTTGCAGCGCTTTTTTCAGCACTTTTCCCAAGTTTCCATAAGAATAATTGGTGTTTTGTGTGTCTAAAACTTTTTTGCCGTTTAGCCAATTAATTTCTAAAATACCGCTGTATGCCGAAGAATAGGTTTTTTCGGGAATTACATTCAAATAACTTAGGTATTTTTTTAAAAAATTCATTCAGGGTTGGTATTGTTTAAAACTGCCATCATTGTAAAAAATCACGATACTGTCAATTTTTTTAGAGCCGAAAGATAAAATGTTTTCTTCATTTGTAATTAATTTTTCAGAACTATTTTCATTGCTAGTGGTCAAGTTTTCATCTGCGATTGCTATTTCGGGGTACGATTTTTTTTCTAAATCATAAGTAGGGGATGGATGCAAAACATTATTTTCTGAAGTTTTTTCAGCCATCAAAAAAGGTTCTTTTGCATATATCAGCCACTCCAAATTGATCGATGGAAAAGTAGTATGCACCTTTGTGATAAATTCTAAACTGGGCTTGTTTCGCTCTGAAATTAAGTGCGAAATGGTGGCTTTTGGCACATTAATTTTATCTGCCATTTCGGTGGTAGAAAGTTTAAAATGATGCATTATTTTTTGAAGTTGCGAACTGAATTTCATTACTAAAAAAGATTGATAAATACGTAAAAACGCTGTTACAATTGTAAACTTACGAATTTTTACAAATGTAAACAATAAAATATTTACAATTGTAACGTGTGTTTTAAGTATAAACTAAAAGTTTAAATTATGATATTTAATTATTTGATTTTAAGTAGATTAAATTTATTATTTATTTTAGTGCCTGGTATGGTATTGCTTGTTTGTTTACAAAAATAAACACCACTTCGGATGCAAACACTTCGATAAATGCGCTTATATTTGATAAAAATTTAAAGTGCCTTATGCAATTCCTAAAACAAGCCGAAATCAATCAACGATATTTCACAAATTTTCACTTAGAAAAAGTCCTTCAACAATTGGATGCATCCATTTTCAAAATTTCAATTTTAGGGAAAAGTGTGCAACAAAAAAATATTTACAGAGTTGATTTTGGTACGGGTGATTTTAAGATTTTGCTGTGGTCTCAAATGCATGGAAACGAAACTACGACTACTCGGGCAATTGTTGATTTTTTACACTATGTGAATGAAGGAAAAAATACGCATTGGTTAGAAAAATTTTCGTTTACATTTATCCCGGTTTTAAATCCTGATGGAGCAGAAGCCTTTACTCGTGTAAATGCCAATGCGGTTGATTTGAATAGAGATTCGGTAAACCTTTCACAGCCAGAATCGCAATTGTTGCGTGCTGTTTTTAATGAAACGCAACCAAATTTAGCACTGAATATGCATGATCAACGCACTATTTTTTCTGCGGGAAACACTTCAAATGCTGCTACGCTTTCTTTTTTAGCTCCGGCATACAATGAAGAGCGCAGTATCAACAACACCCGAAAGTTTGCTATGCAGTTAATCGCTGCCATGCATCAATCATTAAAAAAGTCGGTTCCAGGACATATTGGCCGGTTCGATGATGGCTTCAATATAAATTGTATTGGTGATTTATTTACCCATTTAAATACACCTACTATTTTGTTTGAAGCTGGGTTTTATCCGAATGATTACCAACGTTTGGTTGCCAAAAAACTGGTTTTTGATAGCTTAATTATCTTGTTGAATTCCTTACTGTCTGAAGATTATAAGAATTTATCGATTACTCACTATATGGAAATACCTGAAAATCAGAAGAATTTTGTAGATCTATTGATTGAAAATTTTGCTACCGAAAACCCCGATTATGCTACCTTTTCAAAGCTTCCTATTGTTTTTAAAGAGCATATTTTGAATGGTGAATTGTTGTTAAAACCCGAAGTAGATTTTGAGTCGGCGCCTGCCTATCAATTTTCACACAACATTGTAAATGTTGCTAAAAAAGTAGTAAATAGTTCAAAAGACCTTGAAAATGCTCTAAAAAATGTAATGATTTCTTAGTAATTTAGTATATAGATGTTAATGCTTTGCTAAAATCTAAAAAATAATTACTATAAAATATATTTTTTATAATAATTCATTGTATTTTTGCACTCACAAATAAAAAAATAATTGATAAAAATTGTTATATGAGTAAGTTTCGATTAGATGAAATTGATCACCAGATATTAGATATGTTGATTGATAACACAAGGGTACCTTTTACAGACATTGCAAAAAAATTGTTAATATCTGCAGGAACAGTCCATGTGCGCGTTAAAAAAATGGAAGATGCAGGTATTATTCAAGGTTCTTCTTTAACGTTAGATTACGAAAAATTAGGATATTCATTTATAGCTTATGTAGGAATTTTCTTACACAATACCTCGCAAACAAAATTTGTTTTAGAGCGTATCAATGAAATTCCGTTTGTAACGGTGGCACACGTTACTACAGGTAAATTCAACATTTTCTGTAAAATTCGTGCAAAAAACACTCGTCATGCGAAAGAAGTAATTTTTATGATCGATGATATTGAGGGTGTTTACAGAACCGAGTCGATGATTTCTTTAGAAGAAAGCATTAACGATAAAAAACGCTTAATGCACACGATTTTTCAAGACATGTAATTAAGAAATATATTGTATTTTTGAACTGCTCATTCCTATAAATGAGCAGTTTTTTTATGGATTCATTTACCCAAATTGTTTTAGGAGTAAGCGTTGCACATGTAGCTTTAAATAAAAGTGTAAGCACCAAAAAGATATTTTTATTGGGTGCAATCGTTGCTACATTACCTGATTTAGACATTTACATTGCAAAGATTTTTAATGATCCGCTAACCGAAATCGAAATCCATCGGGGATTTTCCCATTCCATTATGTTCTTTTTAATGTTAAGCATGCTCCTAACTTTTCTAATTAAACGCTGGTTTCAAGAAACTTCGTTAAAACAACTATATATAACCATATTTTTGATTTTGCTTACGCATTCATTATTGGATGTTTTTACCACTTGGGGCACTCAGCTTTTTTGGCCTGTTTCAAATAAAATAGCCTTGAAATCAGTCTTTGTAGTCGATTTGTTTTACACCCTTCCATTATTAATAGCTGTTTTTTGGGGTTTGAAGAAGAAGAAAAAAGCAATAACATACACAGGTTTAGGTATAAGCACCTTTTATTTAATTTGGGGATTGAGTGTTCAACAAATGGTAAAAAGTAGGGTGGAAGGTCAGTTTTATAAACAATTTCCCTCTAAAACCGTTCAAACAACCATAAAACCCACTTTTTCAAACAGTTTTTTGTGGAATGTAATTATTCAAGATACCAATGGTTTTTATATTTCAGATTATGCTATTTTTGATTCAAAAGAAATGAATTTTCAATATTTCCAGCAAAACAAAAAATTAATCAATCATTTGAATGATAAGAACATCAATCGATTAAAAGAACTATCCGAAAATCAATACATTATAACACAAAACAAAAACGGATTGGTTTTTAATGATTTGCGTTTTGGATTGTTGAAAAATACCGATAACGAAACCCAATTTGCTTTTTCCTATCAGTTAATTCCTACAAAAAATGGATATGCTGTGAAAGAACTTCCAAAAGATAAACGTGACGGCATGCAACTTTTAAAAAATATATGGAATCGAATTTTTAATAGGTGAAGTGTTGCTTTTTAAAAGTTTAATCTGTGTAAATTTGTGAAATCTGTGGTTTATCATCATAAGCTATAAAAAAAATAAAACAGAAAATGAAAATAATCATATCACCAGCAAAATCTTTAGATTTTGAAACCGAATTACCTACACAAAACTTTACAAAGCCTGCATTTATCAAGCAAAGTAAAGAGGTGCATAAAGTTTTAAAAACACTAAAACCCGAAGATTTAAGTAAGTTAATGGATATTTCTGCTAACCTAGCAGATTTAAATTGGCAACGAAATAAAGCAAGAAAATATAAGTTAACGGAACTTAATAATTCAGTTCGCCAAGCGGTTTTTGCTTTCAACGGTGAAGTTTATACAGGGTTAAACGCTTATACATTAAAAGAAAGCGAAATAGATTATTTGCAAAAACACCTTAATATACTTTCAGGTTTGTATGGTTTGCTAAAACCTTTAGATTTAATAGAAGCTTATCGATTGGAAATGGGGATAAAACTGCCAATTGCCGATAAAAAAGACTTACACGATTTTTGGAAAGAAACTGTCACAGCAACTTTAAACAAAGGTTATAAAAAAGGCGATGTGTTGGTAAACTTAGCCAGCAACGAATATTTCGGTGCAGTTGATAAAAAAACACTAAAAGCAAAAATCATTACGCCCGAATTTAAAGATTACAAAGACGGAAAACTAAAAATGATTAGCTTTTTCGCTAAAAAAGCGCGCGGGTTGATGGTGCGCTACATGGCAAAAAATAATATTACAAATGTTGAAGATATTAAACAGTTCAATGAAGAAGGATATGGCTTCGATGCAAATTTATCCACCGATACCAAATGGGTTTTTACGAGGTAAATGAATTACAAATAAATGAATTGACGCCAGAAAATTTAAAGAAAAAAAAAGTTCTTATTTGGGAGAAAGCTATAGAATATGCTTATAAACAAGATGTTAACCTTTGGAAGAGAACAAGAAATTTTGTTAGATACGCTATTACATAAAGGAGTTTTTTATCCTAATAGATTTATAATTCACTATTGTATTGAATATATTGAGAAAAATTATCCCGATTTTGAATTGGTATTTCCAGATGTAGTTGGAAAGGAACTTAATGCTTATTTAAAAAGCAAAGGAGCAAATACTGTAATTGTTCGAGAGGAAAATTCTTGTTGTCAATTTTTATTTTCTAGGTCGTTAATAATATCTGGGTCAGTCAAATATTTATAAACGGGTTCTTCCAAATTCTCCTTGTCTCAATTCATAAATTTTAAGGCAACCATTGCGGTTATAGATTTTGTTAAAAAGCTACATTAGAAACGGTATTTAAGGCGCTCATCTACTTTTTTATGATTTCGCCAAAAACTTTTACTTGTTGCAGTTTGGTATTTTCAAAAGCGCCAATTCCCAAAGTTGGAACTTTATTTTCTTTCAACCATTTTTCAATATTAGTTTGATTATCAAAAGTTGATTTTTCTGTTTTTTATATTTTTGTCAGCTAGATGGTCGAAACTAAAAGAAGTTGTTAGTTTCCATTCGCCATTTTCCAATTGCCAAACGTTGGTAAACTTTGCAATTCCACCTTGACTTTCTCTTTTTTCTGAAAATTTATGTTCGCCATTCTGAACCGCCCCATAAAGAATCCCATTTTATAAAGAGGGAAAATTTCACTACTTTCTTTTACCAAAAATTGCTGCATTGGCGATTGGTTTGGTTGTTGCAAATTCCATTTTTATGGTCTGCAAGAAATTTTGTTTTATCAGAAATTCCGTCTTTGTCGTGATAAAATTTAAGGTTGTCGCTCAACAAATTCTCAAACTGTTTGATGTCGCAATGGTTAAAACCAACGTCAAAAGTAAACTGTCTTTTGCTATAATGGTTTTATATAATTCTGAATTTTTGTCAAATTGTGCAAACGCTGAAAGAGTTGTCAATAGAATGGAAAGGATTGTAAATAGTTTTTTCATTTATTATTATCGTTCAATTTTTCGTATCGTTTTTTAAATGCAAGCTAACGGTCCTCAGCTATACGCAGGCAGGGATTTTTACCACTGAACTTTCTACGAAGAACTGAACTTTAAATTTATCACTTTCCTATCCTATGAAGAACAAAACCCTTGCTTGCGTATAGGTGATGTGTGTGCCCTGCATATGCAGGACACACCCCGAAAGCTTTTCAAATAGTTCAAAAATACAAATTTAGTTTTATGAACCTAGTTTTCGGGGGTGTTATTTTTCCAGAGGGTGCAAGTCCCTTACGGGCGGGACTAACAATCCGAACCGTTAGCACGTGACAAGGTGGTTTACCGTGAGGTATGCACTAAAGGAAGTCAAACGGCAAAAATCTGTACCGACGAACAAAAAGTACATATGAGGCATAGCAATAAGGATGAGTATCCACAGCAATACGAAGTCCAAAACAGTGTTCTGAACATGTTATTAAATCAGATTATTGTTATGTAGATGTACCGGTGATAGATGGAAGGGAAAAGCATTTACCAGGAGGGCAGAGCGTAAAGAAAATGTCCGGTGGACATTTTTAGCGAACGAGCCAGCAGGCGGGCGGGCAAAAGATTACGAGTTAATCACAAAGAGAAGTCAGCAGAGGTCATAGTACTTGAAGGCAAACGAGGTGCGAATAGATACCGCATAGGACTCACAATTAAGGAAGGACCGAACGTAAAGAGGTTTTTAATGAGTAACGGAACGCATAGTAGCCCTACTTAACGAAAACAGGTTAAAACAAGCTAAAATGATAACAAGAGTAGTACAACCGTTTAATCTTCAAAAACCATTGGAACACGTTATTGCCAATAAAGGCAGTGCGGGTGTTGATGGTGTTTCTATCCGAGAACTCCGCAAGGTGTTTTCTGAAAAGAAACTACAACTGATTGAAGACATCAAACACGGAAACTACCAAGTACACCCCATTTTAGGTATCGAAATTCCGAAAGGAAACGGAAACACCCGATTATTGGGTGTTCCCACCACTACAGAACGTGTGTTGCAACAAGCCGTAGCACAAACCCTTGCACCACTTTTTGAACCCGAATTTAGTAATTATAGTTTTGGATTTAGACCCCAGAAGAATGCCCGACAAGCTGTTGGACAATCTAGGGAATACATCCATTCAGGGCTCAATCACATTGTTGATATCGACCTGAAAAACTTCTTCGACGAAGTTGACCATTGTTTAGTACTGAATTTAATTTATCAGAAAGTAAAATGCAAAGCTACCCTGCAACTCATACGTAAATGGCTCAGAGCACCGATTAAAATCAACGGAAAGCTACAAAAGAGAAGAAAAGGCGTTCCGCAAGGAAGTCCCTTAAGTCCGCTATTGTCGAACATTTTACTGCATCAATTGGATAAGGAAATGACCCGAAGAGGACACAAATTTGTACGTTATGCGGATGATTTTAGTATCTATTGCAAAAGCCACAATCAAGCCAAAGCTACGAGAGTGGTAATTGAGAAGTTCCTGAAAAACAAGCTCAAATTAACTATAAATGAAGAAAAGAGCGGTATTAGAAAACCAATCAACTTCACGATTTTAGGTTTTGGGTTTGTGCCTACGTACAAAAAAGGAAGCAAGAATCAATACCAACTCATCGTTTCGGAAAAGGCATGGAAGAAACTAAAAGAGCGACTCAAAGCCATAACCCGAAAAACTACACCAGCCACGTTTGAAGAACGTATTACCAAGATAAAAAAAGTGCAACGAGGATGGTTGAACTATTTTCAAGGCACGAGTATTTTGGGCAAATTACGAGATTTAGATGGTTGGTTACGTAACCGACTGCGCTACTGCATTTGGCATCATTGGAAGAAACCTGAACGAAAGCGGAAAAACCTGATTCGATTAGGAGTTGACCAAGACCACGCCTATGCTTGGAGCAGAACTCGGAAAGGAGGTTGGGCAATTGCACAAAGTCCTATTTTAGGAACAACCATTACTTTACAACGCTTGAAGAAAAGGGGGTATATTTCCTTAACCGAATTATATTTAGAGCTTAATCCATCTCTTTGCGAACCGCCGAGTACGTGACCCGTACGCTCGGTGGTGTGAGAGGCGCACTCCGTCAGTTATTGGCGGAGCCGTCTACTCGATTAGCTACAGCCATTTTTATTCAGTCAGTCGGGATTCAATATCCATTCTTTGATGCAAAACTCTGATGATTTCAATTTCTTCTCTTTTTAGACTGATTTTATAGAAAATGAAATGTGATTTTATTTGAGAACGAAAATAGCCTTTTCTTAGATGCCCATAATCTTTTCCTGATTTTGGATTTTCCGCTAAGTATTCTATTTCGTCAATTATCAGGTTGATGTATCTATCCGCTTGTTCGAGCGACCAGTTTTCATATGTATAAAGCCAAATGTTCTCAATATCCCGATTCGCTTCATGACTGATTTTATACCCCATTATTTACTCAAATGCTTTTGATGAAGGCTATTTAAAAGTTCTTTTCTGTCAAAGTTTTTTACAAAACCTGATTTTTCTCCTTTTTTCAGTTCCTTTATCAGTTCGGTTCTTTTTGACTCTTCGTACTCGAACATTCTCAAAGCCGCTCTAACAACTTCACTTGCGGAAGAATATTTTCCTGTTTTAATTTGTCGGCTGATAAAATTGTCAAAATAATCCCCGAGCAAAATAGATGTGTTTTTAGCCATAGTTCCAAATATTTTTTCAAATATACCAACTATTGGTATGAAATCAAAATTTTCTTCTCTGCGTTTCGTTTGGATGGTTGTAGCTATAACGGGGCGGCGGCTTTGCGAAGTTCTTTTTCCGAGCTTGCTCGGGGAAAGGATTTAGCAAAACCGCATGATGTGCGAAGTTCGCGAAGCGACAAGCGCATCGTGCGGTGCAGGCGTCGCCCCGATGTAGCGAAAGGAGCGTAAGCGGATTTCGCTACATCACCCAAATATACGAAAGTTTTTTAATTAACAAAAAAATGTTGTATTTTTTGAAATAGCTTGTTAAGATTGATTTTTTCTTTCAAATTATGTTGCGTATTTTGAATAGAGTTATGCGGTATTTGTTTAAAATCTATTTAAAATACGCAATGCTTTCGGTAGTGTATCATATTAATTGGTAACAGCATTTTAGCAATTATTGCTAACTTGTTCTAAGCAAAATTTGTGGTGTTTTCGTAAATGTCAAAAATGCAAAATAATCGTTTTTGTTGTGTGCTAGTCTATTTTTTTTAGTGCGCGTTCCACAACCACAATCATTAAAACTGTTCCAATAATCATCACACCTAAACCCAACATAAGATCGGTGGTTTCATTGGTTTTAAATAAGCCTTTGGTGGGGGCAATCAATAAAAAAACAACTCCGGTAAGCATCATGATTTTGGCGCTGTATGTTTGCGCAAAATTCCATTTTTTCTGGTTTTGCATAGATGATGCTGTGCGGTATCCATACAAACTATTGATTTTTTTTGGTGGAAACACATACATTACTGCCGCAGCAAGTATAAAAATTATTCCTACTAGAAGCAGCATTTGGTTGCAATATTCTAAAATTATATCCATTTCTATAATTTGTTATAGTTTTTTTTGAACGATGTGTGTTGCGTAAAATCGATTTTATACCGCAATTAAAAACCTAATTGTGTAACTATTTTTTCTAATTCTTGCGGTTTTTGGGTGCCAATAACCAGTTGCTTGCCATTTTTCAATTTTATGTGCAAGCCTTTGTTGCCACGTACATTGTAAACCGTTCCATAGCTGGTCCACAACCGAATGCCCCAACCACCAACAAAACCGTAATTTATCACACGCATTGTATCAATATCTGATAAATGAATGCTTTTGTTTACAAACGGAATGTAAGTTAGTTGAATGTTGCTATTGGTAATTGTAGTTTTTAGTTGCAATACCGCAAATAAAAATACCGAAAGTAATAGGATGAATACAATCCAAAGGCTGTTTTTTGATAAAGAATTTGTTACAACTTCTTTATACAAAACCATTAAAGGAGCTGCTGAAATAGCAAGCAACAGTACCCACAACCACCATTGGTTAAAGCGTTGTTTTTCTGTGAAAACTGGTTTCATATTATTTTACATTTTCGTTCAACCATTTGGTAATATCTTCTAAAACAGCAGGTTCCATGGTAGTTTCAATAGTACCGTATTCATCCGGCATGCCTGTTTTTGCCAATTGAAACAAATGGTTTAAGTTTGGATATGATTTTATGGTAACATTCTTATTGTGTGCCAAACCTTTTCGCCAACCTTCTAAATTTTCTTTTGCGGTAACCTGCACATCTTTTTCGCCGTTTAAAATCAAAGCTTTTGCTTTTATTTTGGCAATATTTTTTTCAGGATTGTATCTAATAAAAGTTGTAAACCAATTAGAATCTGTTGCAGCAGCCAAGTCGTTGATTTGTTTTTCGGATAGTTCTTTATAAGCAGGATCTGTTTTTAAGAACGATTTAATCGCTTGCTTTGCTTTTTCATTGGATGGATTGTTTTTAATGATTTCATAGATTTTCTTGTAAAGATTTTTACTGGCTTCTAGATCTTCGTTTGATAGTCCGTATGCTTTTTCAATCTCGTATTTTTGAGTAAGCATTAACTCGTCAATTGCAATTCCGGGACCGGCAAGCGAAATTATAAATGCAACATCTTTGTTTTCAGCAGCTACAATTTGGGCAATCATTCCGCCTTCGCTGTGTCCTAAAATACCGATATTTTTTCTATCGATTTCTTTAATGGTTTTAAGATATTCAAGAGCACTTTTGGTATCTTTTGCAAAATCAAAAGTAGTGGCTGATTCAAAATTACCTTCCGATTGTGCTACACCTCGATCATCATAACGCAACACTGCAAAACCGTTTTTTGTAAGGCGATCGGCAATAAGCAAGAAAGGTTTGTGTCCCAACAATTCTTCGTTTCGGTCTTGAGCGCCGCTGCCCGATACTAAAACAACTGCGGGAAATGGTCCTTTGCCGTTTGGCATGGTCAATGTTCCGGCCAATTTTATTCCGGCTTCTTTGTTTTCAAATGTTATATCTTGGATTTTATAGCTGAATGGTGGTTGTGGTTCCTGCGGACGATTGCGTGTAAATGTACCTTTTTTGAAATTTAGTTTAAACGATTGTCCGCCTTGTTTAAAGTTTCCGTTGATAGCGTTCGCGTTAGCCAATTCGCCTTCATAGCTCATAAACATACGCGCATCTTTCAAGAATAATGTATTGTTTTCAAATCGAATTTCCTGTAATTCGATTCCATAAACCCCTTGATCTGGACTGTCGGATGTTGCTTTGTATTGCCCATTTTCTTTGGTGATATGCAGCACAAAGGGAAGCTTTCCGGTGGGTAATTCAATATTTCCGTTCCAAGTTCCTTCAATTTGGGCAAAGGAAACAAAACTAAAGAGTAGGGCAAAAAGTAGGATGATTTTTTTCATGATATTTAGATTGAGTTGATTAAAAATGAACATATTGCATCTGTAAAAAGAAGGATTACAAAAAATAGGGCATAGTGTGCTGTTTTTTTTGCGTTTGTTGCTGTTTTAAAGCCAATAAATAGCAAATAGATATAATAGATGAAAAATACAAAACCAGCTATTCCAACAAAAATAAATAATAGAGGGGGTGATTGTGTATAAATACTTCCGTCTTTTAAAGCGTTGAGCATTTTTTCGGTTTCTTCGGTTAAAAAATTATTGAAATTTTGGAAGAATGAAATATAGATAGGAATTAATGCAATGAGAACGGTATTTAAAATATCGATAAATCTCGTTTTTTTATTGATTATTTTTCCCAAAGTAAAAAATACAATCGTTAATGAAACAACAATTATTAAATGCCATATAATGACTTGTTTTAATTCAGGTGTTTCTAAAATATTTAATCTTAAGATTTGTTGCTGTAATTGAAAATAATAAGCTAAGAAAATTCCTACAATGAAAGTAGCTATTCCAACAAAGAACAATTTTTTATCTTCAACAATGGCAAAAGGGTTTTTCAGAATTTGTAATAATTGCTTCATAAATTACATATTAAGGTCTTTAATGTGTTGTATCATATCGTCTAACTGGTTGCGCACCGTTGGATAGCTTACTCCCAATTGAGCTGCCATTTCTTTCAAACTACCGCTGGTTAAAAAAAACTGTAGAATGAATTCTTGTTGCTTAGGTGACAGTTTTAAAAATACCGGCAACGGATAATTTCCCTGAACCACCGTTTGGCAATTTTCACAACTTAATTGCGATACACTCAGCAATGTTTCACAACTTGGGCATTGGGTGGGTAATTTTGCTTTCATATTAATAAAATTAAGTAGTACTTTAATTTTGTTTATACAAATGTAAATAAAATTAATAAATTAAGCAATAAAAAAATCCATCAGTTTTATATTGATGGATTTTAGTTTAATATTATTTAATTGGACTTTTACTTTGTACGGATTAAATTCCAATTGATTAATAAAACTGCGGCAAGAATGATTGCGATTCCAATCCATTGCGAAAACAGTACCTGTTCCTGCAAAAAGATAAATGCAAAAGTTACTGAAACAGGAAGTTCCACTGCCGAAACAATACTTCCTAAACCAACTCCTGTTAATGGAAATCCTTTGTTTAATAGGATAGGAGGTAATACTGTTCCAAAAACTGAAAGTAAAATGCCCCACGTATATAAAATGGAAATATCGAATGTTTTTAAAGCAATAAAATCCGAAGCAATTAATTGCATGTTTAAGTAGGAGGGAAGTATTTGCGAAAGCAAACTAAAAAGCAACACTATGATACCGCCACCCAAAAGCATAAACAAACTGCGTTTATAAGCATTCAACTCTTTTGCAATGCTGTTGGTGCTGTATAAGGTTATTGAGAAAGAAATAGCAGCTAAAAATCCGAATAAAAATCCTTTAAAATCATAGATTATTTCGTTGTTCAACAAGTTTGTTGCCAATACAGTTCCCAATAAAACAAAAACAACAGCTGCAAATTTTGAAAACGTAGGCATTTTTTTAGCAATAAAAGCTTCGATTAAAACACCAATCCAAACCGACTGCATTAACAAAACCACTGCAATCGATGCATGGAGGTATTTTACGCACAAATAGTATAACACGCTTGTAAACCCCATCGATGAGCCGCTGATCAGCAGTTTTTTTACATCGCTTTTGGTAGCTTTTTTGGTGTTTTTAATAAATAAATTCACAACCAAAAGGCATAGTATTGCCAAAAAAAATTGCGAAAAAGTAACTTCGGCGGTTGTAAATCCTTGTTTATAAGCCATTTTTACAAACGATGCCAGCATGCCATAACTACTGGCTCCTAGAGCAACGAGTATGATTCCTTTTAATGTTGAGTTCAAAGTGTACTATTTAAAAAAAACAAAACTCGGTAAAAATACCGAGTTTTTTCAAACATTACATCATTTCTTCCATATCTTCTCCTGAAGAAGATTGTCTTATTTGATCTTTTTGTCGATCTTGTTTGGTTTGGTTGAAACGGTAGGTAAATGATAAGTTGAGGGTGCGTTCTCTCCATTGCATTTCAGCATAAGAATTTATAGCTGCAATATTGGTTTCCATGATTCGTTTGCGCGAATTGAATAAATCTTGCACATTGAGGGCGATAGTACCTTTATCTTTTAAAACTTCTTTACTCAAAGCCATGTTAACCGAAGCAATTCCTAGAATTTTTCCTTGAGCTGTTTTTTGTCCTCCGCGATACATAAAGTTTGTTTGCCAATCTATTTTCGATGGAAGTGTTACGCGCGAATTAATTCTACCATTCCATGTAAATGCATCGTTATCAAAGTTTTGGTTCACCGTGTTTCCTTCAAAGTCTGTATAGGTGTAATCGCCGCGTGTGGAAACCTGAAACAAGTTTGCATTGGCATTTATACGCCACCAGCGAAACGGATTGTAGTTGGCATTCAACTCTAATCCATAGCGGTATTCGGTTGCCAAGTTTATTGGACCACTTATCGTAATGGGAATACCTTCTTCGTTCACTCCATCCACACGGCGCACAAACTGCGTGGCATCGGTAGTATGGTTGTAATAAACAGAAGATGTTAAAGTAAGCTGACCAATTCGTTTCATATACCCTAAATCAAAAGCATTGGTAAACGATGGATCCAAATCGGGATTTCCCATAAAGAAATTAATTGAACTGGAATAATTACTAATTGGGTTCAACATACGCCCGCGCGGTCTGCGCACTCTGCGGCTGTAACTTATGGTGAAATTTTCATTACTTCCAACTTCATAATTCAAAAAAGCACTTGGGAAAAAGTTGTTGTATTTCTTTTTGTTGAAATCCATTGTGGTGAATTGATTTACATCTATTTCGGTTGCTTCCCAACGCAATCCAAACATATAACCAAATTTATTGATTTTGTTTCCGTATTGTGCATACAAAGCATGTACTTTTTCAAGATACTGCAAATCGTTTCTAAATAAATTATTGGGCTCTAAAACTCCTGCATCGTTCAACGAATTAATGTTGAATTTTGTGCCAATTTCAGTAAAATTACCCAAATAACCTGCTTCGAACTGATTGTTTTCATTGAAAGGCAATACATAATCAACACGTGCAATGTGTCGCAATTCGTTTTCAGTGGCTTTGGTTACATCTTGTGCCAAAATCGTATTTGCTTGATTGATGGTTGTGATGTTCGAGTCTTCAATGTCGGTATTCTTGTTCACACTGCCCGAAACATATAATTGATGCCCTTCTTCGTTGAATTTATAGGTGAAATCGGTGGTATATTCTACCGTTTCTTTCATGTCGTCTTCTTCGGTTTCGCGGACATTTCGGTACAATAAATTGCGGTTCGCATCATAATTAGAATAATTCAATGTGCGCGGATTATCACCTGTACTTTTTCGGTATGTGAATCCTTGTGTCCACATTAATTTGTCAGTTAAATTCCAATCAAAGCCAAAATTCCCGTTAAAACTTTCGCGCTCGCGCGTGTTTTTTGAATATTCATCAACATAGCTTGATGTGTTGCCGTTTTCATCAAAATATTGCGATTCGTTTAAAGAGTTTCCAAATGTTTTGTTTTTGGCGTATCCAACATTGGTGTATAGATTAAAATCTTTCTCGCGATAATTGATACTTGCATTGGTACCATAGCTCAAAGGATCGCCAACATTAGCCGTCACGCTTCCGTTTATGCCGTTGTTGCTTCCTTTTTTTAGAATGATATTGATGATGCCGGCACCACCTTCTGCTTCGTATCGGGCAGATGGATTGGTAATTACCTCTACACGATCTAACGATTCAGAGGGAATCATTTTCAAAGCATCGCCAATATTTGATGCCAAGCCAGAAGGTTTTCCGTCGATTAACACACGCACCGATTCGTTTCCACGCAAACTTACATTTCCTTCAGAATCAACTTCAACCGATGGAATATTGTCTAAAACATCGCTTGCCGTTCCACCTTTCACAACGGCGTCATTGCCCACATTGTATATTCGTTTATCCAACTTTAGTTCAACTGCAGCACGTTGCGTTTCAATAACAACTGCGCTTAAAACTTCATTATCACCTTCTACAGCAATGGTTCCAAGGCTAAGGGCGGTGTTGATTTCTTTTGAATCGATGGTAAAGGTTTTGTATCCTAAATATTCTACTCTTATTTTATAGGTGTCGGGCGTAACCGGAATGCTAAATTTTCCTGTGGCATCGGTCACATCACCTGTAATATTATTAGCGTTTGTAGTACTTTCAATAGTAATGTTTGCATATTCTAGCGGCGTGTTTGTTGCTTTTTCAACAACAGTTCCGGTAACCAATACTTGATTATTTTCTTGCGAAAAAACGGTTGACGTAGCCAATGCAAAAACAGTACAATAAACATAATTTATTGCTTTCATACATTTGTGAATTTAAGTTATGCAAAAGTAGGATTTGATGACCTATTTTTTGCAAATTTGATGTTAAAAAGGAGGATTAAATTGCGTTATTTTAAAACAAACAGTTTTTTTATAAAACTTCTTTAATTTTTTCAGCCGGACGGGCAATCACAGCCTTGTTGCCATTAACAACAATAGGGCGTTCTATTAACTGCGGAAAATCAACCATTGCTTGAATAATAGCATCGGAAGTCAACTCTTTACCTTTAAAATGTTCTTTCCAAACCGCCTCTTTGGTTCGAACCAAATCAATAGCATCTATTTTTAAAACTTCTAAAAGCGCTTCTATCTCGTTAAAAGATAGCGGATTTTTTATGTATTGAACAATTTCTACCTCTTTGCCAAGGTCTTGAAGCGTGCACAAACCTTCGCGCGATTTGCTGCATTTTGGATTATGGAAAATCTTAATCATCTGTATCAATTTTTTTACAAATTTAGTTAACTTCGTAGATAAATATTCGTTTTTTTATGTATTTAGAACAATTCAAAAAAGATCAACCAAGTATCTTAAAATATATTCCTTTTATTGTTGGTTTTATTGGTTTTATGGCGCTGAATATCATTGTTTCAAGTATGATGAATTTAGATGCAAGCACCATGATTCAGGACTCTATTAACCGCTTGGGTAAAAACTTTACTTTTTTTACCTTTTTAATTCCTTTTGCGTTTTTCTTGGTTTTGCTATTTGGTTGGTGGCTTGTTATTCACAAGTATTCTATAAAACAACTAACCACATCGCGCGCAAAAATTGATTATAAACGATTTTTTTTCTCGTTTAGCGTTTGGGGAGGTATTAATATTTTGGTATTGCTGATTAGTTATCTATTGCAACCAGAAAGCTTTCAGCTGCAATTCAATGTACAATCATTTATTCCACTTTTTATAATTGCTTTGATTTTTATACCGATACAAACCAGCTTCGAAGAATATTTTTTTAGAGGCTATTTTATGCAATTTTCTGCATTTGTAACCAAAAATCGAATCGCAGCTTTGATCATTACCTCGGTGGTTTTTGGGTTAATGCACTTAAGTAACCCTGAAGTTTCAAGTATGGGACTCACTGTTATGATTTTTTATATTGGCTGTGGATTTGTTTTGGGAATAATGACTTTGATAGACGAAGGTTTAGAGCTTGCATTGGGTTTTCACGCAGCTAATAATCTGTTAGGAGCTTTATTGGTGACCTCTAACGATGCTGTTTTTCAAACCGATGCTCTTTTTATTTTTAATGGTTCAAGCAATATTTATGAAATGTTGATACAAGTTTTCATTATTTTTCCTATCTTGTTGCTTATTTTTTCTAAAAAATATAATTGGGCAAATTGGAAACAGAAATTATTTAAACCTATTTAGCTATGGAAAAGAAAATTTGTATTCATCCCGATTTTAAATTAAACGGCAGATCATACACCAAAAATAGCATTTGTGAATTGGCAATTGCTTTAATTAAAGATGGCGAAGCGCACGAAAAAGACCTTGGCCGCTTAATTTTAGAATGGTTTGACGATAACACCTATATTTCTCTCACCACTTCCGGAACAACAGGCACTCCCAAACACATAGAACTGAGCAAACAAGCCATGGAAGCATCTGCAATGGCCACAGGAGAATTTTTTAAATTGCAACCAAAAGACACTGCTTTGCTTTGTTTACCAACGTGCTACATTGCCGGAAAAATGATGTTTATTAGAGCCGTGTTGCTGGGTTTGGAACTCGATTTTGTGAGCCCAACGAAAGCACCTCTTAAAAACACAAATAAAGTCTATGATTTTGTGGCAATGGTGCCTTTGCAAGTTCATCATTCCATAACACAAATCGAACAATGCAAAACATTGATTGTAGGAGGGGCACGACTTAGCGATCAAACTAAAGATTTATTGATGGATATGATGGTGAATGTTTATGAAACCTACGGAATGACCGAAACCATTACACACATTGCAGCCAAACGAATTGATGAAAAATATTTTACCGTGTTGCCACATGCCAATATTTCGCAAGACCATCGTGGATGTTTAGTAATTGAAGCACCTCTTATTGCCGATTATTTAATTGTGACCAATGATTTAGTTGAAATGCCCAATGAAATTCAGTTTGAATGGAAAGGCAGATATGATAATTTAGTGAACAGCGGCGGCGTAAAATTAATCCCCGAAGTGATTGAACAAAAGTTAGCAGAATACATTCCTTATCGCTTTTATGTGATGGGAAAATCGGATAAAGAATTAGGTGAAAAATTGGTTTTGGTTATTGAACACAAACCCTATACGTTGGTGCCTGAAGCTTTTGACAGTTTGGAAAAATATGAAAAACCGCGCGAAACTATTTTCATAGAGAAATTTAAAGAAACTCCTAACGGAAAAGTGTTACGAAAAGAATCGATTAGTTGAAAAAAAAATCGAACTTTATTTAGAGTTCGATTTTTTACATTAATTAACAACCACTTTTTTGCTCGCTTTGCCTTGATTGGTAGTAACCTCAACAAAATACAATCCTTTTGCAAGCTGACTAATTTCTATAACATTTTTAGTTGCTATTTTAACCACCTGACCCAAATTGTTGTAAATAGTTACTTGTTCTAAAACCAAGTTATTTTCTAAACTAATGTTTAATATATCTGATGATGGGTTAGGATAGATGTTGAAGTTTTGTGATACGAAATCATTGTTTGATAAATTAGAAACATCATACAGCGTAGTAATTCCTCTATTGCTAGAACTATGAGGTGAGCTAATAGCCGCGATTGTCCCATCTGATGAAAGAGCTACGCTAAAAAAGTTACCTATTGTACCTATTGTAGTAATTTCTACCCAATTTCCTGAAACATTTCTATATAATTTTGAACGATATACACCATTACTACTTACAATTAAAGTGTCTCCATCCCCTGAAAGAGCAATACTGATCTTACCAGTAATACCTCCAGCTATATCGTTTCCTATCTGTGTCCAAACACCTGCTATATTTTTAAAAACACGAACATGACCTAAATTACTAGCTGTAGCTGAAGGAGCACCAATAGCAACTACAGAACCATCAGCAGAAAGTGATACTACAGTTCCGCTAAAATCTCCAGCCGTTTTACCATCAATATCTTGTCCTATCTGTGTCCACCCACCTGAAATATATTCAAAAACACGAACATGGCCAGAATCGACTCCATTTCCATCATTTTTATTAGCCCCAATAGCAACAATAGAACCATTTGCTGAAATAGAAATACAAAAACCATTCTCATCTCCAGCTTCTTCTGCAATAATTTCGTTTCCCATTTGAACCCAATTTCCTGAAATAAATTGGAAAATTTTTACGTATCCTAAATTCGAGCCAAACGGTTTATTTAATGTTGGACTACTAATAGCTACAATAGTGCCATCAGCTGACAGAGAAACACTAGAACCACTTTGTCCACCTTGGCTAAATTCATTAACGTCACCTTGTATGTTTTGACCTTGTTGTATCCAAACTCCAGAAACATTTTCAAAAACCTGTACATGACCTGATACACTTCCTAATGATCCATTACCTGGCGATCCAATAGCAATAGTATTACCATCTGCTGAAAGAGAAATGTTATAACCAAACCTATCTACAATATTTGCCCCATTGAGATCTTGACCCAATTGTGTCCAAACTCCTAATATATTCTCAAAAACCCGTACATGAGCAGAATAATGCCCATTATCACTGTTCAATTGGGATCCGATTGCTATGATATTTCCATCAAAAGAAATAGAAAGAGCATCTCCACTTAAATCTCCTATATTTTTCCCAACAATATCCTGCCCTATCTGTACTTGGCTAAATCCTAAAAATGGAATTAGTAAAAAGTAAAGTAATTCTTTGTTTATATTTTTTAGTTTTAGTTAAAAAGTAAATATAATAAAAAACAGCTCCGTTCTGGAACTGCTTTTAAATAATATCATAAAATGTAATTAAGAATACATTTTTGTGCGTAATTCTTTAATTTTTGGATCGTCTAGATATTCGTCGAATGTCATGTAACGATCAATCACTCCGTTTGGTGTTAATTCCAGAATACGGTTACCAACTGTTTGCGCAAACTCGTGATCGTGGGTGGTGAACAATACCGAGCCTTTAAAATTTTTCAAGGAGTTGTTGAATGCCGTAATCGATTCCAAATCTAAGTGATTGGTAGGTTCGTCTAACATCAATACATTTGCACGAATCATCATCATGCGAGAAATCATACAACGCACTTTTTCTCCACCCGATAAAACAGAACCTTTTTTCAAAGCTTCTTCACCCGAAAATATCATTTTTCCTAAAAAGCCACGTACATAAACTTCATCGCGTTCTTCTTCGGTTTTTGCCCATTGGCGCAACCAATCAACTAAGGTTAAATCTTCTGTAAAGAAATCGTGGTTATCTGCAGGTAAATATGATTGTGTGGTGGTGATTCCCCATTCAAATGTACCTTTATCAGCTTTTAAATTGTTGTTTAAAATTTCATAAAAAGCAGTAGTTGCACGTGAATCTTTCGAGAAAACAACTACTTTGTCGCCTTTTGCCATGTTAAAATCTACATCTTTGAACAACACTTCCCCTTCAACCGACGCAGCTAATTCTTTGATGTTTAAAATTTGATCGCCTGCTTCGCGTTCTTGTTCAAAAATAATGGCAGGATATCTACGACTAGATGGTTTAATTTCATTTACATTTAACTTTTCGATCATTTTTTTACGAGAAGTTGCCTGCTTCGATTTTGCAACGTTTGCAGAGAATCTACGGATAAATTCTTCTAACTCGGCTTTTTTCTCTTCGGCTTTTTTGTTTTGCTGCGCACGTTGCTTAGCTGCTAATTGCGAAGATTCGTACCAAAAAGTATAATTTCCGGAAAAATGATTGATTTTTCCAAAATCGATATCAGAAATATGTGTACAAACCGCATCTAAAAAGTGACGGTCGTGCGATACCACTAAAACGGTGTTTTCATAATTTGCCAAAAAGTTTTCCAACCAACCAATTGTTTCAAAATCTAGGTCGTTGGTAGGCTCATCCATTACCAAAACATCTGGGTTTCCAAATAAAGCTTGTGCCAATAAAACACGTACTTTTAATTTAGGTTCCATTTCGCTCATTAAGGTGTAATGAAAATCTTCTGAAATCCCTAAATTTGAAAGCATTGAAGCAGCATCCGAATCGGCATTCCAACCATTCATCTCATCAAATTGCAATTGCAACTCACCAATTCGGTCGGCATTTTCATCCGAATAATCGGCATACAACTCGTCCATTTCCTTTTTAACAGCGAATAGTACTTTATTTCCCATTAAAATGGTTTCAAGAACGGTATGCTCATCAAACATATTGTGGTTCTGATTCAAAACCGACATCCTTTTGCCTGGTTCTAAAATCACATGCCCCGATGTGGGGTCAATATCACCAGCAATAATTTTTAAAAAAGTAGATTTTCCGGCACCATTCGCACCAATAATTCCATAGCAATTTCCTTGAGTGAAAGTAGCATTTACTTCATCAAACAATATACGTTTTCCAAATTGTACAGATAAATTTGAAACTGTTAACATACTTAAATTTTTTTATAAGTTGCAAATTTACAAAAATATATCCAATTTTAGCCTAAACACGAAGTACTTAAACACTTACTAGGTGAGTATTTTGCTCACATTTTCTTAAATTTAACTTTAATAAAGCTTTTTTCTTAAAATTATATTAAATTTAACGTAATTTGAAATGAAAAGCAAAAAGGGTTGGTTTAACTTTGGTTTCATGAAAACAATTAACATAATAGGTTCGGGCAATGTGGCATATCACCTGTTGCGTGCTATTGAGAAATCAACTAATTATAAAATTCAAAATGTGGCGGTGCGTTCGTTGGAAAAACCAGTGGATTTTATTGCTACTGATTTAATGGTTTTGTTGGAAGATTTAAAACCGGCTGCCATTACTTTGATTTCGGTTACAGATAGTGCCATTGCAGCAGTTTCAGAAAAAATTCCTTATAACAATTCGTTGGTGGTGCACACATCTGGAACAACTGCGATGAATGTTTTGAATGATAAAAACAGAAAAGGTGTTTTTTATCCTTTACAAACTTTTTCCAAGCAAAAAGAGGTGCTTTTTGAAGAAGTTCCGCTTTGTTTAGAAGCTGCAGCCCCTAATGATTTAAACGAATTAAAATTATTGGCAAGCGAATTATCGAACAATGTGTTTGAAATTACATCGGAACAGCGCAAAAGTTTACATGTTGCGGCAGTTTTTGTGAGTAATTTTACCAATCATTTATACGCCATTGGCAATGAAATTTGTGCGGCAAACAATATTTCCTTTGCTATTTTAAAGCCTTTAATCAATGAAACAGCTGATAAAATCAGGTATTTAAGTCCGAAAGATGCACAAACAGGACCGGCAATAAGAGGTGACCAAAAAACGATCGATGCACATGAACAATTTTTAACAAACCCAATTTTTAAAGAAATTTACAAATTAATTACACAAAGCATACAAACAAATGTCTAAAAGCTACAAAGAATATTTAAACCAAATAAACACATTTATATTTGACGTGGACGGGGTTTTAACAAATGGAACCATTCACGTAACACAAACCGGAGAATTATTAAGAGAAATGAACATACGCGACGGTTACGCCATGAAAGCCGCGATTGAAAAAGGATACAATGTGTGTGTAATTTCAGGCGGATCAAGCGAAGGTGTGAGAATACGATTACGAAATTTAGGCATTTACGATATTCATTTGGGTGTTCACGATAAAGTGGAAATTTATCAAGAATATATCGATGTGAACAATATTAAACCCGAAAATGTTTTGTATATGGGCGATGATTTACCCGATTATTGGGTGATGCAAAAAGTAGGACTACCCGCTTGTCCGCAAGATGCAGTGCCCGAAATTAAGCAACTTAGCAAATATATTTCGCATGTGAAAGGCGGCAAAGGAGCTGTGCGAGATGTAATTGAACAAGTGATGAAGGTTCAAGGAAAATGGCTTGAGCACTTCGAAGCAAAATTTGACTAACAATTAAATAATATAGCTTATGAATGTTCTAAAAAAAGACCAAGCACAAATGATGTTACAAGTTATTGTAGCTGTTTTACTATTTAGATTTGTTTTATTTGAATCGCTCATTACTGATTTAGGACTTACACAGCTTCATTATTTTGCCTTTTTAATTGCCATAGGCTTTATTTTGTACGGTGGTGTTTTGCTTTACAAAATTGTATTACAAGAAGAATTTCCCGATAGAAACATTGAAAAAAGCATTGAGAAATCATACTATAAATATTTGGGTGTAAACGCCGTGGGCATTGGTATCGCCTTTTTTGCAGCCAGCGATATTGATAGAACCTATTACTTTGGTTTCTTTTTGGGTTTGGCAGCTATTTTGTATCTATATATTACCCAATGGCGAAAAATTTTGGTTTTTGATAATATTGTTTATTCATTAATCATTTCATTTCCGTTTTTTATTCTGATTCTGATGGATTTAATGCCTTCGTTGCAAATGAATGCGGAGCAAAATCCAGAAAAACAGCAGTTATTGAACATTTCCCTACAAATATGTGTGTTGCTTTGGTTTTTATATTTTATTAAAACCATTTTAATGGACTTAAAGTTTATGGAATTAGATATCAAACACAAACGCAAATCGCTGGCAACCATTCACGGCAGAGAAATTGGTGCTAAAAGAACCACTTTTTTGTCATTATTGCCGCTTACATTAATTGCAATTTTTTGTGTCATTCATTTTAATCTCAAACTTTTAATAGGATACATCGGTGTGCTGGTAATTTTGCCTTATTTGATTTATCTAGGAAAATTATGGAAAGCAAAAACTACCGAAGATTTTAACGGCATCAACAATTTTTTAAACATAATCATTTGGTTAACTATATTTTCTATCGTAGTTTTATTTTTTAATTTAAAATAGAAATCCATTTAATTTTTTAAACGATATAGACACGTATATTTTAACGCTTTATAAGTTTTACAATTGGTACGCATAGTTTCGATTTACTATGTTTTTATCAAAGATAAAAGTTATTAAAACTTTAAATTTATTAGCAAAAACTGTTGTATCTATGTGGTTATTTAATTATTTTGCCGGATTATCTTTAACCGTTTTAAAATGATTTTACAAGAAAAATATAACGATCATCAAATAATATTAGCATCAAATTCTCCTAGAAGAAAACAGTTTTTAAAAGATTTAGGATTAACTTTTACTGTTAAACCTGCAAACGTCAACGAAGCATATCCTTCCCATTTAAAGGGCAAGGATATTGCTTTATATATCGCCCAGCAAAAAGCGTCGGTTTTTAATAATTTGGAAGCAAATGAACTGGTTATTACTTGTGATACCATTGTTTGGATTGATGATGTTGCGTTGGGAAAACCCGAAAACAGTGCAGATGCAAAGCAAATGTTGCAACAACTTTCTGGAAAAACGCATGAAGTAATCAGTGCCGTTTGTATTAAATCGAATCAAAAAGAACAACTTTTTTATGATGTAACCGAAGTTTCATTCAACACATTAAACCCATCTGACATTGCTTATTATGTAGAAACATTTCAACCATTTGACAAAGCAGGATCTTACGGAATTCAAGAGTGGATTGGCTTGGTTGGTATTGAAAAAATAAATGGTTCATACACCAATGTGGTGGGAATGCCAATGGAAAAATTGTATAAAGAACTAATGAAATGGTAATGCTTGAAAATTTTCATATACAGGATTATTATGGAAAAATAATCACAACGGTTATTTTAATCATCGTTATCTATATTTTGCGATTCATTCTTCGGAAAGTAGTTTTAAAATTCTCTGAAATATCTTTAAAATCAGACAATCGCAGCAAATTGATTATTAAGTATTTTAATTCGTTACTGCATATTTTGTTTGTAATTTTCATCATTCTTTTATGGGGTGTTGATACCGGTCAGCTTTTTGGTTTTGTGGGTGCGGCGATTACGTTTATTGGCGTGGCGCTTTTTGCACAATGGTCTGTTTTGAGCAATTTTACTGCAGGTGTCATTATGTTTTTTGCTTTTCCTTATAAAATGGGCGATCGCATAAGAATTCAAGACAAAGATTTTCCTATTGAAGCAGAGATAGACGATATTCAAGCATTTCATACCATATTGATCACAGAAGAAGGCGAGCGCATTTCGTATCCAAATAATCTGTTTTTGCAAAAAGCTGTGGTTGTTTTGTAGTATTTTAACAACATATATACATAGAAATTAAAACAATTTTGACAATCTAAAAAAATCCTTTAATATGTGGTTAAAAGTAATAAATTGATAATTGAAATTTTACATCAGAATAAACTATGTGTCTATGTGGTTTAATAAAATTTCATCACAGATTCACACCGATTAAAAGAATTATAATTTTATTGACAATCTAAAAAAATCTTTTAATCTGTGGCTAAAAGTAATAAATTGATAATTGAAATATTTGCATCAGAATAAACTATGTGTCTATGTGGTTTCATAAAATTTCATCACAGATCCACACCTATTATAAGAATTATAATTTTATTGACAATCTAAAAAAATCCTTTAATCTGTGGCTAAAAGTAATAAATTGATAATTGAAATATTTGCCGACCCAAATAATAAACTATGTGTCTATGTGGTTTTATAAAATTTCATCACAGATTCACACCGATTATAAGAATTATAATTTTATTGACAATCTAAAAAAATCCTTTAATCTGTGGTTAAAAGTAATAAATTGATAATTGAAATATTTGCATCAGAATAAACTATGTTTCTATGTGTAAAAGAACAATGACTAGTTATTAGAAATATCAAAAAATGAAGAAAAACATTATATATCTCTTTTGTGCGTTGTTTATGCAAACTGTTTATGCACAAAAACCACAAACGCTTAATCCGTCAGAAATCTATTTTCAAATGGAAAAACTCAATGTGTTGGCGAGTGCACTTTATATTGCAGCGCATCCCGATGACGAAAACACACGATTAATTACCTATTTAACACATCACGATAAAGCATATACCAATTATTTATCGTTAACGCGGGGCAATGGCGGGCAAAATTTAATCAGTAACGAGCTGGGAACCGATTTGGGCGTGATTCGAACCAACGAATTGTGGAACGCACGAAATATAGATGGCGGCAAACAATTTTTTTCAACGGCCGATGATTTTGGTTTTTCAAAACATCCGAAAGAAGCTTTTGAAAAATGGAACAAAGAGTTGCTATTGAAACAAGTGGTTTATATGATTCGCAAGGAACAACCCGATGTGATTGTAAATCGCTTTGATCACCGAACCGAAGGAACCACTCATGGGCATCATACAGCATCGGCTCAACTATCAAAATTGGCTTTTAACTTAGCAAACGATAAAAATTATAAAGATTTATCGCAAGAAAGCACCGAAACGTGGCAACCCAAACGACTATTTTTCAATGTTTCCTGGTTCTTTTTTGGCAGCAAACAAGCGTTTGAAAAAGCCGATAAATCAAAATATGTTCCGTTGCATATTGGTGTTTTTTACAATCAATTAGGGAAAAACAATCAAGAAATAGCATCGCTGAGTCGCAGCCAGCACCAGTCGCAAGGTTTTGGTGACATGTCGTCTCGGGGTGAAGAAATAGAATATGTGGAACTGGTTGACGGTGATGGATTGCAATCGAGCAATTTGTTTGAAGGAATTGATACAAGCTGGAACCGTATTAAAGATGGCAATAAAATTCAGCCTTTGATTACGCAATTGCTCAATGAATATGATTTTAAAAATCCATCAAAATCAATCAATTTATTGACAAAAATTTATACTGAAATAGATAAATTGCCCGAAACAATTTGGAAAACCCGCAAGCAAAACGAAGTAAAAGAACTGATTAAAAATTGCGCTGGATTGTTTTTAGATATCACTACAAACGAACCTTACACCACGCCAAATGAAAAAGTTGATATTAAGGTTGAAGTTGCCAACAGATCCAACCAAAACATTGTGCTAAAAGATGTTACAATTAATAATAACAAAACAGTTGTTGATAAAAAATTAGTCAATCAAGAAGTTTTTTATGAATATTATCAAACTCAATTCACCAATCAAGATTATACGAATTTTAAATTCATTGACAATTTCAATGATTTTAAAAATCAATTCAATTCAACCCAAAAAAATGAAATTGGTTTAGAAGTAAACGGCGTGTATTTAGCATACAACTTACCAATTCAATATCATTACAAAGATGTGGTGAAAGGCGAAATTTACAAACCTTTTCATGTGGTTCCAGCCGTTTCTGTGCAGTTTAAACAGCCTGTTTATATTTCTAATTCAAATAAAAATCAAAACGTGTCTGTTGTTTTAAGTAATTATTCTGATGAGGAAATTAAAGATACATTAGTTCTAAAAAGAAAATCAGATAAATCTAAAAAATTGACTTTCAATAAAACAATCGCTTTTAATTTGAATAAAAATGAAAAAAATAAAGAAATTGTTATTACCGATGATTTTATCGAAGACACATATACTTTAGATTTATTTGAAAATAAAAAGGCTATAAATGCAACCGAAACAAAATGGGTTGATTACAATCATATTCCGGTAAATTATTATTTGAAACCTGTTGAAACAAAAGTGGTATCTTTCAATAAAAGTGTTTTAAAGAAATCAAAAATAGGCTATATTGTTGGTGCAGGCGATGAAATCCCACAAGTTTTAAAAGAAGTGGGTTACAACGTAGATTTGATTCATTTAGAATCTGTAAAAGCCGAAGAATTATCAAAATACGAAACAATAATTGTTGGTATTCGAGCATTTAACACCGAAAATTCGTTAAAAACCAAAAATAAATTATTGTTTGATTACACAAAAAATGGTGGAACGGTTATTGTGCAATATCAAACCAATGGCAATTTACAAACCAACGAAATCGCTCCCTATAAATTAAAAATTGGTAGAACACGCATTACCGATGAAAATGCAGTGGTGCGATTCATTAATCCAAACGAAACGGTTCTAAACAAACCGTTTAAAATTACGCAGGAAAATTTCAAAAATTGGATACAAGAACAAGGTTTGTATTATGCAGACGATTTTGATGAAGCGTTTCAACCAGTCTTTACATCACATGATTTTGATGAAAAAGATACAAATGGTGCGTTACTTATTGCAAAATACGGCAAAGGACATTATATTTATACAGGTTTAAGCTTTTTTAGACAGTTACCAATAGGAAACACCGGTGCTTTGGAATTATTTATCAACCTAATTGAACTAAAAAATGAGTGATTTTAAATGGATTAAATGGCGAAAAGCATACAGCATTGTGTTGTTAATCAATTTGTTCTATATTGTACTTTTTTATTTTATCATGCACTTAACCAATTAACATGGAACTATTAGACTGGATTATTCTTTTAAGTACACTTTTGTTTATTGTGTTGTATGGTACCTATCGAACAAAAGGCAGCAAAAATATACAAGAATATATTTTAGCAAACCAAAGCACCAATTGGTTTACCGTAGGATTATCGGTTATGGCCACGCAGGCAAGTGCCATTACGTTTTTGTCAACACCTGGTCAGGCTTATCACGACGGTATGGGCTTTGTGCAATTTTATTTTGGATTACCGCTTGCAATGGTGGTAATTTGTATGGTTTTTATTCCGGTATTTCACAGACTAAAAGTGTACACAGCATATGAATTTCTGGAAACTCGTTTCGATTTAAAAACCCGAACATTGGCATCGGTAATTTTTCTAGTGCAACGCAGTATTGGAACAGGAATAACGATTTATGCACCCGCAATTATCCTATCATCAATCCTTAATTGGGATTTAACTTTTATCATTGTTTCCATTGGTATCGTCATTATTTTTTACACCTATTTTGGTGGAACAAAAGCGTTGAATATCACTCAAAAGCAACAAGCTTTTGTAATAATGGCCGGAATGTTTCTTACATTCTTTATCATTTTATTCAGATTGCCCGAAGAAGTAACTTTTGTGAATGTTTTTAATGTTGCCAAGATTGAAGATAAATTAAACCTGCTGAATTTTTCGACAGATTTTTCCGAAACCTACACCTTGTGGAATGGTTTAACAGCCGGGTTCTTTTTAATGTTGGCCTATTTCGGAACCGATCAATCGCAAGTGGGGAGGTATTTATCGGGCAAAAGCATCAAAGAAACACAAGTTGGATTGTTAATGAACGGCGTGTTAAAAGTGCCCATGCAATTCTTCATTTTGTTGGTAGGTGTCATGGTATTTATCTTTTTTCATTTTTATCAAGCCCCTTTGCATTTCAATCCGGTAAATACGGAAAAAGTTTTAAATTCAGAATATCAGGAAGCATACCGAGATTTAGAAATTGAACTAAAAGGTTTATTAAACGAAAAGAAAGAAATCACTCAAATTTATACCGGGCAATTAAACCAAGGTTATGAAAATGAAATGTTGGAAGAAAAACTGGTTGCTTTGAACGAAAATGAAGTGCAACTGCGACAGGAAGCACGCGATATGATTAAAAAAGTGGACAGCGGCGCCGAAACAAACGATAAAGATTACGTATTCATTTATTTTATATTGAATTATTTGCCACACGGAATTATCGGTTTTTTATTGGCGATGATTTTTTCTGCTGCCATGTCTAGCTCTGCTTCGGGTTTATATGCTGTGGCGTCGAGTTCGGCAATTGATATTTACAAAACCTATAAGCCCAATTTATCGGAACAACATTATCTGAAAGTAACGAAATATTTAGTGGTTTTTTGGGGAATTATTTGCATTTTGGCGGCGTGTGTCATTACCCTTTTTGAAAATTTGATTCAATTGGTAAACATTATCGGGTCTATTTTCTACGGAACCGTTCTGGGTATCTTCTTAATTGCATTCTTTATAAAATACATTAAAGCAAAAGCTACTTTTTGGGGTGCACTTTTAGCCCAAATATTGGTTATATACATTTATTCTTTGGAAGTGGTAAGCTATCTGTGGCTTAACCCTATTGGTGTGTTTTCAGTAATACTCATTGGTTTGGTTTTGCAAATGGTTTTTAGTAGAAACAAAAACGCTCAAACCACTCATGTTAACAAATAAAAAATAAATTATTTCTAAAACTTAAATTTAATGTTAAGAACACTTCTTAGTAACATTAACTTAACACATAAAAGCAGTAATGTTAATAGATTTGCCCCAGATAAAAAACAACGTTTAAGGCAATGAAAATTTTAAAAGTATTATTACTTGCTATTATTACATGCAACCAAGTGAATGCGCAAGAATCAACCAAAGATTCTTTGGCGCAACCCGAAACCCAAAAGAGCAAAGAATGGTTCAACTCGTTTAAGATTAGAGGGTACGCCCAAGTGCGATACAACCGCCTCTTAGAAACCAATCCCGATTTGGGTTGTGATCAATGCGATAAATCTTGGGGTGAAAACGGTAGTTTTTTCTTAAGACGTACCCGTGTTGTTTTTTCAGGACAAATTTATAAAAACGTATTCTTTTATATTCAGCCCGATTTTGCCAGCTCGGCAAGTAGTTCCGGGTTGCATTTTGGTCAATTACGTGATGCCTATTTTGATATAGGTTTCGACAGTAAAAATGAATTCCGAGTAAGATTAGGGCAAAGTAAAATTCCGTATGGATTTGAAAACATGCAATCAAGTCAAAACCGTTTGCCTTTAGACCGTAATGATGGTATTAATAGTTCATTTGCAAACGAGCGTGATTTAGGAGGATTCTTTATGTGGGCACCTGATCGCATTCGCAAAATTTATGCAGATGTAGTTAAAAATAACTTTAAAGGTTCTGGCGATTACGGTGTATTTGCAATTGGTGCTTTCAATGGACAAACTGCAAACAAACCAGAATTGAATAACAATTTACACGTTGTTGCACGTGTTTCTTATCCCTTCACAATTGGCGACCAAATTATCGAACCTGGAATTCAAGCATATTCAGGACGTTGGGTAATGCCTTCTTCGCAAGTGAGCGATGGGGTTACAACCACACACGATGCCAATTATACCGACCAACGCGCAGCTGCCTCTTTTATCTTATATCCAAAACCATTCGGAATTCAAGCAGAATATAACATTGGAAAAGGGCCAGAATTTAACAAAGAAACCAATACCATCGAAACCAAAAGTTTAGAAGGTGGATACGCAACACTTTCATATAGAATTCAGCACAACGAACAATTCTTCTTTCCGTTTGCACGCTACCAATATTACAAAGGTGGAAAAAAACATGAATTAGATGCAAGAAGCTATAAAGTAAACGAAGTAGAATTAGGTTTGGAATGGCAATTAAATAAAAATTTTGAATTAGTAGCTATGTACACCATATCAAACCGAAGATACGAAGACTTTGTTTTGAGAGACAATCATCAAAAAGGAAATCTATTGCGCCTGCAAGCACAAGTAAATTTCTAAAAATATTTTTAAAGAGTTCGGAGCGATTATTTCACTTCGAACTTTTTTAATTTATACCTTTGCAAAAATACTCTTTATGTTGAATACCTATATTGCATATCATTTTAAAATAGAACCAAAAGATCCGGGTGCAGAAATTTTATTAGCAGAATTGGGCGAATTGGCGTTTGATAGTTTTGTTGAAACCGAAGAAGGTTTATCGGCATACATTCAAAATCAGTTACATACTACCGATTTGTTAAATGATATATACATTTTAAATAATCCTGAATTTAAAATAACCTATCACGTCGAAGAAATTGAACAAGTGAACTGGAACGAAGAATGGGAAAAAAACTTTGAACCAATTAATGTAGATGATTTGTGCTATGTGCGTGCGCCGTTTCATGAAGCCAAAAATGTGCCTTATGAAATTGTGATAGAACCAAAGATGAGTTTTGGAACAGGTCACCATGAAACCACATTTATGATGATGAAACATTTATTAAACATAGATGTTACCAATATGGAAGTATTAGATATGGGGTGCGGAACTGCCATTTTAGCTATTTTAGCATTAATGAAAGGAGCCAAACATGCCGATGCTATTGATATAGACAATTGGTGTTATTTGAATTCGATTGAAAATGCAGAGCGCAACAATATTAGCAATATCAGCGTATATGAAGGCGATGCAGCACTTTTAGCTACCAAAACCAACAAATATGATTTAGTAATTGCAAATATTAACCGCAATATTCTATTAAATGATATGGAAGCCTACGCCAAAACATTGAAAAAAGGCGGTATTATTCTATTTAGCGGTTTTTATATAGAAGATATTCCTGCAATTGAAGAAGCAGCAAACCAGTATAATTTGCATTTAGACCACCAATTAGAAAGAAACAATTGGGCATCATTAAAATTTATTAAAAAATAAAGAAATGAGTACAAAAGAACGCGTATTAGAAGATGTTAAAATAGAAGAATTATTTCACTCTGAAAATGTAATTGTTCTTTTTAACGATGACGTAAATACCTTCGACCACGTTATCGAAACCCTGGTAAAAGTTTGCAAACACGAACCTTTACAAGCCGAACAATGTGCTTTAATTGTACATTACAAAGGAAAATGCGATGTGAAAAGCGGAACTTTTCATGAATTGGTTCCTATGTGCACCGCCTTATTAGACGCAGGCTTAAGTGCCGAGGTACATTAATAAAACCGCAGAAATGCGGTTTTATTTATTTTTTCAAAAAACGGTATGCTATATCTTAATTCCCGCTGCCAATAACGCTCTATAGCTTGGGTTCTTCTTAAAAAATGCTACAATACCTGAATTAACAGGTACAATTCGCAAGCGTTTTTCTTCGGCTTGATCTAAAATAGCTTTAATGAAATCGTTTATTAAATCTTCATCATCACAACCGTTAGGGTTTAGTTTGGTTAAAAATAATTTTCGTTCTTGTATTGAATATTCAATAATAATATGTCGATCGCCACATCTACATTCAAATTGTCTTAACAATTCATTGTTTTTAAATTCCATATAACATTTTTTTCTATATTTATAGTGCTTTTCAAGGAATTTGAAGTGCTTTTTAAATTACCTAAATAAAAGTATTATTAAAAATTTTACCTTAAATTCTTATTTCATTTATCTACAAATTAATGAAATAGTTTTTAATAATGCAAAAAGTTATAAAAACAGAAACACCATTTAGATGAAAAACATTTATTTTATTCCAGGTATGGCGGCTAATTGCGGGATTTTTGAACATATAAAATTAAATGATTCTAAATTTAAGATGCACTTTGTGGAATGGCTTGAACCTTCAAAAAACGAACCGCTTCAGGAATATTGCAAACGCTTTTCTGAACAAATCGTTTCAGAAAACCCTATTTTAGTAGGTGTTTCTTTCGGAGGAATTATTGCACAAGAAATTGCAAAGATTATCCCCATAGAAAAAGTAATTATTATTTCAAGTGTTAAAGATCCATCTGAATTTCCAGTACGAATAAATTGGGCTAAAAAATGGAAATTGTATCGTTTTTTTCCCACATCCTATTTTAATTTATTCGAACATCTTACAAAAAAATTATTATCTTCCAAAAAAATCCAACAACGCATTGATATGTATCAAAAATATCTTTCTGTGCGATCGGTCAATTATTTGGATTGGGCGTTTAAAAATGTTATTTTGTGGGAAAATAAAAATCCAATTTCAAACGTTTATCACTTGCATGGCACAAAAGACCATATATTTCCGCATAAACATATTAAAAATGCACAATTACTGGAAAATGGAACACATGTGATGGTATTGGTAAACGCCCGATGGATCAATAAAAAATTAGAAGAAATTTTTGAAGAATAATATGAAAAAAAGTTATAAAAACGCAGCAATTGTAGTTGCTATTTTAGGTTTAAGTGGTTTGTTTTATCAGTTTACAACTATTGAAAAGGTTTCTACCGAAACCGGTTATCATATCAAAAATATCGACTTTTGTGGCGAGCGTGTTCCAGTAGAAATAGTCGATGTTAAAGAGCGTTTAGATCGTGAATTGGTGGTGAATATGAACCTGCATTCGGCAACAACATTAATCATTAAAAGAGCAAATAGATATTTTCCTGAAATAGAACCCATATTAAAACGCAATGGTATTCCGAGCGATTTTAAATATTTATGTGTGATTGAAAGTGCATTGACCAATGCCACCTCTAGTGCAGGTGCGAAAGGTTTTTGGCAATTTATGCCCGAAACCGCGCGGGAATACAATTTGGAAATTAGCAGCACGGTTGACGAGCGATACGATGTGATAAAGGCAACTGAAGCGGCTTGCGTGTATTTAAAAAGAGCCTATGCGAAATTTGGCAATTGGACGTTGGTTGCAGCGTCTTACAATCGTGGAATGGCAGGTGTGGAACGTCAATTAACCGCACAAGGCGTAACCGATTATTACGATTTGTATTTAAACGAAGAAACATCGCGCTATGTTTTCAGGATTTTAGCTTTAAAAGAAATTATGAACAATACTGATAAATACGGTTTTGTTTTTTCTAAAGATGAATTGTACCAGCCTGTAAAAACGAAAACGGTTGCTGTAAATGCAAACATAGATGATTTACAAAGATGGGCATTGAATCAAGGAATTAATTATAAACTTTTAAAGTGGTACAATCCCTGGCTAATTGACACCTCTCTAATAGTTTCAAGCAACAAAACCTATAATATACTAATACCTATTGAGGGTTTTAAGAGAAAATAATAAATCATCCCAAATTCTTAAAAAGTTTGGGGTTTTTTATTTGTGCTAATCAAATTCAGCGGCGTAACTATCTGTTCGCTTTCCCTTTTGATAAAAGAAAACAGCTTCTTTAACCAATTGGGCATGATCGAACTTAAATTCTTTAATGATTTCATTTTTGCTAGAAATTAATCCGTATTTATTGCTCTTTTTTGCAATGAATTTGTTCGATGCGTAAATAGGTTCTATATAATCATATTCAAACGGAACAACAATTTCACCTTTATAATTTACAACTCCGTACTTATTGCCTTCTTGTAAAACAAAATAATTACGTTTAGTAATCCAATAATGGTTTTCATCGCGAAATTTATAGCTTGGATTTAATTTTGTAATTGATTTATCATCAATATTAAAAATTAGTAGTTGATTGTTCTGCTCAACTAAGTAGAACGATTTGTAATATTCATAAATTCTATATTCCTCAGGAATTACAACATTTAAATTAGCATCATACAAACCGCTTAAATCATTATCGTTTGTAACATAAAGATAATTAGTTAAAAATCGATTCATGTGTTTGTACTTTAAAGGTAAAACCAAATTATTCAACTTGTAAAGACCACTTATTTTATTGTTTTGCACCATAAAATAATCATTCTTAAATTGATAAATACTAGAAAAATCTAAAGGAATAATAATTTCATTATTATAAGTTACAATACCCGTTTTTTT
The DNA here is from genome assembly GCF_028473145.1 of Flavobacterium sp. CBA20B-1. NCBI lineage: Bacteria > Pseudomonadati > Bacteroidota > Flavobacteriia > Flavobacteriales > Flavobacteriaceae > Flavobacterium > Flavobacterium sp. CBA20B-1. The sequence continues at coordinate 262,295 of NZ_CP092370.1, forward strand.
GTTGTTTGATACTTTTAAAAGATCACTTATAAATTCTATTTCGTTGTAATCTGATTCAAAAAGGTTGTTGTTGTTTAAATCTCGGAGAAACATTTTATCTGCTTTTTTGTTTCTAACAATCAATAAAGAATCTTTCATGTCTTTAAGCTCTTCATTATTATCTACGCTATAGACTGTTTCACCTTTGTTATTTATTAGAAAATCGCCTTGATTGTTTTTAAGTAAGATATAATTCGGAAAGATATCAAGCAAGTCGTTGTAAATAAAATCGGTTACCATTCCGTGGTTTTCAATAAAAAGTGCGAGTTTATTGTTTTTTTGAATTAAAGTAAATTCATCATAGTTTCTGATTAATTCGTAATCTAAAGATAAAATATAGTTGCCTTTTTTGTCTAACATACCGTATTTTTTGTCTTTTTCAACTATTAGAAAATCTCCTGATATAAAAACATAATTGTAGATAAAAGCGGTAATTTGTTCACCTTTATCATTTATAAAACCACGATAAAACTGCTTTCCTTTTTTTATACCTGCTTCCAATATTCCATTTTGATTACGAATAGAAGAAATGTATTCAAATTTTGGTTGCGTAATAAAAACACTGTCTTTATTTATAAGTCCGCTTTTTCCGTTTTTGGTCCGATACCAAGTAACTTCAGCATGCGAAAAATCCGACATATATTCAATGTCATTAAAGGTAACTTGGGCAAAAGAATGAACAATACCCAAAAAGAAAAATATAAAACCGTATTTCATTGATTGTTTTTAATCAAATTTAAACAACATAATTGAATGGAACGACAATAAAAATGCTGTAAGACTACAATTTAATGATTTATCATCTTAAAAATCAAAAATAAAATTTTAAATACTATTTCTAAAAACATTCCTACCTTTATCCTTTTTTGATATACAAACAAAAATTGCATGATGCTATCAAATTTACGAACGGTGACTGTTACCCGATATATTACCCCTTTGCGCGAAGGTGGTTCGTTACCGGCACTTGCTGAAGCTTGTGACGATTTTAAATATGTGATAAAATTTCGCGGTGCAGGTCATGGTGTGAAAGCGTTGATTTCGGAATTGCTAGGTGGCGTTATTGCGCAATACCTTGGCTTACCTGTTCCGGAATTGGTTTTTATTGAGTTAGATGAAGCTTTTGGGCAAACCGAAGGCGATGAAGAAATACAAGATTTATTAAAATTTAGCAAAGGATTAAACCTAGGACTACACTATTTGTCGGGTGCTGTAACTTATGATGTTGCTACCAACGACTGTGATGAACTACTGGCTTCAAAAATTGTTTGGTTAGATAGTTTTATCACCAATGTGGATCGCACCTTTCGCAACACCAATCTGCTTATTTGGCATAAAGAATTGTGGTTAATTGATCACGGTGCTTCGTTTTATTTTCATCATTCATGGGACAATTGGCAGCAAACATCACAAACGCCATTTGCATTGATAAAAGATCACGCACTGATAAAAAAAGCAACTAAATTGCAAGAGGTGCATGAACAATTCACTGCAAAACTAAACAATAACGTGTTACGTGATTTTGTAAATATTATTCCAGACGAATTTCTAAATTGGGAAGAAGGCCCCAGCAATGAGGAAATTCGAGAAGTGTATTATCAATTTTTGTTGAATCGATTGGCACATGCCGATATCTTTCTAAAAACTGCCCAAAATGCAAGATAAAGTTGTTTATGAATATGCGGTAATCCGAGTTGTTCCAAAAATGGAACGCGAAGAGTTTATTAATACAGGCCTGATTTTATTCAGCAAAAGAAAACGATACATTCGGTTTGAATATCATATCCATGAAGAAAAAATTAGAAGCTTTTGCAACGAATTTGATTTAGTTCAGCTAAAGGAGAATTTAGAATCGTTTGCTAAAATTTGTTCAGGTGCAAAAAACGCCGGACCAATAGCAACTTTAGAAGCTGATGAAAAATTTAGATGGATCACCGCTGTGAAAAGCTCCAGCATACAATCCTCGCGCCCACATCCAGGTTTATCGGCTGATTTGGATGCCACTTTTGATAAGTTGTATTGTGAATTGGTTTTGTAAATGATAATGTTCTATTGGTACTAATTGCAAATTTTTCTTATTTTAGGCAATAAAGAAAAATCTATTTACAAAGCCTATCCCTTGTCAGATGTTGATTTGATTTATAAAAGTTTAGAAAATTCAAAGTTCTTATTTCTTGAAAACTTATTTAATGTGAAAGAAATCAAATCAAATGAGTTCATTATCGAAATTGATATTTATGATTCAAATAAAAGAAAGTGTGATGTAATAAAAATTTCTATTAATAAAAATGTTTAAAGAAAACCAAAAGCTACATATTCCCGAAAACGACACCATTATTTGGAAATATCTAGACTTGTCTAAATTTCTAGATTTATTGCTGTCTAAACGCATGTTTATGGCTAGGTCTGATAAGTTTGAAGATCAATTTGAAGGAACTTTTAGCGAACCAACATACGAAGAGATTAAAAAGCTTTTGGCCGATAATCCGAAATATTTAGATGCCTACAAATCAAAACGAAAAAATATTGTGATTAGCAGTTGGCACGCAAATTCGTATGAAAGTTATGCCATGTGGCAGGTTTTCACCAAAAACAACGAAGGTTTGGCAATACAGTCAACCATTGGCAGCTTAAAAAAAGCGTTGATTGAACCAAAAGCCGATCAGTTTATTGGCGAGGTAAATTATATAGACTATAAAAAAGAACACATTCCGTTTGATGATGATTTTTTTCCTTTTCTCTTTAAGCGAAAAAGTTTTCAATACGAACATGAAGTGCGTGTTATTACCGATGTGACCCATTTAGAGATGCAAGTAAACGAAGGAGTGAAGGTGTTGATTGATGTAAACGAAATGATTGAACGTTTGTACATTCACCCAAAATCAGAAAATTGGTATAAGAAACTGGTAATTGAAATAGTGGAACGTTTAGGTTTTGAATTTTTAATTGAAAAATCTGATTTAGAAAGTGATATTTTAATTTAAAATTCATCAGCAATGTATTATCTAAATAAAATTAACATTGTTTTATTAAAAAAATTATCCATTACAAAATAGTTTTCAAATGCGTTTACCTTTTCCACCATTTTCATTCTAATTTCTTCCATAATCGCAAATAGTTTTCACTATATTCTGTTGTAAAAACATCATTCAATTATAGATGCAATCTTAAAACCTTTTATGTTTCTAAAAATTTGATGCTCAGAGTCAATATATTTATTTTTATCCAAAATAATGAAGTCAATTAAATTGAAATCAGTAAGTTTAGGTTTAATGGTTTTAATATTAATTTTTTTTAATTTCATATTTTAAATTGTTGTCTTAATTTTCGGAAGTATTAACTGGCAACCTATTAAAAATAAAAGTTTCTCAAAGCGATTTTCGGAAAACTTTTTGTCGACAAAGGTTACATCGGCGAAAAAACTACAGAAAACTCTATTTGTAGATCGGATTTATTTGATAACAAATATCCAAAACATTATGAAAAGTTTAATGATTAACTTAGGCAAAAAATGTAAACTCGGATTTGTGGATATTACGAATGAATTGACCATTAAAAACAGTAAAATAGTGGCGCAGGAAATATTTGCTAAATGTGGAGAAGTGTAATTTAAAAAGAAGTTTTTACTAAACAGATGGGGAAATACGTACACCAAATTTCTCGTAAAAGGCTACGCTTTCGATACAAATTTTATCCACCGATACCAAATGGGTTTTTTACGAGGTAAAAAAAAAATGAGCACCTTTTTTGGTGCTCATTTCGATTTTTTATTTTTTAACTAAAATGCTAGTATATTCTGTACCATCAGTACCTTTACTAACAATTGTTAACTGATTATTTGAAATAGAATAATTTGCTGAATACGTTTCTCCGTCATCTTCTGTAATTGTTAGCGTGTTGCCTGAAACAGAATACGAACCTGCAATGTCATAATCAATGCAGCCTGTGTTGTTAGGTTTTTCGTAATAAACATCCCTTAATGTACCATTTGCTTCAAAAATTAATTGATCTTTTCCACATTCTTCATTATGCTCGTAATCAACTAAAACGGCAGAACCATTGTTATAATTTGTTTCTTTAGACCATTCCCATTTTCCTACAATAGAATTGGCGTTTGAAGGGGTTGCTTCATCATCTTTGTTACAAGAAGAAAGCCCAAGTAAAAGTGCCATTGCGGCAAACGACATAAAAACATTTTTTTTCATTTGATAAAATTTTTCTAATTAATTCGGAGCGAAAATAATCAATTTTAATTCATTTTGTAGTGAAAAATACTTTTTTTTGTTTTAAATATTTATCTGTTTCATAATGAGAATTTTGTACCCTCTAATGCGAGGTTTTTGTTAGATGCTTCTAATATTACCATAAAACATTTTGATTTATAGATTACTTTTAGCAATTTTGACAATCAATTTAAAAAATCCATGTCTGCAACATATTATATCAGCAACAACACATTAAGTTTAGAAGAATTACACTTAATTATTAGTCAAAATCAAAAGTTGGCTTTATCCGAAGAAGCAATAGCCAACATTAATAAATGCCGGGAATATTTAGACCATAAAATGCAAACCCAAACCAATCCCATTTATGGTATCAATACAGGTTTTGGATCATTATACAGCGTTAAAATATCTTCGGAAGATTTAACTACACTACAAGAAAATTTAATGAAATCGCACGCCTGCGGAACCGGCGACGAAGTGCCTCACGACATTGTAAAAATCATGCTTTTGCTTAAAATTAAATCGTTAAGTTATGGTAATTCGGGCGTACAATTGGTTACGGTTGAACGTTTGATCGATTTTTATAATAACGATATTTTACCAGTTGTTTATACACAGGGTTCATTGGGTGCATCGGGCGATTTGTCTCCATTGGCGCATTTGTGTTTGCCTTTAATTGGCGAAGGAGAGGTTTTTGTTGATGGCAAACGCATCACTGCAAAACAAATGCTTGCTGAAAAAGGCTGGGAAACGATTACTTTGAAATCGAAAGAAGGTTTGGCATTGCTAAACGGTACGCAGTTTATGAGTGCCTATGGAGCATATATCTTGATAAAAACCGAAAAACTGACTCAATTGGCTGATGTGATTGGAGCGGTTTCTTTAGAAGGTTTTGATGGTAGAATCGATCCTTTTAACAATTTAATCCATATTGTTCGTCCACACAAAGGACAGGTGCATACGGCCAATTATATGCGTTCGATTTTAGAAGGAAGCGAATTAATTAATCAACCAAAAAAACACGTTCAAGACCCATATTCGTTCCGCTGTATTCCTCAGGTACATGGTGCTTCGAAAGATGCCATTGAATATGTAGGAAGAGTTTTTAAAACCGAAATTAATTCCGTAACCGATAATCCAAATATTTTTGTAGAGGAAGATGTAATTGTTTCGGGCGGAAATTTCCACGGACAACCATTAGCTTTGGCATTAGACTTTTTAGGCATTGCCTTATCAGAATTAGGAAGTATTTCAGAACGCAGAACCTATCAGCTCATTTCGGGTTTGCGCAATTTACCTCCGTTTTTGGTAAACAATCCGGGGTTAAATTCAGGTTTTATGATACCGCAATACACCGCCGCAAGCATTGTGAGTCAAAACAAGCAATTGGCAACTCCGGCAAGTATCGACAGTATTGTGTCGAGCAACGGACAAGAAGATCACGTGAGTATGGGTGCCAATGCTGCCACTAAAACCCTGAAAATTGTTGAAAATTTAGAACGAATTTTAGCAATCGAGTTGTTCAATGCCACACAAGCACTGGAATTTAGAAGACCAGGAAAATCGAGCGATTTTATAGAAAATTTTGTTTTAGAATACCGAAAAGTGGTTCCAACGGTTCAAAATGACCGCATTTTGCACTACGATATTCAAAAAAGTATACAGTTTTTAAACAATTATAACTTCAACTAAAACATATAAATGCACTTTTTGTTAAAGAAAAGTGCATTTTTCTTTTCCGAAAATCGTTATATTTGCCTGATATTTGAAAGAAATTGTTTTGACATCTGAAAATAAACTAAAAATTTTAAACGACCCTATTTATGGCTTTATAACCATACCATCAACTTTGTTGTACGATTTAATGCAGCATCCATATTTTCAACGTTTGCGTAGAATTAAACAAATGGGGTTGTCGTCTTTAGTTTATCCAGGAGCCGAACACACCCGTTTTCACCATGCTTTGGGTTGTATGCACATGATGCAAAAAGCCGTTCAGGTATTGCGTTTTAAAAATGTAGAAATATCAAAAGAAGAAGAAGAAGCGCTTTATATTGCCATTTTATTGCACGATATTGGGCACGGACCTTTTTCCCACGCAATGGAACACAGCATTGTAGAAAATATACATCACGAAGAAATTTCTTTGCTTTTTATGGAAGCTTTAAATAAAGAATTTGAAGGAAAGCTTTCATTGGCAATTCAGATTTTTAAAGGAAATTATCCGCGCAAATTCCTCATTCAGCTCATATCTTCACAGATGGATATGGATCGAATGGATTATCTTAAACGCGATAGTTTTTACAGCGGTGTTGCCGAAGGAAATATCAACTCCGAACGATTGATACAAATGATTAATGTGCATAATGATGTGTTGGTAGTTGAAGAAAAAGGCGTATATTCAGTAGAAAAATTTTTGGTAGCACGCCGTTTAATGTACTGGCAATGCTATTTGCACAAAACAAGCGTTGGTGCCGAACTGTTATTGTCAAAAATACTAAAACGTGCCAAACAACTCACTTTGCAAGGAATTGATTTACAGGCAAGCAATGCACTCACTTTTTTCTTAAAAAATTCCGTTTCAAAAAATAATTTTAACACCAATATTTTAAACAATTTTGCGTTATTAGACGATGCAGACATATACACTGCATTAAAAAACTGGCAATTTCATGATGATAGAGTTTTGTCGTATTTAAGCAGTGCCATTGTAAACCGAAAATTGTTTCAAGTAAAATTGGTTGCTAAAGAGGAGATGTATTCAAAATTAAACACCTATCAACATTTATGTAAAGAAAAACTTCAAGTAGAAACTGATGAATTAGACTACTTTGTTTTTGGTGATAAATTAAAAAATCAGGCGTATGATTTAGCGGCAGATCCCATAAGAATCTATAAGAAAAATAATGAAATTGTTGATGTTTTAGAAGCATCAGACCAATATAATTTAAGGGCTTTGTCGGAGCCGGTTTATAAATACTTTATATGCTATCCAAAAGGAATACATAAAGTTGATTAAAAATTAATATTTTTGTACTCGATGAAGATTACAGCAGAACAAATTGCCGAAGTTTTAAACGGAACCGTTGTGGGCGATTCTACGGTTGAGGTTTTTAAGTTGGCCAAGATTGAAGAAGGCGAACAAGGGGCTATTACCTTTTTGTCGAATGCTAAGTATAACAATTATCTCTATACCACCAATGCGTCTATCGTAATTGTAAACAAAACATTTCAGCCGTTGCAACCCGTAAAGGCTACAATGATTCAGGTAGAAGATTCTTACAAAGCATTCACAAAGATTTTAGAATATGCCAATCAAATAAAATTGATGAAATCCGGTATTGAACAACCTTCTGTGATTTCCGAAGGTGTTTCTTATGGAACCGATTTGTATTTGGGCAGTTTTTCGTACATTGGCAAAAACACGAAAATAGGTAACAATGTTAAAATTTATCCCAATTCATTCGTAGGAGACAATGTAGTAATTGGCGATGATACGATACTTTTTGCCGGAGCACGCATTTATTCGGAAACAATTATCGGAAAAAAATGTGTTATCCATTCAGGAACAATTATTGGTTCAGATGGTTTTGGTTTCGCACCAAACACCGATGGAACTTATGATAAAATTCCGCAAATAGGAAATGTGGTGATTGAAGACCATGTAGAAATAGGTTCATGTACCACCATAGACCGTGCTACATTAGGATCAACCATTATAAGAAAAGGTGTGAAATTGGATAATCAAATTCAAATAGCACACAATGTAGAAGTAGGCGAGCACACCGTGATTGCATCGCAAACAGGCGTGGCAGGTTCTACAAAAATTGGTAAAAATTGCATTATTGGTGGTCAAGTGGGAATTGTTGGGCACATTATCATTGGCGATAATGTTCGAATTCAGGCACAATCAGGCGTAGGAAAAAGCATCAAAGACGGCGAAATTATTCAAGGATCACCCGCAATGGCTTATAACGATTATTCTAAATCGTATGTATATTTCAGAAAATTGCCGAATATCGTGAAAGATATAGAAGAATTAAAAAAAATAAAAGATAAAGAAAATTTAAGTTAAATAGTTATGGTTAAACAAAAAACCATCGCCCACGAAGTAACCATTAACGGAGTAGGCTTGCATACCGGACAACAAGTTGTAATGACTTTAAAACCAGCACCTGTGAACAATGGCTTTACTTTTGTTCGAGTAGATTTACCTGGCAATCCAGTGATCGAAGCAGATGCTAATTTTGTGGTTTCTACAGAACGCGGTACTAATTTAGAGCACAAAGGCGTTCAATTGCACACCACCGAGCATGTTTTAGCAGCCTTTATTGGTTGCGATTTAGACAATGTTATTATCGAGCTAAACGCTTCAGAACCACCAATAATGGATGGTTCTTCTAAATTTTTTGTTGAAGCTGTAGAAAAAGCCGGAATTGTAGAGCAAGATGCAGAACGCAACGAATACATTGTGAAAGAAGTGATTTCGTACGTGGACGAACGCACTGGTAGTGAAATCATCGTAATGCCTGCAGATGAGTATCAAGTCACCGCTATGGTTGATTTTGGAACCAAAGTGTTAGGTACTCAAAATGCCACATTAAAAAGTATGAGCGATTTTAAGGAAGAAATTTCAGAAGCTAGAACATTCAGTTTTTTACATGAAATTGAAACCTTGTTGGCTCACGGATTGATAAAAGGTGGCGATTTGAATAATGCCATAGTATATGTAGACAAAGAAATTTCAAAGGAAACCTTAGAGCGTTTAAAAGTGGCTTTTGGCAAAGAAGATATCGCTGTAAAACCAAACGGAATTTTAGACAACCTAACACTTCATTACCCAAACGAAGCCGCACGCCATAAGTTGTTAGACGTGGTTGGTGATTTAGCTTTGATAGGCACCCGTATTCGCGGCAAAGTTATTGCAAACAAGCCCGGACATTTCGTAAACACGCAATTTGCCAAAAAAATGGCAAAAATCATTAAAACCGAACGCAGAAATCAAGTACCCGTTTTTGATTTGAACAAAGAACCATTAATGGATATTACGAAAATCATGGCGATGTTGCCTCACAGATTTCCAATGCTTTTGGTGGATCGTATTTTAGAATTGTCTGATTCGCACGTTGTGGGAATGAAAAACGTAACCATGAATGAAGAATTTTTTCAAGGACATTTTCCCGGAGCACCCGTAATGCCAGGTGTTTTAATTATCGAAGCAATGGCGCAAACAGGCGGAATTTTAGCTTTAAGCACCGTAGAAGATCCTGAAAATTATTTAACCTATTTCATGAAGATAGACAATGTTCGCTTTAAACAACAAGTGTTGCCAGGTGATACATTAATCTTTAAGTTAGATTTAATAAGCCCTATTCGCAGAGGTATTTGCCACATGCAAGCAGTTGCTTACGCAAACGGTAAAATTGTAACCGAAGCCGAATTAATGGCACAAATAGTAAAAGCAAAGTAGTAATTAATATTTTATAGAATGAATCAACCATTAGCATACGTTCATCCCGGAGCAAAAATTGCTAAAAATGTGGTAATAGAACCCTTTACAACCATTCACAATAATGTGGAAATAGGCGAGGGGACTTGGATAGGGTCGAATGTTACCATTATGGAAGGCGCACGAATCGGAAAAAACTGTCGTATTTTTCCAGGCGCTGTAATATCGGCTGAACCACAAGATTTAAAATTTGACGGAGAAGACACTACTGCCGAAATTGGTGATAACACAACCATACGCGAATGCGTTACCATTAACCGCGGAACAAAAGACCGTTACCGAACCGTTATTGGTAAAAACTGCTTAATTCAGGCATACAGCCACGTGGCACATGATTGCATTGTGGGCGATAATTGCATCTTTTCAAACTCAAGCACATTAGCAGGTCATGTTACTGTTGGCGATTATGTGGTTCTTGCAGGAATGGTTGCTGTGCATCAATTTTGTACGATAGGTTCGCATTCTTTTATAACCGGTGGTACCTTGGTTCGCAAAGATGTTCCGCCGTATATCAAAGCAGCTCGTGAACCCATTTCATATGTTGGAATCAATTCCGTGGGCTTGCGCCGCAGAGGGTTCGATTCAGATAAAATAAGGGAAATACAAAACATTTATCGAGTGTTGTATCAAAAAAATTACAACAATTCACAGGCAATAGAGCTTATTGAAACAGAAATGGAAGCAACACCAGAGCGCGATGAAATCATACAATTTGTTCGAAATTCATCTCGCGGGATTATGAAAGGTTACACAGGAGTATATTAAAAAAAATAAAATTAAAATCATATTATGGCAAGTACATCAGATATAAGAAATGGTTTATGTATTAAGTACAACAACGATATTTTTAAAATTGTAGAATTTCTACATGTAAAACCAGGAAAAGGACCTGCATTTGTTCGTACCAAAATGAAAAGTTTAACATCGGGAAAAACATTAGACAATACTTTTTCTGCTGGTCACAAAATTGATGTCGTACGCGTGGAAACACACACTTTTCAGTATTTATACAATGAAGGAAATGACTATCACTTCATGAACAATGAAACATTTGAGCAAATTACATTAGAAAAAAACATTTTAGATGCACCCGAATTGTTAAAAGAAGGAACAAATGTAATGGTTCAAATCAATACCGAAACCGAAGCACCTCTGTCTGTTGATATGCCTGCTTCTATTGTTTTAGAAGTAACCTACACCGAACCAGGCGTAAAAGGAAACACAGCAACAAACGCAACAAAACCTGCTACGGTTGAAACAGGTGCACAAGTAAATGTGCCGTTGTTTATTAATGAAGGTGATAAAATTAAAATCGATACTGCTTCTGGAAGTTATATCGAACGTATTAAAGAATAAATTGTTCAGATGAGATTTCCTAAAACATATCGTTTAGAAAATATTGCAGAAATAATTGGGTGTACTTTTGTGGGTACACCCGATTTTCCTGTTTTAGGAATGAACGAAATTCATGTGGTGCAACCCGGTGAAATCGTTTTTGTAGATCATCCAAAATATTATGATAAAGCTTTACAATCAAATGCAACCATCATTTTAATAAATAAGGATGTAGAATGCCCAGAAGGAAAAGCGCTGTTGATTTCAGATGATCCGTTTCGCGATTTTAACAAACTGTCGGTTTATTTTCGTCCGTTTCAAGCGTCATCAACACCAATAGCAGTAACAGCCGAAATAGGTGAGGGAACCGTTATTCAGCCCAATGCTTTTGTTGGAAATCATGTAAAAATTGGTAAAAACTGTATCATTCATGCAAATGTAGTTATAAATGATCATACCATAATAGGTGATAACGTAGTGGTTCATGCAGGAACCGTTTTAGGAGCCGATGCCTTTTATTACAAAAAGCGAACCGATTTTTTCGATCCGTTGGTTTCCTGTGGTTCGGTAGTAATCGAAAATGATGTAACACTTGGTGCATTATGCACCATAGACCGCGGTGTAACAGGTGAAACACGCATAAAAAAAGGTACCAAAATAGACAACCAAGTGCATATAGGTCATGACACCGTAATTGGCGAAATGTGTTTAATTGCAGCCCAATGTGGTATTGCAGGTTGTGTAGTAATTGAAAATCATGTAACTTTATGGGGTCAAGTTGGTACCACGAGTGGCATCACAATTGGTGCACATACAGTGGTTTTAGCAAAATCGGGCGTTTCAAAAAATTTAGAAGGCAATAAAGTATATTTTGGCGCACCAGCAGAAGAAGCACGCGAATATTATAAACACATTGCCAAGGTAAAAAAATTAGTAAAATAGCAACGTATGGGTAACGCATTACAAATTGTGAGAAAGTTTTACGAATCGGCAGGAATCTTAAGCAAAACCTATTGTTTAGAAGTTTTCCATGAAGATATTCAGCTGGAATGGCACAGTTCTAAAGGACATTTGTTTTTAGAATTGCCCGATCTTTTGGCATTGTCTAAAGATTTAAAACACTCTTACTTTGATTTGCGTGCCAATGTTCATGATATAATGAGTCAAGAAAATAAAGTAATGATTCGTTATACATATTACGTGCGAACTTTCGAAAATCCTGAAGAAGAAATGGTGCTTGCAACCTTTTTCACGCTTTGGGAAGTAAAAGAAGACAAATTATACAAAGGTGTTCAAATGAGTCAGTTGGCAAATTTATAAAAAATTAAACCAAAAAATTTTAATATTATTCAGTAACCCTTATTTTTGTAAAATAATTCAAAAAACGATAATTAAAAATAAATTATGAGTGTATTAGTAAACAAAGATTCTAAAATAATAGTTCAAGGTTTTACAGGAAGCGAAGGAACATTCCACGCCTCACAAATGATTGAATACGGAACAAACGTGGTAGGTGGTGTTACTCCTGGTAAAGGTGGAACTATGCATTTAGATCGTCCTGTATTTAATACAGTAAAAGATGCTGTTGAAAAAGCAGGTGCAGATACATCTATTATCTTTGTACCGCCAGCATTTGCTGCCGATGCAATTATGGAAGCAGCCGAAGCAGGAATAAAAGTAATTATTTGTATTACAGAAGGTATTCCAGTTGCCGATATGGTAACGGCATACAACTACGTAAAAACAAGAGAAAATTGTCGTTTGGTAGGTCCTAACTGTCCGGGTGTAATCACTCCAGGTGAAGCAAAAGTTGGTATTATGCCAGGTTTTGTATTCAAAAAAGGAACAGTAGGTATTGTTTCTAAATCGGGAACATTAACTTATGAAGCAGCAGACCAAGTAGTAAAACAAGGTTTAGGAATTACAACTGCAATTGGTATTGGTGGAGATCCAATTATTGGAACAACAACCAAAGAAGCGGTTGAGTTATTAATGAACGATTCAGAAACCGAAGCAATCATTATGATTGGTGAAATTGGCGGACAATTAGAAGCAGATGCAGCACGTTGGATCAAAGAAAACGGAAACAAAAAACCAGTTATCGGATTCATCGCAGGTGAAACAGCACCTAAAGGACGTACAATGGGTCATGCAGGTGCAATTGTTGGTGGAGCTGATGATACAGCAGAAGCTAAAAAACGTATCATGAGAGAATGTGGTATCCACGTTGTTGATTCTCCAGCAGAAATCGGTAAAAAAGTAAAAGAAGTTTTAGGATAATTTCTTTTCAATATAACTAAAAGCGATGATTAATAGTCATCGCTTTTTTGTTTATAAGTAATTTTTTTACATTGACTTTCTTCTAGACCTCACAGGTTTTTAAAATCTGTGAGGTCTTTTTAAACATCTTTCATATATGAATGTACATATGATGAGCACTAATAAAATTTTCCTTACCTCCAAATAGCTCCAAAACTTCCTTTCTTTTAATTTTTGTTAATTTATCAGAAGTCAAAGCATTAAACGAAGAATGAGAATATTCTTGAAAATCTTCAGAAAATCCGTGTTTTACAGGATTTAGATGAATATATATAATATTCTGTATTAAATATTTTTCGTCTGTAATTCTTTTTCTTTTATATCGTTCTTTGAAAAGACTTTCTTCACGATTGTATTTTTTGTTTATGGTTTTAGTATAAGCATTGAACAAATTTGAAAAAGGTAAATGTAACTTCTCATCCGGAACAACTAAATCATCTTTTATTCTAATTAAAAAATGAAAATGATTTTTAAGAAGACAATAAGAATAAATATCACAAACAGGCAGTAAATGTTTGGAAACAAGATTTAAAAAGTAAACATAATTATCTTCCTCAATAAATAAATTCTCTTTATTATTGCCTCTGTTATAGATATGGTAAAAATAACCTTTTTCTAGAAAATCTTGTTTTTCCATTTGATTGTGTTTTTTAGCCTTAAGTTTTCAAGAATTGTATTCTTTTTCAGACCTCACAGGTTTCAAAAACCTGTGAGGTCTGGATATACTAAACAAGTATAGGAAAATTTTTTAGTGCGTTATTGCTTAAAATTGAGAAAGTTTATCATCGCTTTTTTTAGGGCTTTCTACTTTTTAAAAGAAGAATGAAGAATATTTGACCAATAAGGAATAGTAGGATTGATATATAAGCTACTATGCCTAAATAATGACTTAATTCTGTAGGATCATTAGTATAGTTCGAATATAGATGTCTTAATAAATGATTGAATCTTGCATATAAAACTAATGGAATGCAACAAATAAAATGAAAAACGAATAATTTAAAGGCTGTTGTTCTATTCTTAATAAGTAAATAAATGAGTACTATAATTAAAATTAAGAAAAAAACTAAAATCTCTAAAAAATCAGTAGCAGTTACAATTGTATTCCATCTAGGATTTTGAATTACAAATAGTGATTCAAATGGTATTGATATAATTAGCAAAATAACAAAAAGGAGAAGCTTATAATTTTTCTTAAGCATGTTTTGGATTATTTAGTGTTATTTTATACATAATTTACTCTTGATTTCTCTTTTTTATTAATTATTACATTGATAAACTTGTTTATTTCTTCACAGCGGGTGGAACCAACAAACTGTAATCACCGTTATTGCGGATAAAATCACGCACAATACTTGAACTGATAAACGATGTATCCACAGCTGTTAGCAAGAAAACCGTTTCAATACCCGAAACCAATCGGTTGGCATGTGCAATGGCTTTTTCAAACTCAAAATCGGCAGGGTTACGTAAACCGCGCAGTAAAAAATCAGCATTTTGTTCTTTGCAGTAATCAATAGTCAAGCCTTGGTAAAGATCAACTTTAACTTTAGGTTCGTTTGCAAAAGTCTCTTCTATAAAGCGTTTGCGATCATTTAAGCTAAACATATACTTTTTTTCGGCATTTGTTCCAATGGCAATAATAATTTCATCGAACAAAGGCAAAGCGCGGGTTATAACATCTACGTGTCCGTTTGTTATTGGGTCAAACGAACCTGGAAAAACAGCTTTTTTCATTAAAATTGCTTGCGGTTTAGGGCTAATTCAATAGCATTATCAAATAGTTCGTTTAAAGAAATTCCTGCTTCGCGTGCTTGTTGGGGTAAAATACTTTCGGCAGTTAAACCCGGAACGGTATTCATTTCCAATAAAAAAGGTTCACCACTCACCAAAATAAATTCCGACCGAGAAAAACCATCCATTTTTAAAATAGTATAAATACGTTTTGCAACATCTTCTACTTTAGCTTTTTCTTCATCGGATATTCTTGCAGGCGTAATCTCGCTCGATTTTCCTTCATATTTTGCTTCATAATCAAAAAAATCGTTTTCTGAAACAATTTCTGTAATGGGTAAAACTACTATTTCACCTTTGTATTTAATAACGCCTACCGAAACTTCTGTTCCTTTTAAATAGCTTTCAATAATGATTTCATCGTCTTCTGCATAGGCTTTTTCAATAGCCGGAAGCAGTTCTGCGCTCTCTTTCACCATCGAAATTCCAAAACTTGATCCGGATTTATTGGGTTTCACAAAACACGGCAGCCCAACACGTTGAATAATTTGGTCTTCATCTACAAAATCACCATTGTTCAAGTAATACGAAATAGCTGTTTTAATTCCGTAAGGTTTCAAAACGGAAAGCATGTCGCGTTTGTTAAAAGTGAGTGCTGCTTGGTAGTAATTACAAGAAGTTTGCGGAATATTCAATAATTTAAAATAAGCTTGTATCAGTCCGTCTTCTCCAGGCGTACCGTGAATCGCATTAAAAACTACATCAAACCTGATTTTGTTTCCATCTATAATTACTGAAAAATCATTTTTATCGACAGGAAACTGGTTTTCTTGTGCATCAACATAATACCAACCTTCCGTTAAAACGTGAATTTTATATAAATTATATTTGGAACTATCTAAATGATTATAAACAACTTCGCCGCTTTTTAAGGATATTTTATACTCGCTAGAATATCCTCCCATAATAATTGCTACATTTTTCATTTAATAATGTATTTTTATATTTTATTTTTGTGAGAAGCAATTTATGCTACTTTGAACAAATTTATGAAAATACACGAAACATAATTGATAACTTTGCTAAAATTAATAACTCTATGGGTTTTACATCATTTATAAAAAGTAAACAGTTTTTTTTCTCGCTAATCACCGCAGTAATCATCATGGGTTTGCTGGTTTTTGGGGCTTTACAATTTTTAAATATTTATACACGCCACGGCAAAGAAATTGCGATTCCCGATTTAAGAAAAATGAAGGTTGAAAATGCAATTGATGCCGTTGCTGAAAATGGTTTTGAAATTATTATTATTGATACGGTTGATTTTAATCCGAAATATCCACCATTAACCATTTCAGATCAAGATCCAAAACCGAAAGATGCAGTGAAACAAGGACGAAAAATTTATGTAAAAGTCAATGCCAAAGGATATTCTTCGATACGACTGCCAAATCTAGACGGACGCACCTTGCGACATGCAACTGCAATCATTGAATCGCTCGGTTTGAAAAAAGGCGAAGTTATTTATGAACCCGATTTTGCCAAAGATGTGGTAATGCGTATTGAACAAGATGGAAGAATTTTACGAGCAGGTGATAAAGTACTTAAAAATTCTAAAATCAATTTGGTTTTGGGCGATGGAATGCTTGGATACAAACCCGAAGTGGACACATTGGGCGAAATGTATGAAGATGTAGCACCTGCAATCGATTCAATTTTTTAATGAATGACAGAAGATAATAATTTAATAGAAGACGAACTATACGAACATTACCGTTTTGAAGCAGGTAAAGGTCAAGCGCCCTTGCGTGTTGATAAATTTTTAATGAATTTGGTAGAAAATGCTACCCGAAACAAAATTCAGAAAGCTGCCGAAAATGGAAATATTTTTGTGAATGATGTGCCTGTGAAGTCCAATTACAAAGTAAAAGCAAACGATGTGATCCGCGTTTTAATGGAACAACCACCGTTTGAAAACATCATTGTTCCCGAAAACATTCCTTTGGATATTGTTTATGAAGACGATGATTTGCTAGTGATTAATAAACCCGCAGGTTTGGTAGTGCATCCTGGTCATGGAAATTACACTGGAACGTTGGTAAATGCGTTGGCGTATCATTTTGAAAATTTACCGTTAAACAGTTCAGAACGCCCTGGTTTGGTGCACAGAATTGATAAAGATACCACTGGTTTATTGGTTATTGCCAAAACCGATTGGACCATGAGCGAACTACAAAAACAGTTTGCCGAAAAATCAACCGAACGTGAATATGTTGCCATTGTTTGGGGAAATGTTCAGGATGATGAAGGAACCATCGAAAGTTATATTGGCCGCCATAAGGTTGATCGTATGCAGATGGCTTCGTTTCCCGATGATTCTACCGGAGCAAAATATGCGGTTACGCATTATAGGGTTATCGAACGTTTGGGATATGTAACGTTGGTTTCATGCAGATTAGAAACAGGTAGAACACATCAAATTCGTGTGCACATGAAAGCAATTGGGCATACCTTGTTTAACGATGAACGTTATGGTGGCGATAAAATTTTAAAAGGAACCACATTTACAAAATACAAACAGTTTGTAGAAAACACCTTTAAAGTGTTGCCCCGACAAGCATTGCATGCTAAAACACTTGGTTTTATGCACCCTATTAAAAAGGAATTTATGCGTTTTGAAACTGATTTGCCAACCGATATGGTTCAGGCAATTGAACGTTGGCGAAATTATTCAAACAACCACGAAGTTATTGAAGAAGAAGATTAATGATGACGATAAATAAATTACGAGGCGTAAAAAATTTAGATAGCGATATCCGATTAAATCAACTTTATAATCAGTTTGATGTTCTTTTAAGCGAGTTAAGAAATAGGCGGTTGCCTGATTCCATTATTCAGACAATCAACAGTGAAGTGGAAGAAATTAACACGTCTAATTCTTTAACTACTGCCGATTTAAGAAAGGTAATAAAGAAAAAGCAAACCGCAATTTTAAAGTTGATAGAGAACGAGTTAAAATTAGTTCCTAAAAATTATCATAGAAATCTTTGGTTAGCTCTTGGAATGACTGTTTTTGGCATACCGTTAGGAGTGCTTGCAGGTGTACTCCTAAAAAAGCCGGGTTTGTTCGCTATAGGTTTACCAATTGGTGTGGCAATCGGCGTAACGGTTGGTACCGCAATGGACAAAAAAGCAGTCGAAGAGAACAGACAATTAAATATAGAAATTAAATATTAAAAAAATGCTGGTATTTGTAGGAAGCAATTCATCACAATCAATCAACGAACAGTTAACCAAAGCGGTTTTAAAGCAACTGAATATAACACACACCTTTGTTGATCTTAAAACATTAGATGTTCCTTTATTTAGCGAAGATTTAGAGCGAGAAATTAAATTGCCCCAAGGAATTGTTTCTTTATTAGATCAAATAAATGCCTTTGAACACATTTTCATTACTACAAATGAGCACAACGGCAATTTGTCAGCATTTTTCAAAAACATATTGGACTGGTTGTCACGCGCTGATAAAAGTTTTTTACAAGGAAAGAAAGTTTTTATTTTAAGTACATCAAACGGAAAGCGCGGAGGTTTAAGTGCAAATGAATTGCTGCAAAAAATGGTGCATCGCTTTGGTTGTGAAGTTTCAGAAGCATACACCTTTCCAGCTTTTTCAGAACATTTTAATAAAGAAACACAAGAAATCACCAACAAAAAATTCTTAGAAGAAATCAATCATAAACTCAACATTATTTTAAAAAGTTAATGCAACGGTTTTCAAAAACGTATCCAGTAGAAAATATTCCTTATTTTAAAAAACAAATGCTTCAGTGGGCGCAACAGTTCCGCGAAGTTGTTTTTTTAGAATCGAACAATCACAAAGCCAAATACAGCACACACCAAGCTGTTTTGGCTTTTGATGCTTTTACACTGCTGCAAACCGATTATTTCAATGCTTTTGAACAATTAAAAGAATACCAACAAAATACCAACGATTGGCTTTTTGGCTATTTGACATACGATTTAAAAAACGATGTGGAACGATTGGAATCAAATAATTTTGATGGATTACATTTCCCTGATTTATTGTTTTTTCAACCAAAGAAACTCATTTTTTTTGAAGATCATTCGGTTCGATTGGAATATCTGGGAATGTGTGATGACGATATGGATGATGATTTCCAAGAGATTATTTCTACTCAAATTACAAAAACACATCAACAAGAAAAAATCAACGTAGAAAGCAAATTAACCTTTAACGAGTATGAAAAAGGATTTCAAAAAGTAATCAGCCATATTCAGCGAGGCGATATTTACGAAGCCAATTATTGCATGGAATTTTTCGCAGAGAATGTACAGTTGAATTCAAACGATTTGTTTTGGAAATTAAACAAAATTTCCGAACCGCCTTTTGCATGTTTTGCAAAATTCAACCAACACTTTGTGCTGAGTGCTTCGCCAGAACGTTATCTTAAAAAAGACGGTTTAAAAATCATTTCGCAACCAATTAAAGGAACGGCGAAACGCGGAACTTCTGCTGAAGAAGATTTGCTTTTAAAACAAAATCTGGCATCAAACAAAAAAGAACAATCAGAAAACGTAATGATTGTTGATTTGGTTCGAAACGATTTATCTAAAACTGCAACAAAAGCATCGGTTCAAGTAGAAGAATTGTTCGGAATCTATACTTTTAAACAGGTGCATCAAATGATTTCCACGGTTGTTTCAGAAGTTTCACCCAACGAAAATGTGGTTGATATTATTAAATCTACTTTTCCGATGGGAAGCATGACGGGCGCACCGAAATTATCGGCAATGAAGATTATCGAAGATGTGGAGCAAACAAAACGCGGTCTTTACAGCGGTGCCATTGGTTATTTCACGCCTAATAACGATTTTGATTTTAACGTGATTATCCGCAGTATTTTGTATAATCAAGAACAAAAATACGCATCGTTTAGCGTGGGAAGTGCTATTACCATCAGCGCAAATGCAGCCGATGAATACAACGAATGCTTGTTGAAAGCACAAGCCATGCAAAAAGTTTTAGAACAATGTTAAAAGCGTTTAAGAAACATATCGAGCAACATTTTCAGGAATCTGTAAATCAAAAAACCTTGCTGGCTGTGAGCGGTGGGGTAGATAGTATGGTGTTGTTGCATTTGTACTTTGCTTTAAAATTGGATTTTGCTGTTGCACATTGCAATTTTCAACTGCGCGGTACAGAAAGTGATTTAGATGAAAAATTGGTTGTGGATTTTTGTACAAAAAATAATATTCCGTGTTTTGTAGAACGATTTGATACCATGCAGTTTGTTGAAAGCAGAAAAGTTTCCATTCAAATTGCAGCGCGCGAATTACGATATAATTGGTTTAAGCAGCTTTGTATCGAAAACGATTATCAATTGATTGCAACTGCGCATCATTTAGACGATCAGGCAGAAACGTTTTTAATCAATTTTACACGCGGAACCGGAATTGATGGTTTGGTTGGAATCCCTGAAAAAAATGAAAACATCATTCGGCCATTATTGAATTTTTCTAGAGAGGATATTCTAAATTATGCAATTGAAAATGGTGTAGAGTGGAGGGAAGATCAATCAAATACAACAACAAAATATTTAAGAAATAAAATGCGCCATTTGGTGTTGCCCGTTTTAAAAGAAGAAAACCATCAGTTTTTAAAATCATTTCAAAACACGCTTCATCATTTAAAGCAAACCCAACTTTTAGCAGCTGATGCATTCCTTTTTTTTAAAGATAAATGTGTGATTTGTGAACAAGATATGGTGCGGATTGATTTGGAACAAGCAGCAAAATTTCAAAATAAATTACATTATTTAGTGCAAGTTTTAATGCCTTATGGATTTCATTCTTTAACAGAAATTCAAAAAATTTGCAAAGCCCATTCCGGAAAAATACTTCAAAACAATAGCCATACCATTTTAAAAAACCGAAATGAATTGATTGTTTTTCAACAACGTGAAAGCGATTCAGGCGTTTTTTTTATTAAAGATAAAGAAGATGTTTTGCATTTGCCTATTTTTATGAATATTTTAAAGATAGAAAATGACGAAATTAACACAGATAAACATACAATTTTTGTAAATTCGGAGCTTTTAAAATGGCCATTGGTTTTGCGGAAAAAAAAGGCAACAGATGTGTTTCAGCCTTTTGGCATGAACGGCATGAAAAAAGTGTCGAAATTTTTTAAAGATGAAAAGCTGTCTCAAATAGAAAAAGACCAAGTTTGGATTTTGCAAAACGGCGATGGAAAAATAATTTGGATTGTTGGTTTACGCGCCGATGACCGATTTAAAATTACGAATAACATTCAACAAAACTATAAAATAACTTTAAACCAATGAGAAATTTACTCACTTTTCTGGTGCTGTTTGTAACCAGTTTAGGTTTTTCGCAGGTGCAAGATCCTGTAAAATGGAAATCGAGTATCGAAAAAATTTCAGATACAGAATATCAAATAAAACTAGATGCTGTCATTGAAGAACCTTGGCACATGTATTCGCAATTTACACCAGAAGGCGGACCACTTCCATTAGAGTTTATCTACAACAATGCCCAAGGAAACTACGAACCCCAAGGAAAAGCAAATGAAAGTGAATACACCAAAAAATTTAATGATATTTTCGAAGTTGATGAATATTATTTTGCTAAAGAAGCGCATTTTACACACAACATAAAAATTACAAACCCTGAAGTTAAAAATATTCAATTAGAACTTTCTTATCAGGCTTGTATTGATATGTGTATTCAGCAGAATAAATTTTTTGTGTTTGATTTAGCAACTGTTACATCAAAGGAAGTTTTAAATTTTGAAGATTTATCTACAGTTACACCTACTTCAAACGATACAACAAAAACAAAACCATTAGCAGATAATCCGGCGACAGATAAGTCAGAAAAGAAAGGATTAATGACTATTTTTATACTTTCTTTTTTAGGTGGGTTTGCCGCACTATTTACTCCGTGTGTTTTTCCAATGATTCCCATGACGGTTAGTTTTTTTACCAAACAAAGCAAATCGCGTGCAAAAGGAATCAAAAACGCACTTATTTATGGTTTTTCAATCATCTTTATATATGTGGTTTTAGGTTTTGCAGTTGCTAAAATATTTGGAGCCGATGCTTTAAACGAATTATCTACAAGCGTTTCATTCAATATAATTTTCTTTGTATTGTTAGTGGTTTTTGCTGCATCTTTTTTAGGAGCGTTCGAAATTATGCTTCCAAATTCATGGGCAAATAAAGTAGATCGTCAAGCAGATAGAGGAGGTATGATTGGTATTTTCTTCATGGCATTGGCATTGGCAATTGTGTCTTTTTCATGTACAGGGCCTATTGTTGGAGGTTTACTAGTTGAAGCCGCCTCGATGGGTGGTATAGCTCCCCTTGTAGGAATGTTCGGTTTTTCATTAGCATTGGCATTACCATTTATGTTGTTTGCCATGTTTCCGGGTTGGTTGAATTCTATGCCCCGTTCTGGCGGATGGATGAACACCGTAAAAGTTTCTTTAGGATTTTTAGAATTAGCTTTTGCTTTCAAATTTTTATCGAATGCCGATTTGGTTTTGCAAGCACATTGGTTAGAACGCGAAGTATTCTTGGCAATATGGATCGCCATTTTTGCAGCGTGGGCAGTTTATTTGTTCGGAAAAATTCAGTTACCGCATGATTCTAAATTAGATAAAATATCGGTAGGTAGATTATTCATGGCATTGTTGGTATCAACTTTTACCATTTATTTGGTTCCTGGATTATGGGGTGCGCCTTTGAAATTAATTTCAGGCTTTCCACCACCAATGACCTATTCTGAAAGTCCGTATGGTGTAGGGAATTCTAAAGGGGGTGTAGGATCTTTAAGCGAAATTCCAGATGGCGCAAAAGAAGGGCCACAAGGAATCATCACTTTTACAGATTATGATAAAGGAATGGATTATGCAAAAGAGGTCAACAAGCCAGTTTTGTTAGATTTTACAGGTCATGCATGTGTCAATTGTCGTAAGATGGAAGAAAACGTTTGGTCTGAAACTAATGTGTTAAAAATTTTAAATGACCAGGTGGTTTTAATATCTTTATACGTTGATGAAAAGAAGCCATTGCCAGAAGCAGAACAATACGTTTCTAAAACAACGGGCAAGAAAATTAAAACGGTAGGTAATAAATGGAGTGATTTCCAGATTGAAAAGTATCAGGCAAATGCACAACCTTATTATATTGTTTTAGATAATGAAGGAAATTCATTGAACACACCGGTTGGTTACACACCAGAAGTTACTGAATACGAAAATTGGCTACAAGAAGGAATTACAAATTATTCAAAATAAATAAAAAATGAAAAAGATATTAATAGCAGCAGCATTGATAGTAGCGATACAAACAAATGCACAAATAAAAACACCTCAAGCAAGTTTAAAAGCAGAAGTGGAACAAATGGTAGGCTTAACAGATGTAGAGGTTGACTATTTTCGTCCGGCAAAAAAAGGGCGTTTGGTTTTTGGTGACTTAGTTCCTTACGGAAAAACATGGAGAACAGGTGCCAACCAAAATACAACCATTGAATTTGATACAGATGTTGAAATCAACGGAAGTGCATTGCCTGCTGGTAAATATGCATTGTACACAGTGCCAAAAGCACAAATGTGGGATGTGATTTTCTATAAAACAACAGACAATTGGGGATTGCCACAAAAATGGAACGAAGAAGATGTGGTTATAAAAACATCGGTTAAACCAGAAACATTAACCAAAGATGTAGAATATTTTACCATTAGCATTACACCAGAAAACAATGAAAAAGGCTCAATAGATATGGCTTGGGAAAAAACCATTGTACATATACCTTTCACAGTGCCTACTCACAAAATCGCAATGGAAAGCATTCAAACAAGCATCAATGAGAATTCAAAAGCTACAGATTATTATGCAGCAGGTGTTTATTTGTTTACATCGAATACCGATGTGAAAAAAGCATTAGATTATGTAAACAAATCAATTGCTATGCAAAACGGCGAAGCACCATTCTATATGTTGCGTCAGAAATCGTTGATACAAGCAGCAAACGGCGATAAAAAAGGCGCTATTGAAACCGCTAAAAAGTCTTTAGAACTTTCGGAAAAAGCAGGAAATGAAGACTATGTAAAAATGAACCGAAACTCAATTTTAGAATGGAGTAGATCATAATGAAGAAAACGTCCCTCTATTGGGACGTTTTTTATTCTTTCGTTCATTTAAATACCCTCAAATTATTAAGAAATATAATTGAAAATTCTATATCTCTGAAATAATGCTGTCATGGTTTAATTCTCTAAAATTGTTTTTATATATGCTTTTTTTAAATCGGCTGGATGCTTCAATAGTAAATTTTATATTTTAAGCATCGATACATGGTGTAATATACACAAAGCCTGTTGGTGCTTTTTTAAAATCCTGTGCGGTGAATAATACGGTTTTTATTTTCTTATTTTTTTTAGAAAGATTTCATTTATCTGCTAATTTTAATCTATTGGTTTATTCAATTTAAGTATTATGTTGCTGCTTGCTTGGTGATTTGTAGTTTGTTGATTCGGAGCAGCATCATCAACAGTGATATCTGGTTCGTAAAATAAATCAAACGAGTAAATCCCAGGAGGTAATGGATTTTCATTTGGTTCGTAGGATATTTTGCAATCCTGCTTTAGCGAATTACCTCTACTAAAAATAACACCGTTTTGTAATTTATTTTGATCTAATCCAAAAAGTTCCACATATACATCAGACTGCGGTTTTTCACTATTTTGCGAGTTATTGTTCATAGATGATTTGTTTTAATTTGTTAAACTATATTTGTATCGTAAAAAATAAATAATTGTTTGTTAACTGCTAAATTTTTGATTTTTATTCTTTAATTATATCTTTTAAAGAAGTTTTTTTATTCAATACATCCGATTTTTTAACTACTGTCATATCTCCATTAAGTTCCAATACCACGGCACGTACATCGTTAATATTCTCAATTTTATAACTCCTGATTTCGGCATAAACTTCCTCTTTTGTAATTAGTTCATTTTGTAGAGCATCGTTTAAAAATTTTCCATTGTAAAATAAAAGGCTTGGTGTGGAATTAATTACTTTTTCCATTGTATCTGATTTTTTAGCAAGAAAAGCTAATAGGTATTGCAACGAGATGATTATAAAAAGACCGGTTAATCCTTCGGCAATCGATACTTTTAATAAAATAATAGACGATAATATTGACCCTAGTGTTACAGATACCACAAAATCGAATGCATTTAATTTGGCTAATGTTCTTTTTCCAGATATTTTAATGAATATAAAGAGGCTTAAATAAGCTATTGTTCCACAAATTAGTATGTGGTACAAACTTTCCCAATTTTTGAAGAATAGGTCTTTCATATTTTAAAAATATTTGTGAACAAAAGCACTACAAAAGAGCGCTTATAAAGGTTTAAATTCATTTGATAGGATACGTTTTTATTACGGAATTCTAAAAATTAGGAACAATTTTAAAAGGATTAAATGCGTTAATTCCCTCTAATAATTGATCCCGATCATTACAATTGTACCATTTTTTTGTGTTGCGGTCAAAAAAAGATAAAACGGTCATGTACACGTTATTTATTCTCCAATTCACCACATAAACTCCTGATTCTTCAGGCTGATTCTCCGGATATTTGCTCCATCTTGCTGTTGCCATAATGCTACAAATTTTATAATTAATGTTTCCTTAATTCTTTTCTGGATTTATTTGGTCAATACCTAACATAATCTCTCCTAAAAACTAAATTGCACAATAATCTATGGGCAAACAATGTTCCATCTTTGCTTATCTTTTGAGTTATAAGTGATTCTTTAAAGTAGCATATTTTAAATGCTTACTTACTTGTGGTTTTTATATACACTTTGAGAAATCTTTACCTATTGTTCTTTTTTGAGTTATTGGTTAATTTATACATCTTATTTAAAAACATCTCTATTTATTTAATATAATCTTTGGTTAGTTTATAAATAATTATTAATAATCTTGAGTTTTATATTATATTTTAAATTTTTAGTGCTAAAAACTATAATTAGATCTATATTTTTTTGTTAACTGATTGTTATATAGTTTTTTAAATAATAAGTTAAAATGATTTCAATATGTTTTAAACCCTTGAACCACGCCGGATTATTGGATAACAAAAGCGGTTATGAATATCGCAAACGGTCAAGAATTATGGTCTAAATTTTGTATTTAAGTAAAGTAGCATATTATTAATTGATGTGTAATAAAACCACTACCATACTCTTTTTTAACTAAATATAAAAGTTATGGATACAGATAAATTAAATTGCAGCAACAGTGAAAATTTAAACAATAAATTGGAGAAGCAACCTAATTATCTTTCAGGGAAAATAATTGATGGTTTAAATGGAAAATTATTTAAGAGAGATAAAGTGGTTTATAAAGCAGATGCTGACAGAGATAATGAATTGGATTATAATTCTAAAGATTGTTAGTTCTATCGAACCTACCAAAAAATATATTTTATGAAAGAAGATGATTGGCACATTATTCCAATAGAACTGAGAAAGCGTGTGCCAGAACAGCGAATAGGAAGGTGTACAGACACTTACAGCAGCATAAAAATTGAAGAGAGGAATACTTCAGATGCGGTTTATGCCAGTATAAAAAATAGATTGCTCCATGTGAATAATTGGTCACTTTATGCGCATTTAACAAATACTGATTTTATACTATTAGATAAAAATGGTAACAATTCAGACGGATGGGCAACTGAAGGTTCTTTTATAAAAATTAGATTTTCTAAACTTCAAAAAATATTTTTTGCTCCGTATGATTTTGTACACATAGCCCAACTAGTTAATGAGCCAAAAATGGTTGGTGATGCATTAGTTATGCAATTGCGACCGGCACACAACCCCAAGAAAAAAGGAAATGAAATAGACCATTTTTTCACTAGTGAAGCTTCGAATACATTTATATTGTACCGCGATGCTACTAAGATTTATTTATCAATTCATGGTAGAAACGAAAAAATAAATCTCAATGTAGCGCATTTAGCAAAAAAAATGCGGAATATCACCCTTGCAACCTTTGGTATTTTAGGTATAAGTAACCTGCAATGGAAATCACTTGCAGAAGGATTGTTAAATGATAAGTAGCACAAAAAATGAATGATAGATATATTTTATTATACGATGGCGAATGTGGATTCTGTAATTATTGGGTGAATTGGGTGATGCGTAATGATAAAAAAGGGGATATCCACTTTGCATCTTTACAAGGAGATTTTGGACAAAATTTTCTTTCAAAAAACAATTTACCTTTAGATAAATTCAACACCTTGTATTTAATTCATCCAAACGGTAAAACATACAAAAAGTCGGATGCTATTTTAAAAATAGGTAGCTTGTTAAAAGCCTGGTATAAATGGTTTGGTATTTTTAAGATAATTCCCAAAGTAATTCGCGATAAAATTTATGATTTAGTGGCAGAGAATCGAAAGCATATCCGTACCAATAACTGCACACTACCAACTAAAGAACAACGTGCACGTTTTATTAATTAGTTAGTTAAACTTTTTAAAAATTAAATAATAATTAAAAATTAAGAATATGAAAAAGGAACAAAAAACAGAAAACCAAAATTCACAAAATACCAGAATGGTAAGCCCTAAAAGTTCAGCTGCTGAAGGTTTAAGATCCTTGTTTATTGATGAACTAAAAGATATTGTGTATGCCGAGCGAGCGCTCTTAAAGGCGTTGCCTAAAATGGCTAATAACTGTAGCAGCATCAAACTTAAGAAAGCAATTGAAACTCATGTAAGTGTTACAGAACAACAAGTGGAACGTTTGCGTAAAGTTTTTGATATATTAGATGAATCCGACCGAGGAAAAAAATGTGATGCCATGGAGGGTTTGATTAAAGAAGGAGAGAGTATTTTAGAAGAAACCGAGCCAGGTGCGGTTCGTGATGCTGCCATTATTTCTGCTTCACAAAAAATAGAGCATTATGAAATTGCTTCCTATGGTACTTTAGTAGCATTTGCAAAAACCTTAGGCGAAGAGGAAGTAGCCTCTTTGCTAGAAGAAACGCTAAACGAAGAAAAAGATGCCGATGTAACGCTCACGAAAGCAGCTTATAACGACATAAATTTTGATGCCACTGACCAGGAATAATCTATACAATTAAATGAATCTCCTTAAAGAATCGAGGCTTAGATTAAGTTCTAAGCCTTTTGCTTTCTTACACGCTCACTATCATAAAAGCAATGCCATTGCTCTTCATTCATTAAAAGAATCAAATAGCAACTGGATTAGAGAAAACAAAATCTTTTAAGAAACATATTATAGTAAGCTTATGGATTATTATTTTTTAAAGACTTTCGCTGCAGTAAACCAATCCATGAATAAAAAGATATATAGCAAAAAACTAAAATTTTTAAGTGAACTAAAAAGAGGTTGCAGTTAGAAAACATACAACCTCTTAATTAACCAAAAAAAACACTTATGAACTCCAAATATAATAATTTTATATGCATACATATAATTTTTAACTTATTTTTTTTCTTCTTAGCGCAGTAGCTTGAAAAGCAGTAATTAGCTATCTTTACAATACTTGTTCAAAACTACTTTTAAAGTTTAATTATTGATAGTTAGTGTTTTATAATTTTAAAGGTGTAAATATGGATTTTTTTTACCTGCTGTGCATTTAGCAGAAATAAATTTTTATTTTGTTTTAACTTCTTTTAAAACGTAAAAATTCAGATATTGAATCGATAATTGAGAAACTTCAGTTTTAATGCGCTTTCTAATTTTAGATTTTGTTTTGGAAAATTGTGGAAAGTATATTGATTTTTTCTCATAGGAACGGAGAGTTTATCCTCGAAATAATTGAATAAATCTTCCTGAATATTTTACTGATAGATCCTCTATTACCAATTAATAAACAGTTTTAGAAGTCATGTTTAATGTAGTTCAGATAGTTAAAATCGTGAACATTTGCAAGTGAAAAATTATTCTAATGAAAGATTCCGCTTTTGTCAATTCTTTTAAAATAATTTAGTAGTTTAGAATAAGATTGTTCATACTTTTAATGGATTGACAATCAAATTAATATATAATTTTTTTAATTTAATGAATATGCTCATTCCTTTTAAATCTGTAAATGCACAATAGGTATAACTTCATAAATTTTGATATAGCAGATGATAATTTTGATTTTTTAACAAAAAAATCTCACCTATTTACGGGTTTCCTCATCATATTTTCCTTTCTTTTCGTTTCTTTTGTATTTTAACATTTAGTATATTTACGGACAAACATTAAAACACTATCATTATCACAAATGGCTAAAAAAGTTCAAACAAAAAGCACCGAAGAAATCTTATGGGATTCTGCCAATAAATTACGTGGTTCTGTAGAACCGTCTGAATATAAACACGTGGTTTTAAGTCTCATCTTCCTCAAATTTGCGAATGATAAATTTCTGAGACGAAGACAAGAACTCATCAACGAACACAAAGAAGCTTTTTTGGATATTCCCGAATTTTATCAGGCGGAAAATGTGTTTTACCTGCCAGAAGCATCTCGTTGGACCTACATTATCGCAAATGCAAAACAAGACGATATTACGTTAAAAATTGATTCTGCACTGAAAACCATTGAACGCACCAACAAATCTTTGGAAGGCGCTTTGCCCGACAATTATTTCTCACGCTTAGGTTTGGATCAATCTAAGTTTTCTGCCTTATTAGATACCATAAACAATATTGATACACTGAAAGATGAAGCGCAAGATATTGTGGGTCGTGTGTATGAATACTTTTTGAGCAAATTTGCCATTGCCGAAGGAAAAGGAAAAGGAGAATTCTATACGCCGAAGTCGATTGTAAATTTAATTGCCGAAATGATTGAACCTTACAAAGGAAAAATCTATGACCCGTCTTGTGGTTCGGGTGGTATGTTTGTACAATCGTTGAAGTTTATTGAAAAGCATCAAGGAAACAAAAAAGACATTTCCATTTATGGACAAGAGTTAACCAATACTACCTTTAAGCTGGCAAAAATGAACTTGGCAATTCGTGGCATTTCTGCTAATTTAGGCAATAAAGCTGCCGATACGTTTGGAGACGATCAGCACAAGGAATTGAAAGCCGATTACATTATGGCGAATCCACCTTTTAATTTAAAAGATTGGCGTGCCGAAAACGAATTAACCGACGATCCACGTTGGGCAGGTTACGAAGTGCCTCCAAAATCTAATGCCAATTACGCATGGATTTTGACTATGATTTCTAAATTGTCACAAAACGGAGTAGCTGGATTTATCTTGGCAAATGGTGCACTTTCTGGTGGTGGCGAAGAATACAAAATACGTAAACAAATTATTGAAAACGATTTGGTGGAAGCGATTGTGATTTTACCAAGAGCCATGTTTTATTCTACTGATATTTCG
This sequence comes from Flavobacterium sp. CBA20B-1, assembly GCF_028473145.1. Taxonomy (NCBI): domain Bacteria; kingdom Pseudomonadati; phylum Bacteroidota; class Flavobacteriia; order Flavobacteriales; family Flavobacteriaceae; genus Flavobacterium; species Flavobacterium sp. CBA20B-1. Next base: position 292,931 of record NZ_CP092370.1, read on the forward strand.
GTGACGCTTTGGATATTGAACCGAAATAAGAACGAAAGAACTTTTGTGGTAAACGACGGTATGAAGAATTACCGTAACCGCAAAGGCGAAGTTTTGTTTATGGATTTACGCCAAAAAGGCGAACCTTTTGAAAAGAAATTTATTCAGTTTGGCGAAGAAGAGATTACCTCAATCGCTACACATTATCATAACTGGCAACAAACCGATTGGAAAGAAACGTATCAAGATATTCCCGAATATTCTTATTCAGCCACATTAGAAGAAATCCGCAAAAAAGATTATTCTTTAGTACCAAGTAAATATATCGAATTTGTAAACCGTGATGAAAGTTTGGATTATAACGAACAGATGCAAAGTTTACAAGCAGATTTGAAAGATTTGTTTCAGAAAGAAAGCCGATTAAAAGAAGAGGTTGCCAACGTTTTTAAAACTTTGGGGTATGAGTTATAAAAAACTAGGAAAATATATTACACTAATAGACAATCGGAATAAAGAATTGTCAGATGCTCCATTACTAGGCGTTTCTGTACAAAAACGATTTATCCCCTCAATAGCCAATACAATTGGATCCGATATGTCAAAATATAAACTGATTGAGAGGAATAATTTTGTTTATATAGCAGATACATCTAGGCGAGGCGATAAAATAGGAATAGCATTGTTGAAAGAGTTTGATAAAGCTATGATTTCACAAGCATATACAAGTTTTAAAATTATTGATGAAAATGAACTATCACCAGATTACTTGATGATGTGGTTCTCACGACCAGAGTTTGATCGATACGCCAGATATCATTCTATTGGAAGTGTTAGAGAAGTTTTTGATTGGAAAGATATGTGTGAAGTTGAATTACCCATTCCATCCATCGAAAAGCAACGTGAAATTGTAGCCCAATACCAAGCGGTAGAAAACAAAATACGAGTTAACGAAGCCATTTGCGAAAAACTAGAAGCTACTGCACAGGCTTTGTATAAACATTGGTTTGTAGATTTTGAGTTTCCCTTTTCGGACACTGAGGCTTCTTTATCCGACACAGTGGCTCCTTTATCGGACACTGAGGCTCTCGAAGTGTCTGGTGAGGCTCCCGAAGTGTCTGGTGAGGCTCTCGAAGTGTTAGGTGAGGCTCCCGAAGTGTCTGGTGTGGCTTCGAGAGCCTCAGCCACCAGAGGATACAAATCTTCTGGCGGTAAAATGGTTTGGAATGAGGAACTTGGGAAGGAGATTCCGGAGGGGTGGGAAGTGAAAGAATTTCAAACAATTGCTAAAGTAACAAGTGGCAAAAAATCAAAAGGAGATTTAGGGACAAAATATCCAATATATGGAGCTGGAGGAATAACTGGATACTCAGATGATTATTTATTTAATGAAAAAATAATAATTATAGGAAGAGTTGGAACGCACGGAAAAGTATTTATTGAATATGAAAAATCATATCCTTCAGATAATACGTTAGTTTTCACACCTGAAAATTTGTATTTCAGTTATTTTATATTGAAATTTTTAAATTATGATGAATTAAACAAAGGAGGTGTTCAGGCACTATTAACTCAAACTGACCTTAAACAATTGAAAGTATTACTTCCAAATTTTGATTTAAAGTTATTCGAAAATTATGTAGAAAAACCATTCATTTTAAAAAGTAAAATCGAAATAGAAAACCAAAAACTCACTCAACTCCAAAGTTTGTTGTTGTCTCGGTTGGCGGTTGGGGAGGAAGAAAGGAAAAAGATAACGGTGTAATGGCGAATTGCAATTCGCCCTCAACCGCCCTCAACCGCCCTCAACCGCCCTCAACCGCCCTCAACCGCCCTCAACCGCCCCAATCGCCCCAATCGCCCCAACCGCCCCAATCGCCCCAACCGCCCCAACCGCCCTAACCGCCCCAACGGTAACGTAATAAAAACGATAAATTAATTATGAATAGATACAATCCACAAAAACACCATCGCCGATCGATACGTTTGCAAGATTATGATTATAGCCAGGAAGGATTGTATTTTATCACGATTTGTTGTCAGGATAGAGCGCATTTGTTTGGGAAGGTTGTAAGCGGAGAAATGATATTGAACAGCTATGGAGAAATAGTACAAAAAGAATGGCTAAATACTAGTGAAATAAGAGATAATGTTTTGTTACACGAATTTGTCGTGATGCCTAATCATTTTCATTCAATCGTAGAAATAAAATTTCAAAAAGGAAATAATGAGATTGGGAAATTTAAATCGCCATCACAAACGGTGGGAGCTATTATCAGAGGATATAAAATAGCAACGATTAAAAAAATAAAAGATTATATCTTAAATATGGGCGAAAAATCTTCAGGAAGAACGAGCGAAAAAATAAACAGTACGGGCGAATTGCAATTCGCCCCAACCGCCCCAACCGCCCCAACCGCCCCAATCGCCCCGACCGCCCCAATCGCCCCGACGGAAAAGATAAAAGAATTAGATTTTAAGATTTGGCAAAGGAATTATTATGAGCATATCATTAGAAACCAACAGGCATACGAAAGAATATCTGACTATATTAGAAATAATCCGAAACGCTGGGACGATGATAAATTTTATAGGATAAAATAATTTCGTAGTACGGGCGAATTGCAATTTGCCCAAACCCTAACGATTCGCCTCAACAAAAAAAAATATAAAATGAAATACACCGAATCTCAATTAGTACAAGCTTTTTTAAAAACAAAAACCACAACAGAATAATCCTTATTGTGAATGGTGAAAATAAATAATTAAGAAGGTCGTAAAACAAACTACATAGACAATTTTGCAACAATAAACACATTTAAACTTGTTTATTTTAACTATATTTGTGTAAATAAGAAAAAAAATGAGCAACTCAAGACTTATTCCGACAGAGAAAATTATAGAACGCTTGCAGTACGAAAATCCGTGGTGGGCGACTAAAGAGATTCCTTCGCTCTATAAAGAAATGTCCAAACGTCTGTATTTTGATTTGTTTTATCCCTTTGTTACCGAGACAGACATTCGCAGAGCAGTAGTTTTAATGGGGCCTAGACGTGTGGGTAAAACCGTCATGATGTTTCACACCATAGACGAGTTAATTAATGAAAATATAAATCCACAACGTATTTTCTTTATAGGTATTGATAATCCCATCTATGTTAATTTAAGCTTACAGGAGATTTTAGATTTATGCAAAGATTCTGTAAAGGTGGAAAATTTAGAAAACTGCTTTGTATTTTTTGATGAAATACAGTATCTCAAAGATTGGGAACGCCACTTAAAAGTATTGGTAGATACCTATCCCAAGACCAAATTTATTGTGTCGGGTTCTGCTGCTGCCGCTCTGAAGTGGCATAGTACAGAAAGTGGTGCGGGAAGATTTACAGATTTTATGTTGCCTCCTCTTACTTTTCAGGAATTCATCCATCTAAAAAACAGAGATCACCTCATTCAGAAAAGTACCATACAATACGGTGATAAACAAATTCCGTATTGCTTACCCATAAATATTGATGAGTTGAACGATGAGTTTATTCAATACCTGAATTTTGGTGGTTACCCCGAAGTGGTATTATCCGAAAAAATCCAAAAGGATATGGGAAGGTATGTGAAAAACGACATTGTAGATAAAGTGTTATTAAGGGATTTACCCAGCTTATACGGCATCAAAGATGTACAAGAACTCAATCGTTTTTTTACTTACATCGCCTATAATACAGGAAACGAATTTTCCTACGAAACCATGTCTAAAGATTCTGGAATTCAAAAAGAAACACTGAAAAAATACTTAGAATATCTAGAAGCTGCTTTTTTAATAAAAGTGCTAAACAAAGTGGACATCAATGCTAAAAGATTAAAAAGAGTGACCAGCTTCAAAGTGTATTTAACCAATCCCTCCCTTCGAACCGCTTTATTTTCACCCGTAAAAGGCATGGATAGTGAAATGGGAAATATGGTAGAAACGGCCATTCTCTCCCAATGGATGCACCGTGAAAATTTGGATTTAACCTATGCAAGATGGAAAGATGGACGTTCTGAAGGCGAAGTAGATCTGGTTTTAGTAGACGATAAAAAATTTAAACCTGTTTGGGGTGTAGAAATAAAATGGAGTAATCGCTTTTTCGAAATGCCTCAAGATTTAAAGAGTTTAATAAAATTTTGTAAAGCCAACCAATTTGAAAAGGCATTAGTAACCACGATCGACAAGCAAGATACAAAGCTTGAGAGTGAGATCAGTTTTACTTTTGTTCCAGCCTCAGTCTACGCTTATAATATTGGAGAAATTACCTTAGAAAAGAAAACCAAATAATGGATACGATCCATTAATTGAAAACAAAAAAACTAAACTTGAAATCCCTGGCATGAAATACACCGAATCTCAATTAGAACAAGCCTTTATCAGCCTACTGGAAACAGAAGGTTATCGCTATATCAACGGAAAAGAATTGGTTAGAACTTCCAATCAAGAAGTATTAATCAAAGAAGATTTACGTACTTTTTTGTTGGCTCGATACAGTGATTTAGAAGAAATAGAACTTGAAAGCATTATCAATGAAATTGCTTTTCAATCTGCATCTAATTTGTATGAATCAAATAAATATATATGTAAATTATTGGCTGATGGATTGATTTTTAAACGCAATGATCCGGCTAAGAAAGATTTACACATTCGATATATTGATATTGAAAATATACAAGCTAACACTTTTAAGATTGTCAATCAATTAGAAATTCAAGGTTCGGAATTGCGTATTCCCGATTTAATTTTGTACATCAATGGCATTCCGGTGGTGGTGTTTGAATTTAAAACGGCTATTGAGGAAGAAATTACCATTTATGATGCGTTTAAACAATTAACGGTTCGTTACCGCAGGGCTATTCCGGAAATGATGAAATACAATGTTTTTTGTGTAATTAGTGATGGGGTAAACAACAAAGCAGGAACGGTATTTTCTCCTTACGAATTCTTTTATGGTTGGAACAAAATTACAGGCGATGAAAAGAAAGCATTGACAGGAATTGACACCACAACTTCGATTGTTCACGGAATGTTGAACCAAAACCGTTTAGTTGATATTATTCATCACTTTGTGTTGTTTCCCGATACTTCAAAAAATGAACTAAAAATATTGACACGTTATCCGCAATATTACGCATCGAATAAATTGTATCAAAATATTTTAAAACACCGAAAACCAGAAGGAGATGGTAAGGGTGGAACGTATTTTGGCGCAACAGGCTGTGGAAAAAGTTATACCATGTTATATCTTTCGAGGTTATTAATGCGTTCAACCGATTTTGCAAGTCCAACCATCATCATCATTTCAGATCGTACCGATTTAGACGACCAATTATCTAAGGATTTTACCAATGCCAAAAAATTTATTGGAGATGAAAACATCATCAATATTGAATCAAGAGCAGATTTAAGAGATCGTTTACGAGGAATTGAAAGTGGTGGTGTGTATTTAACTACCGTTCAAAAATTTGCTGAGGATGCTGAGATTTTATCAGACAGAACGAATATCATCTGTATATCAGATGAGGCGCATCGTTCACAAGTAAACTTAGATTTAAAAGTTAAAATAGATGAAGAGAAAGGCGTAACCAAATCGTATGGTTTTGCAAAATACCTGCACGATTCTTTACCCAATGCAACGTATGTGGGTTTCACAGGAACACCAATTGATAAAACCTTAGAAGTTTTTGGTGAGGTGGTAGATCAATATACCATGTTTGAATCGGTAAATGATGAAATTACCGTACGCTTGGTATATGAAGGTCGGGCTGCAAAAGTAAATTTAGATTACAATAAAGTTCAGGAAATTGAACAGTATTACGAAAATGCTGTTGCAGAAGGAGCTTCGGAATATCATGTAGAAGCCAGTCAAAAAGCTATTGCCAAAATGGAAGTAGTTTTAGGCGATGGTGACCGTATAAAAGCAATAGCGAAAGATTTTGTGGAGCATTATGAAAATCGTTTAGAAGAAAACGCAACGGTAGCTGGCAAAGTAATGTTTGTATGTGCATCTCGCGGTATCGCTTACAAATTATTTAAAGAGATTTTAGCTTTACGACCAGAATGGGGAGAAATGCTGCTTCCTGAAGGTTTAAACGAAAAAGAACAAAAGGAAATAAAACCGATGGAGCGTGTAAAGTTGATTATGACACGTAATAAAGATGATGAAAAGGAATTGTGGGATTTATTAGGCAGTAAAGATGATCGTAAAGAATTGGATCGACAGTTTAAACAGATCAATTCCAATTTTAAAATTGCCATCGTGGTTGATATGTGGTTAACCGGTTTTGATGTTCCTTTTTTGGATACGATTTATATTGACAAACCTTTACAAACACATAATTTAATACAGACTATTTCGCGTGTAAATCGTAAATACCAAGGAAAAGATCGTGGTTTGGTAGTTGATTATATCGGCATCAAAAAGAATCTGAATCATGCGCTAAGTTTGTTTAATAGCCAAACTGCCGATGATGATTTTGAAGATATTTCGCAGGCGGAAATATTGGTTAGAGACCAATTGGATTTATTAGGCAAATTTTTTCATCGCTTTGATACAAAAGATTATTTCGAAGGCTCGCCTATTCAGCGTTTAAACTGTTTAAACAGCGCTTCGGAATTTGTATTACAAACCGAAGAATCAGAAAAGTTTTTTGTGAACGTAACCAAAAAGTTAAAATCTTCCTACAATTTAGTCAGCGGTTCAGAATTGTTTACAGAAAAAGAAGTAGATGAAATTCATTTTTATTTTGCCGTAAAATCAATAGTGGTGAAACTAACAAAAGGCGAAGCACCCGATACAGCTCAGATGAACCTTAAAGTTGCTAAGTTGGTAGAAGAAGCCATTATTTCAGAAGGAGTCGAAGAGATTTTTAAGTTAGATGACAATAAAGCCAATGCCATTGATTTGTTCAATGATAAATTCATCGAAAAAATAGCTAATTTAGAATTACCCAATACAAAAATCAAAATATTAGAACGCTTGTTGAAGCAGGCAATCAACGATTTTAAAAAAGTAAACAAAGTAAAAGGACAAGATTTTGCAGAACGATTGCAGTCGATTATCAACCGTTACAACGAACGCAGCGAGGGTGATATTTTAGATTATGAAGGCATTCAGTTTGATACAGCCGAACAAATGCTGAATCTCATCATAAAACTTCGTGCAGAAATGGATTCGTTCGAAGATTTAGGCATTGATTACGAAGAAAAAGCGTTCTATGACATTCTAGATATGATTTGTAAGCAATACGGTTTTGAGTTTGATAATGACAAGATGTTGGAATTAGCTCGTGAAATAAAAAAGATTGTTGATAGCACAGCTAAATATCCTGATTGGAATGATCGTGACGACATTAAAGCGCAATTAAAAATGGATATTATCGTAAAATTGCATCAATTTGGCTATCCACCCATTACACAAGACGATGTGTATAAAAACGTGTTGGAACAAGCAGAGAATTTTAAGAAGAATAGGAAGATATGAAAAAAGGTTTTCAATGTATGGTACAGAAACCACCTCAAAAATATTGTTCCAGAGATTTTAGAATTTTGGGAAGATAAAACAGGACAAAATTGCAATTCTTGGGATGTAAAAAAAATGCGGACAAAATGGGGTTCTTGTAGTATTGAAAAAAGAAAAATATTATTAAACCTTGAATTGGCTAAAAAGCCAAGACATTGTTTAGAGTATGTAATTGTTCACGAGTTAATACATTTTATCGAACGCAATCACAATGATAATTTTAAGGCTCTTTTAAGTAGGTTTATGCCTAATTGGAAGACTTATAAGCGAGAGATAAATAATTTACCTGTGGCTTATTAGTTTTTACGTATATTTATGATACTATCAAATGATACTATAATAAATGAAATCGAGTTTATGAGATTGAATCCGACAGTATTATAAAAATAGTAAGTAGTGTATGAAACCACCTTATTAGATTACCGATGCCATTTTAAAGTTACTTGTGGAATCACTCATCAAGCAAAAACAAGATGACCATTACAACAAATTATTTGAATCCGATAAAAAAGGAAATTCAACACCGTTTATAGAATTTATGTTGGAAGTTATTTTAGCGTCATTAGATGGACTTTTACCACCTAAATCCCTAACACTTCATACAGAAGATAGAATACGCTTATTTGCAGCCAAAATTAACAAAAACATGTTCAGCATAAACCAATAAATCAAAAAAAACACCTGCAAAAATACTTTTACAAGTGCTGATTTTACAACTAATTTTTATTTAAAAAGAATTATCTTTTAGCGGTGATTTCGGCAATTTTCACAATAACTTGTGTAGCTTTCATGATACTTTCAACTGGAACATATTCGTACTTTCCGTGAAAGTTGTGTCCGCCTGCAAAAATATTTGGACAAGGTAATCCCATATACGAAAGCTGTGAGCCATCCGTACCACCACGAATTGGTTTTATAATTGGTTTTATATTCAATTCCTTCATCGCTTGCTCAGCAATATCAACAATATGCATCACAGGTTCTACCTTTTCTTTCATATTATAATACTGGTCTTTAATTTCACATTCAACGATTTTATCACCAAATTTCTCAGCGTATTTTTTATTGAATTTGTTTACCATTTCGCGGATTAACTTTTTACGCTTTTTAAATTTTTTCATACTGTGGTCGCGAATAATCATGTGCACTTCTGTTTCTTCGATTGATCCATGAATATCGTTTACATGAAAGAAGCCCTCATAACCGGTTGTTTTTTCCGGTACTTCTTTGCTTGGTAATTTAGATATGAATTTATTTGCCAAAAGCATAGAATTAATCATTTTTCCTTTTGCATATCCTGGGTGTACACTTTTTCCTTTAAAGATTAATTTTACACCTGCAGCATTAAAATTTTCGTATTCTAATTCACCAATTTGGCTTCCGTCCATGGTGTATGCCCAATCAGCACCAAATTTTGCTACATCGAATTTATGGGCTCCGCGGCCAATTTCTTCATCGGGTGTAAAGCCAATTCGGATTTTGCCATGTTTAATCTCTGGGTGCTGGATCAGATATTCCATAGCGGATACAATCTCACAAATACCTGCTTTGTCATCTGCACCTAACAAAGTTGTTCCGTCTGTTGTTATTAGTGTTTGCCCTTTATATTGCAACAAATCATCAAAATAATTGGGTGATAGAATAATGTTTTCTTCCTTGTTTAATACAATATCACCACCATCGTAGTTATGTACAATTTGGGGTTTTACATTTGCACCAGTAAAATCGGGCGATGTATCAAAATGCGAAACAAAACCAATTGTTGGCACATCGTGCGATACGTTACTCGGCAATGTTGCCATGATGTATGCGTTTTCATCAATCGTTACATCTTCCATACCAATTTGTTTCAGCTCTTCCACTAATTGGTTGGCTAAATTCCATTGTTTTTTGGTTGATGGTGTAGTTTCTGAATTTGGATCCGATTCGGTATCTACGGTCACGTAACTTACAAATCGGTCAATAATATGTTGTTTATTTTCCATTTTTAAAATTTAAGTTTTACAAAAATATTAAAAAGGAACAATTAAAAGAAGTGTAATGCAGTTTATTTAAGGTAGATAAAACAAAAAAAGCTTAACTATATGTTAAGCTTTTTTGTGGGGAGAGCAGGATTCGAACCTGCGAAGGTTTCCCAACGGATTTACAGTCCGTCCTCGTTGGCCGCTTGAGTATCTCCCCGGACCATTTTTGCGGAGAAAGAGGGATTCGAACCCCCGGACCTGTTACAGTCAACAGTTTTCAAGACTGCCGCATTCGACCACTCTGCCATTTCTCCTTAACGTTGTTTCCTTCGTTAATTGTGATGCAAATATAGAGGGAATTTCCTATTCTGCAAAGGCTTTTGTGTGTTTTTTTTTATTTTTTTTATAACTGTTTCATTTTCAGAAATAAAAAAACAAAATTATTTTTTTGTGGGATAAACGTCTTTAATAAGCACTTTGTCGCTGTAATTGATCATTTCGACAGTAATAGGTTCTTTTTGAGCATTTTGTCCTTCGATAACGTATAATTTACCATTTTGCTCGGCAATGTTGCTTCTGTCAAAATCTACGTCGCCGTGGGTTAAGCACATTTTAATATCGTTCATATCTACCACCGATTGGTCGAAACTTGTTTGTGCTTTATCAGAAATTGTTAATGGTTTTGAACGTAAATCTTTTAAAACCCTACAATTGGGTAGGTAGCAAAACTCCGTATCTTTTGCATCGAAAAAATAGAATACAATGATACCGCCAATTAAAAGTCCTAATAAATAGTAAGCGAAACGCTGTGAAAATTTCATATTAAAATAATTTTGCCAAAAGTACAACTATTCTCATTTAAAGCACTATTAAATTAATGTCTTTATAATTTAAGTGAAACCATTTGCCTATTGCTTCGTTAACCAAAATTCCTTTGTACATATAAATTCCCGAACGAATGGTGTTGTCGTAGCTCACCGCATCATCTATGGAACCGTTTTCACTTAAATCTAGCAAATAGGGCGATATAATGTTGCTTATAGCCAAAGAGGCTGTTTTAGAATATTTTGCTGTGATATTAGGCACTCCATAATGAATCACGCCATATTTTGTGATAGTTGGTTTTTCGTGTGTGGTTACTTCCGATGTTTCAAAACAACCACCATTGTCTATGCAAACATCTATAATCACAGCACCTGGTTTCATGCGTTGCACCATTTCTTCTGTTACCAAAATAGGGGAGCGGTTGCAACCTTTTACGGCGCCAATGGCCACATCGCAACGCATAAGCGCTTTTGAAAGTACTTTTTCTTGTATGGTTGATGTGAAAACTTGTGAAGGCAATGTTTTTTGTAAACGTTTTAATTTGTGAATGTTATTGTCGAACACTTTCACGTTTACGCCTAAAGCCAATGCCGTTCGTATGGCCGATTCTGCCACCAAACCTGCCCCGAGAATAACAACTTCTGTTGGAGGCACACCGGCTACATTGCCAAAAAGCAAGCCTTTGCCACCATTCATTCTGCACATATAATCGGCAGCAATTTGAATCGAAGCAATTCCGGCAATTTGGCTTATTGCATCTAAAAACGGATAAGCGTTGTAGCGGTCTTTGATGAATTCATAACACAAAGCAGTAATTTTCTTTTTTTCGAGTGCTGCGAAATATTCCTTTGTTTGCGTTTTTAATTGTATGGCTGAAAACAGATAGGTTTTGGGTTTCATGAGCCGTATTTCTTCTATTGTAGGTGGTTCTACTTTTAATAGAATAGGGCAGCCGAAAACTTTTTCTTTGTCGTGGGTAATTACAGCACCTGCTTCGCTGTACTTTTTATCGTCATAACTAGCTTCTACACCCGCACCTGCTTCAATCAATACTTTGTGACCGGCTTTTACAAGCATATTTACCGATTCGGGTGTAAGGCACACCCTTTTTTCAATTTTAAAATCTTCTTTGGGAATACCAATAAAAAGTTGTCCGCGTTTTTTACGGATTTCCAGTTTTTCCTCTTGAGGAATTAATTGCGATTTTGAAAAAGGGCTCATTGTATCCATAAATTATTCAAAATTTAATTCGCGTGTGTGTTCATTTATTATTCTGATGGAAACTTTGTGGGTTTCATCGGGTATTACATCCATAGCCATTTCAGGCCATTCTACAAAACACCACACATTTTCAGTAAAATATTCATCTAATCCCATATCATAAGCTTCTTCTTGATTTTTTAATCGATACAAATCAAAATGAAAAACCTTGCCTTTATCTCCGAAATATTCGTTTACAATAGAAAAAGTAGGACTATTTGCCATATCGGTTACACCCAAATTTTTTGCAAGTGCTTTGATCAACGTGGTTTTTCCTGCACCCATTTGTGCTTCAAAAAGCCATGTTTTGTGCGTGCTGCTATTGATTAACTTCTTCGCCACTTCATCTAAATTTTGGATAGAGTAGGTAATGGTCATTTTTTACTTTTTTGGTGTTAATGTAATAAATGGTATAATCATTTCTTCTAGAGAAATTCCTCCGTGCTGATACGTATTTTTAAAATAACTCACATAATAATTATAGTTGTTAATATACGCCAAAAAATAATCGCTTTTAGCAAAGATATATGAACTACTGATATTTATTGCCGGTAATTGTACTTTTTTAGGATCTTTCACCACATATACATCTTTTGGTTCATAGGTTAGTGATTTTCCTGTTTTATAACGCAAATTTAAACTTGTGTTTTTGTCACCTATCACTTGCGACGGGTTTTTACAGTTAATGGTACCGTGATCGGTTGTGATAATTAGTTTAAAACCGTTGTTTTGTGCTTGTTGAATAATATCTAATAACGGAGAGTTTTTAAACCAGCTTTGAGTAAGCGAACGATACGCTTTATCGGTTGACGCTAATTCTTTTATAACTTCCATTTCGGTTTTTGCATGCGATATCATATCTACAAAATTATAAACCAATGCAATTAACTTATTGTCTTTCATTGATTTAAAATTATCTGCGAATTTTTTACCGTCTTTTAAATTGGTGATTTTATGGTATTCGTGTTTAATGTTTATGCGCAAACGTTTTAATTGCTCTTCTAGGAAATTGGCTTCAAAAAGATTTTTTCCGCCATCGTCTGTATCGTTTTTCCAATATTGTGGCAATTGTTTTTCCATTTCTAGGGGCGTTAATCCAGAAAAAATGGCGTTTCTGGCATATTGAGTTGCTGTGGGCAGTATTGAAAAATAATAATCTTCTTTTAATACTTTATAATGTTGGTTCACGATGCCTTCAAATGCTTTCCATTGATCGTATCGCAAATTATCAATCACAATAAATAAGATATTTTCTTCGCCACGAAGCTCAGGCACTACTTTTCTTACGAATAATTTGTGCGAAAATAATGGGGCAGTTTCTTCATCATTGATCCAATCTTCGTAGTTTTTTTCTACAAATTTACCAAACTGAATATTGGCTTCTTCTTTTTGGCGTTCTAGAATCTCCGCCAAATTTTGATCTTCAATATTTTCTAATTGCATTTCCCAAAAAATCAAACGCTTGTACAAATCGGCCCAATCTTGGTGCGAATTTGCCTGCATCATATCCATCGCAATTTTTCGGAATTCTTTTTGATAATCTAAAGAAGTTTTTTCGGAAACCAACCTTGAATGGTCTAAATTCTTTTTTAAACTCAATAAAATTTGATTGGGATTTACGGGTTTTATCAAATAATCGGCAATTTTAGAACCAATGGCTTCATCCATTATATATTCTTCTTCACTCTTTGTAATCATTATAATAGGAGTGGTCGATTTTTTTTCTTTTAGTTCTGCCAACGTTTCCAAACCGGTAATTCCCGGCATGTTTTCATCTAAAAAAACAATGTCAAAATTGTCTTCATCAAACAAATCAATCGCATCTTGCCCATTGGTAGCAGTAGTGACTTGGTATCCCTTTTTTTCTAAAAATAATATATGTGGTTTTAAAAGGTCAATTTCGTCATCAACCCATAATATCTTAATTTCGTTCATAGCAATAATGTTTTAACCTTTTAAATGTAAAAGGGTATCAAGGTTTAAATGTACTAAAAAATCTTGTATCCATTTCTTAAAAAACACCTAAAAATTGCAAGGGTTATTTATTGCAAAAATGCTATAAATATTTTGTTTTTCGGTACATTTGTACCACTTATTAATAAAAACAACAGCAATTAGCCGTTGGGTTAACTAAAAATTTTAAATGAATTATTCTTTTGTAATACCTATATTTAACCGTCCGGAGGAAATGGAAGAATTGCTTTATAGTTTATCCAAACAAACCTATACCGATTATTTTGAAGTGGTGGTGGTGGAAGATGGGTCAACTATTGATTGCCGTGAGGTGGTGAACAGATACAGCGATCAACTAAACATTGCTTACCACTATAAAGATAACTCCGGCCCGGGCGATTCACGCAATTATGGCATGAAGGTGGCAAAAGGAGATTATTTCATAATTTTGGATTCAGATTGTATTCTTCCACCCAATTATTTAACGGAAGTGCATGCGTATCTCACCCACAATTATGTAGATTGTTTTGGCGGACCCGATGCTGCCCACGAATCGTTTTCTGATGTTCAAAAGGCAATTAACCAAGTAATGACATCGGTTTTAACAACAGGTGGTATTCGCGGAGCATCTGAAAAATTAGGTAAGTTTCAACCACGAAGTTTCAATATGGGAATTTCTAAAAAAGCATTTATGGAGTCGGGAGGTTTTGGAAGAATTCATCCCGGCGAAGATCCCGATTTATCGATACGCTTGTGGAAATTGCATTTTAAAACTGCTTTAATAACAAATGCTTATGTTTTCCACAAACGCAGAATCGATTGGGAAAAATTCTACAAACAAGTAAATAAATTTGGAAAAGCACGCCCTATTTTAAACCAGCGCTATCCTGAATACAACAAAATCACCTATTGGTTTCCGTCGTTGTTTATTATTGGGTTTTGTTTTTCGGTTTTTGCTCTTTTTCTAGGAATATATGTATTTATTGCATTGTATGTGTTCTATTTTTTGGCATTATTCATGCAAAGTTTAGTTGCAACAAAAAGCTTAAAAATAAGTTTTTTAACTATAATTGCAAGTTTTATTCAATTTTTTGGATATGGGGCAGGGTTTTTGTATAGTTATTTTCTGTTAAATATAAAAAAGGAGGATGCTGTTGAAGCAATGCCTGAAATGTTTTTTAAATAAAATGACAAAGATTATAGGTGTTACCGGCGGGATTGGTAGCGGAAAAACCACTGTGATTAATTATATCCAATCAAAAGGCTACGCCGTTTATGTGGCCGATGACGCGGGTAGAGAAGTGATGAAAAAGCCCGAAATCATTGAAAAAGTACAACAACTTTTCAATAATGATGTGTTGCAAAACGATGGTTTTTTAGATCGATCTAAAATTGCAAAATTGGTTTTCAATGATGCCCAACTGTTGAAACAATTGAACCAGATTGTGCATCCGGCAGTGATGGTTGATTTTAAAAATTTTCTTGAACGCAATCAGAAAGAGCCTTTTGTTTTTAAAGAAACTGCTGTTTTGTTTGAATCGGGTGCTTACAAAGAATGTAGTGCCACTATATTAATTACTGCTCCGTTAGAAATTCGTATGCAACGTGTTATGAAAAGAGATCAGGTTACAAAAAAAGAAGTATTAAACCGGGTAAAAAACCAACTATCTGATGAAGAGAAATCTCTCTTAGCTACTTTCGTTGTTGAGAATATCGATTTAAACGAAACATTTAAGAGTGTTGACTATGTTCTAGAAAAAATTAAAACAATTTGATTTTTAATGTTAACTTTAGGTTAAAAGCACTATTTTTGAATTGTTAAAATGTTAAATTTGAAGTATAGTTTAAAAAAATAATGAATAAATACAGGTTTCAGTTTTTAATTGTACTAATGAGCTTGGCTTTATTAGGCATCATTTTAATACAACTTTATTGGATTAGTGCAAGCTATCAAAACAATGATATTCAATTTCAGCACTTGGTAAATCAAACCATTGGTAAAGTTGCCGATAAAGTAAAAGAAAAAGAACGATATGCATTTAACAAGAAGTTTTATGAATATCAAACAAAAACTGGAAAAGCACCAGATAAAAAAGCCATAAAGGAGATATTTTATATCGAAAAAGACAATAGAACCAATCAAGAAATTGTTTATTCAAACATCATATCTGTTGAAAATATTAAAGATTTCAACTTTGGGAAAACGTTCATTGACAGTGCCAGCGGATCAAAAAAAGATTATAAAAATTATATAAGCAGTAGCAAAACAGAAATATATAAAGGAAAAGAACAACCTATCGACGGGTTAGAAGCAGGTGTTCACAGGTCTTTAAATACGCAAAGCAAACCCGATGAAGTAATTAAAAAAGAAGAGAATGTTGTAGAGTTTTTTGATATTTATTATAACGATATTGTATCAACCTATCCTATTGAAGAGCGCTTAGACAACAAAGTGTTGCAATCACTATTGAAGCAAGAACTCGCAAATAGGAAACTTACTACCAATTTTGAATATGCTGTTTTTAATAACGGATTAGAAACATCTGTGAAATCTGGTAAATTTGTTTTCAATGATAATAATACCTATTCAGTGCCTATTTTAACCGATTTAGAAAATCGATCAAAATACCAACTGTATATTAGTTTTCCGCAGAAATCAAAATTTTTAGTATCCGATTTATTGCCTTTCATTCTGATATCCTTATTGTTTACAATTGTTATCATTGCGGCCTATTACAGTGCTATTAGACAATTAATCACTCAAAGGCAGATTTCAGAGATAAAGAATGACTTTATCAACAATATGACACACGAGTTTAAAACACCTATTGCAACCATAAACCTTGCATTAGATGCCATTAAAAACCCAAAAATCATAAGCGATGAAGAAAAAGTGTTGCGCTATGTGCAAATGATCCGCGACGAAAACAAACGCATGCACGCACAAATTGAAAACATATTAAGAATATCGAAACTAGAGAAAAAAGAATTAGATATTCCCAAAGAAAAAGTAGAATTAACCGAGGTGCTCGAAGTTGCCATAGACCACGTTTCTTTGTTGATTGAAGACCGCGAAGGCGAATTGAACACGCATTTCAACACCACAAGAGATACCGTTCTTATAAACCCAACACATTTCACAAGCGTTTTTGTAAATATTTTAGACAACGCTATTAAATATTCGCCCAATGCCCCAGTTATTGATATTTATACCGAAAATGTAAAAGACACCATTATCGTACGAATAAAAGACAAAGGAGCAGGAATGAGTAAAGCCGCAACCAAAAAGATTTTTGATAAGTTTTACCGCGAACACACCGGCGATTTGCACAATGTGAAAGGACACGGTTTAGGCTTGGCTTATGTGAAACAAATCGTAGATGACCACAATGCACAAGTTTATGTGGAAAGCGAAAAAGGAAAAGGCAGCACCTTTATTATCAAAATACCATTAATAAATTAAAACGAAACAACAAATAGTGTAAATATGGAAACAAAGAACAAAAAAATCTTACTAGTAGAAGATGATCCAAATTTCGGATCTATTTTAAAAGATTATTTAATAATGAACGATTTCGAGGTAACTCTTGCCAAAAACGGTATGGAAGGATTCGAAAAATTTAAGAAAGATACATTCGATTTATGCATTCTAGATGTAATGATGCCTTATAAAGACGGTTTTACATTGGCGCGCGAAATTAGAGATAAAAATAAGGAAATTCCGCTTATTTTCTTAACTGCCAAAACAATGAAAGAAGACGTTTTGAAAGGATACAAAGTAGGAGCAGACGATTATTTAAACAAACCATTCGATTCTGAAGTTTTACTAATGAAGATTAAAGCAATTATGCAACGCAAATCATCGGAAGTAAAAGCAGAAAATACCAAATTCGAATTTCAAATCGGAAAGTTTAATTTGAATTCCAAACTTCGCTTTTTAACATTCGAAAACGAAGAACCTATCAAATTGTCACCAAAAGAGAATGAATTGTTGAAAATGTTGGCTCTTTATGAAAACGATTTAATGCCACGCGAAGTAGCCTTAACAAAAATATGGCGCGATGACAATTATTTCACATCAAGAAGTATGGACGTGTATATTGCCAAATTGCGAAAATACTTAAAGCCCGATGAAAATGTAGAGATTTTAAACATCCACGGCGAAGGTTTCCGATTGGTAATTAAAAATAAGGAGTAGTATATTAAACTCCAAGAATGAAAAATGCCCCAATTAGTTTCTTACTATTTGGGGCATTTCCATCACCCAAACTAAAATAATTCCACATTAAAAAAGGGCATCTTAAATTCCGCATTTATTTGTCAAATTTTAAAAAAATACCTACATTGTACTTTTAAAACTCTTATAAAACATGCTTCAAATTATTAACCAAATTTTTGAAATCGAAAAAAAATCCAACGATCAAAACATTTCCCTTTTTGAACGAAATTTTGAACGTATTCATCATGAATTGCAAGAAATGGGCTACACAATCAGCAATCCAATTGGCAAACACTACGATGCTCGCGATACTTCGGTAGAAGCTAATATTGTTGGAAATGCTGCAAATCCAATCATTACTAAAGTTTTAAAGCCTGCCATTTTTCAAAATGATGGCACAGAAACGGTTTTGCTACAAAAAGGTATCGTAATAGCTGAATAATATGGGAACAATTAATTTCGGAATAGATTTAGGAACAACCAATTCGGGTATTGCTCAATTCACAAACGGTAAAGTTACTATTTACAAAAATCCCGTGGGCTTTAGCGATACACTACCTTCTATTGTTGCTTACAAGAAAGGCAGAATATTTATTGGCGACAAAGCCCGAGAGCTTCTAAAAACGGCTCATTTAGATGTGTTTTCGTCTTTCAAACGGAAAATGGGTACCGAACATTTATATCAGATAGCCGATACACAAGAGCAAAAAAGCCCGGTGGAATTATCGGCAATGATTCTTAAAGAGCTGCAAAGTTTTTTGCCCGATGAAAAACCGCAAGCTATTGTGATTACCATTCCGGCTTCTTTCGATACGGTACAATCAAATGCTACAAAAAAAGCCGGATTATTGGCCGGTTTTCAACAAGTGGTTTTGTTGCAAGAACCCATTGCCGCTTGTTTGGCTTATGCCAATTCGCAAGAACAAGATCAAACGCAAGAAAAAAATTGGTTGGTATATGATTTTGGTGGCGGTACTTTTGATGTAGCTTTGGTGAAAATTAACGAACGCGAACTAAAAATAACCGACCATGAAGGCAATAATTTCCTGGGAGGTGTAGATCTAGACCATTTGGTGATTGAACATTTGTTTGTTCCCAAGATTGAACAAATTTTGCAAGAACAACATTTATTCAAAAAATTAATAACCAAAGAAAATAACTTCTATGCAAAATTGTATTACGAATTGCTGTACAAGGCAGAAGAGGTGAAAAAAGAATTGTCTGTGAAGGAAATAATTCATACCGAACTTGAATGGAACGACGGCGACCATTACATTGATTTTGAAATTTCTAGAACGCAATTTAATGAGGTAATTGCTCCGAAAGTTGACGAAACCATTGTATTGATACAAAAACTTTTAGAAGACAATCAAAAAAGTACCAACGAAATAGAACGCATTATTTTGGTGGGCGGCACCACATATATTCCTTACATACGACAACATTTGCAGGAGGTTTTTGGCATTATGGTAGATCATTCTATTGACCCTACAACTGCTGTAATGGCTGGCGCAGCGTATTTTGCCGGTACCAAAGAAACAGACCCCGAGCTTGTAACCATAAACAATTCTGTGACTGAAAACACGGAAAATCGACCAAAAAAATCAATCGATTTTAAATTGATTTATGAAGTAAACACCCAAGACAGTGAAGAACTTTTGGTGGGTCAAGTTTTGAGTGATTTTGATGGATTTTATCGAATCATTAGGAAAGATGGAGGATTTGATACCGGTTTAATGACTTTTAAAAACAAATTTTCTGAATTTGTAAAAATTCTTCCTAAACAAAAAAATCAATTTACGGTTTCGGTTTTCAATCAAAATCAGGAATTAGTTTATGAAGAAAATAATGTAGCTATTAATCACGGAATTTATAACATATCGGGTCAACCTTTGCCCAATGACATTTGTTTAGAAGTCGATGATCAGTTTGGCGACACTTATTTAGAGCGAATTTTCAAGAAAAATGATATTCTGCCGCTTACAAAAACCGTTTATAAAACCACATCGAAAAATTTTAGTGTAGAGGCAAACGATAAATTAATCATCAATATTTTAGAAGGAAAAAGTGCCACATTGCCAGCAAGCAATATGAGTATTGGTTATATTGAAATCAATTCCAAAGATTTTCCGATGAATCTTTTGAAAGGAATGGATATTGAACTGAAATTCAGTATGAGTGAATCGCGCGATCTTTCGGTGGCGGTTTATATCAGTTCGATTGATTTTGAAAAGAAAGAAATTTTTAATCCACACACCAAAAATATCAATAGAAAGAAATTTGATGAAGATATTGATAAGGTTCTTGATGCTATTGAAACCGAATTGAGCTATGTGGATGATATTGATAATGCAGATCCGGAAGATATTGCGGTTTTAGTGAAATTTAAAAAGATAAAAGACGAACTTTTCAATATAAAATTTGATTTGGTTGAGGTGGATGAAGACGACCAATCGGAACGCATTTTTCAGCTGGATGAACGCAAAAGACGTGCTTTGCAAGCATACGATCAAATCGTGCGTTTTCGAGATGTGATTTATGAGATTGATCTGTACAAAAATACAAAAGCCGAAGCGGAAAGTAGATTGGATGAAGCAACTCCTCGTCAAAAAGAACAATTTCAAAAAATCATTAAAAGCGAAAAAGTTTTTCTTGAATCGAACGAAAAAGCGCTTATTAAACGTAAAACGAAAGAGTTGGATCAATTGTGTTCCGATATTTATTATCAAAAAGAAGAATCGTATGGCAACCTGTATTATTATTACAAATACCGCGATTTAGATGATTATAAAGATGCCAAAAAAGCAAGCAAATTAATCGCTTCGGGTGATAAAGCAATGGAAAACAATAATTTTAAAGAAGTGAAATTTATCATCCATGAGTTGTACGACTTGCTAAAAGTGAAACCCAAAGATCGATACGAAGATACCAATGGAAGTTTAGGTTTAAAATAAATCAACTAAAAACCCTCGCGTTGAGGGTTTTAGTTTTTAATATGGCTAGTTCTTTTTGATGGTTGCTCTAATAATCCAGAAAATAACTAAAAATCCACCAATACCAACACCTCCAGATAAAAAGACTATTCCAACCAATGCCGCACCTAACGCCAAAATTGCTGCAACTGCTAACGCATACACCTGAAGAATTAGCAATTTGAAACTGAATTTTTTTAGTTTTCTGCGAAACGAGGAGTCGTTTGTTACTTGTGATGTTTCTTTGTAATGCCCATTTAGTTTTTTATTCAAAATAGCGAACAGCAGCGTTTCAAACACCAGCAAAATCCAAAAAGCACTATTAAATTTCGTGTAGATTAAATAACCAATTATACAAAGCACCAGATAAAAAATTACTAACAAAATCCACTCGGCAGTTTTGCCATAGTCTTTTTCAACTATAACTTTTTTCTTTTTGGGTTTTGTTATTTTTTTGCTTGCCCAACTCATTCCAATTTTTGCGTTATCTGCTAAAATCTTTTTCAGGTCATCGGTATAAGCATCAAAAGCCCCTAAAGCAATTAAAATTCTTCCCAGATACGGTTTGGATGAAATATGTTCTGATTGATAATCAGCAATATCGTTATTTATATCTAAAATTTCACTGTTGAAATAGGCAGCATCAATATCAGATTGTATGGCAAAAAAATTTCTATCCACACTAAATTTATATTCGTTCAGCAACAACTGATAATGTTCAGGATAAGGAATAACAGTTCTAATCAGGTTGTTTTTTGAGGTTATACTTTCAATTAACAAATCTCTGTTTTCAAAACTGATGATTTGGTGGTAATTGTTATAGAAATTTTTAAGATTTGCCCAACAATTATTTTTTACATTCCATTGGATATAATCAGCAACAGGTTCTGCAAAATCAACCGCAAACTCTTCATATAAATCTTTAAATTTAGCAAAAAAGACGCAATCGGCTAAAACTATTTGATGCGCTGGATCTGCAAGAAGTTTGTGTATGTTTTTTTCTTGTAACAGTTCCTCATACTTATTTCCATTGTTTTTATAGAAATCAAGAAATGCTTCAATCTCGTTGTGGCTTAGTGCGGCATCGGTCTTTTGATAGGCTTTTAAAATTTTTTCAGCTTTTATTAAATCACCTTCATTATTTACATCAAATTGGGGCAAGGTTTGCTTAATAATTTCTATAATCTGAAGCTGTGTCATGTTTTATTATTTTCCAGTACGTGTTTTTTCTCTATTCAATTTTGGCATTTTACTATACCGGTGCTAAAATTAAATAAAAAAAGGTCAGCTTTAAACTGACCTTTTCATTATTTCTTGTCTTGCATGGCAAAAACAGATTTCAGAAGGTTTGTGGAACGTGCGGAAACATTTGTTCTAATGTTTGCTTCTTCTTTTTCAATCATGGTGTAAACGCCGTTTAATGCTTGTTGGGTAACATAATCGGTTAAATCGGGATTTACTTTTTTCACCATTGGTAGTGCGTTGTATTTTGTAATGATATTGCTCCATACTTTATCTGCACCAACTTTGGTAAACGAAGATTTAATTACAGGATTAAATTTGTTGTAAAGCGATGTTTTGGTAGTTTTTTGCAAATATTGAGTAGCTGCATTTCGGTTGCCCATTAAAATACTTGTAGCATCAGAAATAGTCATGCTGGTAATGGCATCTACAAAAATGGGTGTTGCTTCTTTAACGGCGTTGCTTGCTGCTTTGTTCAACGATTTAATTCCTTCATCTGCAAGGCTGCCCAAGCCCACATCACGCAAGGTTTTTTCTACTTTTTGTAACTCACTGGGCAAACCAATACGCACCAATGAATTGTTATAAAAACCATCGGTTTTGGTAAGGTTTACCACTTGTTTGTCTATACCTTGCTGTAAAGCTTCTTTTAAACCAGCAGCAATTTGGGTTTGTCCTAGCGAACCATTTTCTAAGATTTGCGGAAGTTGATTAGCAACTTGTTGTAAGCCCGAGCAGTTTGCCAACATAAATGAAACAACTGCGATTGGAATGATCATTTTTTTCATACTAAATTTTTATTTAAGAGATACTTGTGAAATAATTTCGCAACAAATCACGATTAATCTTAGAAGGTGTAAAAATTTCTAAAATTTGTGGATGCGAATCGTTAGCGAATAGCAATTTCAATGCCATATTTAATTCTTCTTCATTTTTTGCCGTAAGATAATCAAATTGATACATTTTTGATAAATGTTCGGCTGTTAAATGATGTTCTGTTTCGAAAAATGTATTAAAAGTGTTGTTTTCTTGATGACCAGGCAAAATTCTAAAAATGCCACCACCGCTATTATTTATGATGATGATTTTAAAATTTTTTGGAATATAATTGTTCCATAATGCATTGCTGTCGTAAAAAAAGCTGATATCACCCGTTAAAAAAACAACGGGTTGCTGTGCGGCAACTGCTGCCCCAATTGCGGTTGATGTGGATCCATCAATACCACTCGTGCCGCGGTTGCAATACACATCTATACTTTGGTGTGTTTCAAATAATTGAGCATACCTTATCACAGCGCTGTTGCTTATTTGCAGTTGTATATTTTGCGGTAAATGGTTCCAAATAATACCAAACGATTTTAAATCGGAAAAAGGAATAGATGCCACATATTCGTTGTGCTTTTCTCTTCTTCTTTGCATTGTTTCTAGGAAGAAGTCTGCATACGAAGAACTTTTTGCACTAATTTTCTGCTTCATTTGATCAATAAAATCGTTGGGAGCACTTACCAAATGATCGGTTAAAACACCAAAAGTGTCATAAGCTCTTAATTCATCGATATGCCAATGAAAAGCAAGTGGATATTTTCTGAACAACGCTTTTATTCGTTTTGATACAATCATTCCTCCAAAAGTTAGTAAAACATCGGGTTGGAAATCCTGAATTTGTTCTTCAGAAAAAGTAGTTATCAAAGTATCAATATTGGCCACAACACGCGCATGATGCACATTGGAATTGCTTTCGGTTAAAAGCAATACATTGGGTAAATTGGCTAAGTAATCAATATGTTCTTTTGAAATTGCGTTTGGATTTTGAGCTCCAATTAATACAACTATTTTATTTGCATTTTCTATGGTTGAAAAAACTTTTTTGAAATCAGATGAATCTACCACAGCTTGCGGTATATCAATAACCCTTGCTTGGTAAGTTGGTGCATGTATCAAATTATAAAGTGGTTCTTCAAAAGGAACATTGATATGCACCGGACCTTTTTTATTTTTAGCAGCAGCTATGGCATTTTGAATCAATTCATCGTTTGCCACGGAAGCTACGTCTGATAAATTGGCATTAAACAGCGAATGATTTTCAAAAACATTTCGTTGGCGAATGGTTTGTCCGTCGCCAATATCGATTTTTGAAGTAGGACGGTCTGCGGAAACAACAATCAAAGGAATTTGACTGTAAAAAGCTTCGGCAACTGCTGGGTAATAATTGAGCAAAGCCGAACCCGATGTACACAAAACGGCAGCAGGTTGAAGGGTTTGCTGAGCAATTCCCAAAGCAAAAAAAGCAGCACAGCGTTCATCTACAATGCTGTAGCAGGTGAAAAAAGAATCGTTTGTAAACCCAATTGTGAGCGGTGCGTTTCTAGAACCTGGTGATATAATAATATGTTTGATTTCCTTTGCCTTAAAAAGTTGCAAAATGCTCTGAGCCAAAGGTATTTCAGGATAATTCATTTCTAAAAATTAATTAATCAAAGATACAAACTATCCTGAAATTTTTTGCTTGAATAAGCTTATTTTCCTTCAATCCAATTGATTATTTCTTGATCGTTTGGCAATGTACGCGGACTAATCACTTTTGCTAGTTTACCATCTTCATTAATCAAAAACTTTTGAAAATTCCATTCCACCTCATAATCATCTAAACCATTCTGTGCTTTGGTGGTAAGATATTCAAACAAAGGTTCTTTGTTGTCGCCTTTTACTACAATTTTACTCATCATTGGAAAAGTAACTCCGTAATTCAACTTACAAAATTCTGCAATTTTTTCATTAGTCCCCGGATCTTGACTCATAAAATCGTTCGTTGGAAAACCAATAATTACAAAGTTTTGATCTTTATATTTTTGATACAAGGCTTCTAATTGTTCAAACTGTGGGGTCAATCCGCATTTAGATGCTGTGTTTACAATAAGCACTTTTTTTCCTTTTAAATCGGACAGGTTAAAATCGCTGCCAGTGATATCTTTAACTTTAAATTGATAGATTGGTTCTACACTTTTTTGTTGTTCCATAACTTGTTCAGGATTAGGGGTTGGTTTTTGTTTATCGTTGCAACTCAATGCTAAAAAAGCGGCTGCACATACTAAAATTTTCATTGTTTTAAGGATATTTAGGTTTATAAATTTACAAAAAAAGCCTTCCAAAGGAAAGCTTTTTATGTTTATTTTTTATAGTATTTTCTGTATTTGTAAAAGGCTAGTGAACCAAGTAAAACTACCGATCCTACCGAAATCCATATAAATGATGGTGTTACTACTTGATCGCCTTTTGCATAAGAGTGCAAGCCTGATAAGTAGAAATTTACTCCAAAATAGGTCATTAAAATACTGTAAAACGCTAAAACAGATATAAGGTTGTAAATCCATAAACCGCGCAATGCTGGAACAAAGCGCATGTGAATCACAAAAGCATAAACCATAATTGATATTAATGCCCATGTTTCTTTAGGATCCCAGCCCCAATAGCGTCCCCAACTTTCATTTGCCCATTGTCCGCCTAAAAAGTTTCCTATTGTTAGCATCACCAAACCAACTGTTAATGCCATTTCATTGATATAAGTGATTTCTTTTAGGTTTAATTCCATTTTGGCTTTATTGTTTTTCGTGGTGAAAACCATTAAAAGCAATGCTACAACGCCTAAAATCATTCCTAACGTAAAAGGTCCATAACTACCAACAATTACGGCAACGTGAATCATTAACCAATAAGAATCAAGCACTGGTTGAAGGTTTCCAATTGCAGGATCCATCCAATTCCAATGTGCAATCATTAAAATCATGCTGGCAACAAAGGCAGTGGAAGCAATGGTTAATTCGGATTTTCGTCCAAAGAGCAATCCAAATAAAACCGTAGCCCATCCCACAAAAATCATCGATTCATAAGCATCAGACCATGGTGCATGTCCTGAAACATACCAACGGGCAATTAAGCCAAAGGTGTGTAATGCAAATAACCCTATAATTAAAATGGTACATATTTTTGTTAAAACGGCTAAGATTATATTTTCTTTAAAGATACGAACGATTAAGATAATGAACATTAACGCTGAAACATACATATAATAAGAGAACAACTTTTTAAAGATGTCGTATTTATTATATAAAATTTCGGTTTTAATTTTTTGTTCGCTTGGCATCACTTCGCTGCCGTATTTTTTTTGGAAGTTTATTATGGATGTTAAAAGCTCATCTGACGGTTTAAAGTCTTTTGTTTCGATTGATTTTAAAAGCGTGGTGGTGTACATGGGCAAGATGTTTTTTGAATAGATAGAATCCATACCTTTCATGCCCGATTCATTCAATTCTAAATACGAAACCCATTTGTTGTTTTCGTGTCCGGGAATTGGAAATATTTTCATGATTTGTCCGCTAATTGCCGAATATAAAAGATTTACTTTTTCATTGGCATTGATGTAATCTTTTTGAAACTGATCTTTTACAGCGGCTCTTTGGGCTTCATCTAAATATTTATCTAATTTATAGTTTCCTTTGTCGTCAAAAAAATCGGCTAATGTTGCAAATTTTGCATCGGCAGGAATTCCAATAACAGAGCGGATACTATCGTTTCCTTTTTTAAGATTAATAATGGGTACATGGTACCACAACTGCGGAAATTGGGTGATAGAAAGCATTACTTGATCAGAATCCATACCTCGGAAATGATCGCTTTTGCTTACTTTTCGGAGCAATTCAGATGAAAAGGTGTTAATGGGTTTCATACGTCCGCCTGCATCCTGAATGATAATAGTTCCAAACAAATCGGCATGTTCTTGTGAAACGGTTGTTTTAACCAATAACGAATCAATCTGTTTTGCAGTAGGTTTATTGTGTGCGTGTTGTGCGTTTGCAATAAATCCAAAAAAGAGCAATAAAATGGTTAGTGCAGCTTTTTTACTGCGAACTTTGTCTAATTTCTTTTTTAGGTCGTTAAAACGGGTGTTTTTGTTGAATAAAATACACAACATGGCAATATATAACAACGTGTAGCCAATATAAGTAATCCAAGTTCCCCAAAAATCGTGGTTTACAGAAAGAATTGTTCCTTTTTCATCAGGTTGATACGAAGCTTGAAAGAAACGATAGCCTTTGTGGTCTAAAACATGGTTCATATAAATGCGGTAATCAAATGTTTTTTCTGGATCGATAATCGTTACTTGACTTTCAAACGAAGAATAATTCTTTTCGGTTCCTGGATATTTTTCAGCAATAAAATCGTTTAGTTTTACTTGAAAAGGAGTGGTGTAAACTTTTGATCCATAAAATAAAGTGAATTCTAAATCACCTAATTTAAAAGATTGCGGAACGCCCATTTGTCCTTTCGATCCCATTAAAGTAACCTCTTTTTCTTGTCCTTGTGAACGCACGTTTAAAACCAAAGCATCGATTGTGCCTTTTGCCTTATAATCTCCGTTCGATTTCAAAACACGCTTTCCAATTATTGGCCGATCCATTACAAACTGTACCAAACCACCCAATTCATATAGGGAACGATAGTTTAACGGAGCGGTAGTGTTTGCAGTAACTTCGCCAGTAGCTTGTGTGGCCATGATACGGTATGAACCAGAAAATGGCGTGTTTATTTGCATTTCACCGCTTTCGTTTGTAAAGAAATTTACGGCGCCTTCTACCTTTTTGTTGTAGGTGTACAGCATACCATGGATATCTTGTTGGGTTCCTTCTTCAATAAAATGTTCATGGCGTTCTCCATGGCTGGATTCTACTAATTTCAGAAAACTTTTTCCGTTTTTATCTGCTACAATTGTTTCTTCGGCACCCATTATAAAGTTTTTGAATTCTACTTCAAAAGGTGTTTGATCAAATTTATCCTTGATTTTAAAATCATTTGAAGCAAAATTGCTAATGAAATTGTCTTGATTAAGTGCTGCCGAGAAATAGCGTTGCTGCTCAATTTTCTTACGTTTAGGTTCACCTTGATAATCACCATCAACCCAAATAGATACAAAAGTTTTGTCGGAATAAAATTGATTTTCTGTTTCGCCCTCTCGAATCGGCATCATTCCTTCAAAGCTAATATAACGAGTTACAAAAGCTCCGATTAAGATTAAAATAAAAGACAAATGCAGAATTAAAGTGTCCCATTTAGCCTTGCTGAACAAATTGTATCTTTTAATATTTCCAATAAAGTTAAAAACAAAAATTAGCATAATGGCTTCAAACCATTTGGTGTTGTAAACCAAAATGCGGGCAGTGTCTGTATTGTATTCATTTTCTATAAAAGTTGCAATTCCCATTACAGCTGCAAAAACAAGGAAAAGAACGGCCATTAACCGGGTAGATGACAAAAAGGAGATAATTTTGCTCATAGTATGTTGTTGTGTACTTTGAAATTTCACAAAAATACTTAAATTATATAGGTTAGCCTTTATTTTAACTAAATTTAAACAAATAAAAAAAGAGGTGTTTTGTTTGATATAAAAAACTAAATTTGCAAATCAAATAAACTAAACATCATGCCTAGAATTTCACATAAAGGCTTGCAAATGCCAGAATCACCAATAAGAAAATTGGTTCCTTTTGCCGAAACAGCAAAGAAAAAAGGAAATAAAGTGTATCACTTAAACATTGGTCAACCCGATATTAAAACGCCAGAGGTTGCCTTAAACGCTGTTAAAAATGTCGATATCTCTGTGCTAGAATATAGTCATTCTGCAGGTTTTGATTCATATAGAGAAAAGTTGGCTGCCTATTATCAAAAGCAAGGACTGCCTATTAATAAAGAAGACATCATTATTACCACGGGAGGTTCAGAAGCATTGATTTTTGCAATGGGATCTACAATGGACGAAGGAGACGAAATCATTATTCCGGAACCTTTCTATGCAAATTATAATGGATTTTCAACGCAAAACGGTGTGAAAGTAGTTCCAGTAATGTCGGGCATTGAAACAGGTTTTGCATTGCCACCAATTGCCGATTTTGAAAAACTAATCACTTCAAAAACCAAAGCAATATTAATTTGTAATCCAGGTAATCCTACGGGATATATGTACAGCAAAGAGGAAATTCAGCAATTGGCAGCATTGGTTAAAAAACACGATTTGTTTTTAATTGCCGATGAAGTTTATCGCGAGTTTGCTTATGATGGATTCGAGCATTTTTCTGTAATGAACGAAGAAAGTATTGCTCAAAACGCTATCATGATTGATTCTGTATCAAAACGTTTCAGCATGTGCGGTGCCCGTATTGGTTGCATTGTTTCAAAAAATAAAGAATTAATGGCAACGGCTATGAAATTTGCACAAGCACGTTTATCGCCCCCAACTTATGCCCAAATTGCTTCAGAAGCAGCTTTAGATACGCCGCAATCGTATTTTGATAACGTAATTACAGAATATAAAGACAGAAGAGATACCTTGGTAAACGCACTAAATGCTATTGATGGCGTTCAGGTTTCCATGCCAAAAGGTGCTTTTTATTGTATCGCAAAATTGCCAGTTGCAAATGCAGAAGATTTTGCAAAATGGCTATTAGAATCGTATGATTTAAACGGCGAAACTGTTATGGTTGCACCAGCTGCAGGTTTTTATTCAACACCTGGTGTTGGTTTAAACGAAGTGCGATTGGCTTATGTTCTCAATAAAGAAGACTTAATTAAATCTGCCGATATCATTAAAGAAGCATTAAAGGTTTATAATGCATAAAAAATTGAAAACCCTCATGAAGTTAAACTTTTTGAGGGTTTATTATTTCTGTCTGCTTTTTTTTATATTTGATAAATTATAATTCAACAATGAAATACAATCCGTTTAAAGTTATTCTTTGGTTGCTGTTTTTAACATGGGTATTGTTAAACAGTGTGCGCCTGTTTATTTACGGTTTTGTAATCAGTTTTATAATTGTAATTATAGACCGCGCTTTTTTTGGTACACGAAAAAGATCCGACAAACAATTCGTGAATTTATTTTGCACTTTTACAGTAATTGCTGCCATTTGCTACACCTTTTCACCTTATTTCAGGTCGTTAGAATTTAAAATTTCGCATCCAAAGTGGAACAAACTAGAAGTGGTGTCTATTCATAAAGAAGAAACCAGAAAGGTATCCACGCCGCTTAATTTCCTAGAAATGATTTATACACCAGTTGCAATTCACTATGTAGATGAAAAGGGTGCTGAACAAATCAAAAATGAAAAAATTAAACACTATGCCATAGTGGGGGTAGAACCTTTTTTTAGTAAGCAGATTATTGAAAAAGAATTAGAATATATCCACGAAAGAAGTTTAAATAAACTTATCGATAAAAAAGCGGTCAACTTGTACCAGCATCCGCTGAAAGATAAAATGAAAATGTTTAAAGGCAACGACGCCTTTGCATTAAGGCATTCTATTGGATTTCAAATTGCGTTGCTGCTTGCATATTTATTAGCCATTACGCTCTCAATTTATACAATTTTTAATTATAGAAAACTCAAAAAGCACATACGAAGCGCATCAACTAAAGAACGTAAAACAGCATGTATCATTTTATTTATTTTATTATACAGTTATGCAGTGGTGGCAATTACAATCATTCACTATTTAAAATTTAAGTAGTGTTAAAGCAATCATTTTCAAAACGTTAATAAATAAAATATTTTACATTAAAAAAATCACTACATTTGCACGGTTAAAAAAACAAATAAAAATGGTTAAAGATTTATTTGAAAGAATTCACGATAATAAAGGTCCATTAGGAAAATGGGCCTCACAAGCAGAAGGTTATTTTGTATTTCCTAAATTAGAAGGAAAGTTAGGACCAAGAATGCAGTTTCAAGGGAAAGAAGTGTTAAACTGGTCTATAAACGACTATTTAGGTTTGGCTACGCACCCTGAAGTTATGAAAGCTGATGCCGATGCAGCAGCAGAATTTGGCGCAGCATACCCAATGGGAGCTCGCATGATGTCTGGGCATACAGATTGGCACGAAAAATTACAAGATGAATTAGCCGCTTTTGTACATAAAGAAGCCGCTTATTTATTAAATTTTGGATACCAAGGAATGGTATCTACTATCGATGCATTGGTTACTAAAAACGATGTAATTGTTTATGATGTTGATTCACATGCGTGTATTATCGATGGTGTACGTTTGCACATGGGTAAACGTTTCACTTACAAACACAACGATGTGGAGTCTTTAGAAAAAAACTTACAACGTGCTACTAAAATGGCTGCCGAACAAAACGGAGGTATTTTGGTGATTACCGAAGGTGTTTTTGGTATGCGTGGTCAGCAAGGAAAACTAAAAGAAATTGTTGCTTTAAAAGAAAAATACAATTTCCGTTTGTTGGTTGATGATGCACACGGTTTTGGAACTTTAGGAAAAACAGGAGCAGGAGCAGGAGAGGAGCAAAATTGTCAAGACGGTATTGATGTGTATTTCTCTACTTTTGCAAAATCTATGGCTTCAATTGGTGCATTTATTGCTGCCGATCAAGATATTATCGATTATTTAAAATACAATTTACGTTCGCAAATGTTTGCCAAAGCACTACCAATGATTTTGGTTAAAGGTGCATTGAAACGCTTACAGTTGTTGAGAGAAAACCCTAGCTTAAAAGATACATTGTGGGACAACGTAAACCGCCTACAAAATGGTTTAAAAGACCGCGGTTTCAATATCGGTGATACCAACACCTGCGTAACACCTGTTTATTTAGAAGGATCGATACCTGAAGCAATGATTATGGTAAACGATTTACGCGAAAATTATGGCATCTTTTTATCAATTGTGGTATATCCGGTTATTCCAAAAGGAATCATCTTATTGCGTGTAATTCCAACCGCGTCACATACCTACGAAGATATCGACCAAACATTGGCTGCTTTTGAAGCTATAAGAGGAAAATTAATCGATGGAACTTACAAAAAAATCGCTGCAGAAACTACGGTTGATATGGAAGCGCAATAATTAATTCTTAAAAAAATAACACTATAAATTATGAAAAAAGTTGCACTAATGTTTTCACTGCTTGCAGGCATTATTGGAAACGCACAGACCACTTATCCCGAGTCATCGGATATGGTTTTCAACAAAAAAAATGAATTGCGCATAGGTACAATAAGATTGTTAACTGGAAATTCATTCGATTTAGGTTACGAAAGAATTATTGACAGAAACCAAAGTTTTGGTGCAAATATGCTTATTGGCTTTGGAAGCAATCAAGATATAGCTTATACAGAACAGCTTTTCTCAATATCACCTTACTACCGATTCTATTTCAACAAAAGTCAAGAATACGGTGCAAAAGGGATGTTTGTAGAAGGTTTTGCAGATTTCTATTCTGGTAGAACTTATAACTACTTTAATAATTATACAATAGATCCTTATGGAAACTATTATTATTATGAAAGAAAAGATGATTACTTTGACGTTGCAGCAGGTTTTGCTTTAGGTTGGAAGTGGGTAAACACTATTGGTTTTGTTTTCGAAATAAAAGCAGGTTACGGTAGAAACCTTATGGATGAAAACCCTAATGCGTCTGGTATTTTTAGAGGCGACTTTAGTGTAGGATATAGATTTTAATAAAAAAAGCTGTTCGATTGAACAGCTTTTTTTTATGATTATCAATGAGATAGTTGTTTTTTTAGCAGAAAAACAACTATCTTTTCTTATAAGAACCTTTATACGGAACAAAACGAACGGTATCGTTACATTTAAAACGCAAAGAATCTTTTGAAACATTTTCAAACAAAACATGAGCAGCTTTCCGAGTGAAAACAATGCGTAAATCGCCCAAACTATCATTCAACTTGCTGTTTAATTGCAGATTTTTATCTAAAACAGCTTTAAATGAGGTTTTGCAATTACTCAACGAATCCAATTTATTGTAGTGCGAAAAAACCAAATTATAGTTTTCTTTTTTCAAATGTTTTATATGCAATTTGTTGTATAAATTCAATGTATCGCCCACCCAATAAATACCTTCAATATTTTCAGGCTTAAAGGTTTTGCGTTTGTGCAACACGTAATCATTTGCAAATTCGCCGGTAACTTCTTTTAAATCGCTACCCACACGCAAAATTTTATTGTAATCTTTAATCTTGAAAAACAATTTTTCTCTGTCAAAAGTTGCCGTAAAAATACTATCGTTTAGTTTCCAAGTGCCCACTTTGGTAACCGGCAATTCATTTCGGTCTTGGTAATAAACCGTTCGCGAAATGGTGCTGTCGCTATAAATTCTTACAGATGATTCAATTCCAGGACAATCCGGACAAGGAATTACGCCTTCAAACGAACTGCTAAAAATGGTGTCTAATAAATCCGGCCGAATAAAAACTTTTTCTTCTTTCTTTTCTGTGCAAGAAAAAAAAGCAGGTACAAAAGCCGCAGCAAGAAGTAAATTCTTAAAAGAATTCATAAGCAAAACAATTTTTTATCTTTTTGTAAGTTTAACAAAAATAATTCCATTATTTATCAAAACAAAAAAATAATGGTAAAAAAGGCATAATATATTTTAAAAATGCAAGATTTAGGTTATTTTTGCACAAACACAAACAGCACAATGACACAAGGTATTATTATTTTAGATTTTGGTTCGCAATATAACCAGTTAATTGCCCGCCGAATTCGAGAATTTGGAGTTTACACTGAAATTATTCCCTACAATGCACCTATTAGCGAAATAAAAAAACACGATCCCAAAGGAATTATTCTCTCTGGCGGTCCTTCGTCTGTTTTTGGCAGTGAGGCTGCTTTAGTGGAAAAAGAATTGTTTGAAATGGGAGTTCCTGTTTTGGGAATTTGTTATGGAATGCAGTTGATCTCGCATCTTTTGGGTGGCGAAGTGAAGAAAGGTGTAAAAGGCGAATATGGAAAATCTGAATTAACCGTATTAGCTGCTAATAGATTATTTAACGGAATTCCTGATAAATCTACCGTTTGGATGAGCCATTTTGATGAAGTGGAAAAAGCACCAGAAGGTTTCGTTGTTTCAGGAAAATCGAATATAGAAATTGCTGCTTTGGCAAACGAAGCCAAAAGTATTTATGCGGTGCAGTTTCACCCCGAAGTAACCCATTCTGAATTTGGATCTAAAATGTTAGAAAACTTTGTTTTTGATATTTGTAAAGCAGAGAAAAACTGGGTTTTAAAAGATTTTATCGAAACCGAAATTCAACGAATTAAAGAAGTGGTTGGCGATAAAAAAGTTATTTTAGGGCTTTCGGGCGGAGTTGATTCTTCGGTTGCAGCTGTTTTAATTCATCGTGCCATTGGCGACCAATTAACGTGTATTTTTGTTGATACAGGTTTGTTGCGCAAAGACGAAGGCAAAAAAGTAATGGAAAATTACGGCAAGCATTTTCACATGAACATTAAAATGGTTGATGCTTCGGAACGTTTCTTAACCAATTTAAAAGGAATCGATGAGCCTGAAGCAAAACGCAAATCAATAGGGCGTGACTTTGTGGCTGTTTTCGATGAAGAATCTCAAAAATTTGGCGATGCATCATTCTTGGCACAAGGAACAATTTATCCTGATGTTATTGAATCGCAGTCGGTAAAAGGACCATCGGCAACTATAAAATCTCACCACAATGTGGGCGGATTGCCAGAACACATGAAATTGCAATTGTTAGAACCTTTGCGCGAATTGTTTAAAGACGAAGTGCGTAAAGTGGGTGTTGAGTTAGGTATTCCGCGCGAATTGGTTTACCGCCATCCGTTTCCAGGACCAGGATTAGGAATCCGTGTTTTAGGTGAAGTTGATGCCGAAAAAGTGAGAATTTTGCAAGAAGCTGATCAGATTTTTATCGATGAGCTTTACAATCATAATTTATACGACGAAGTTTCGCAAGCTTTCGTAGTATTGTTACCAGTAAAATCGGTAGGTGTAATGGGCGATGAGCGTACGTATGAATATACAGCGGTTGTGCGTTCGGCAAACACTATTGATTTTATGACGGCAACTTGGAGTAAATTACCTTACGAATTTTTAGAATTGGTTTCAAACCGAATCATAAACGAAGTAAAAGGTATTAACCGCGTTGCATACGATATAAGCTCTAAACCACCAGCAACAATTGAGTGGGAATAATAAATTACAACAGCCTTAAAAATTAACTTTAAGGCTGTTTTTATATAAGATAGTTTCTAAATGAATCATTCAAAAGATAAATTGCATCCTAGAAGTTTTCACAACAAGCCTTATAATTTTCAGGAATTGATTGTAAAAGTTCCCGAATTAAAACAATTCATTGTAAAAAATCGAGAGGGAATTGATACCATTTTGTTTGCTAATCCAAAGGCAGTTTATTATTTGAACAAAGCTTTACTGCTGCATTTTTATAATTTGAATTTTTGGGATATTCCCAATCAAAATCTGGTGCCGCCCATTCCGGG